>DFZP01000078.1:0-6961 GCA_002382125.1 Firmicutes bacterium UBA4053
AAATTTTCTTGAAGAGGACCTTGTCAATGTACCTGTCCCCTTGACATTACTCACCTTCGGGGGTCTTTCGGCATATGATAAAGGTGCAGGAGGTGAAAGACTTGTTTAAGGTTTCAGAGTTGAACAGGCGGGATATTATTAATGTGGTAGACGGTTCGAAACTGGGGCCGGTAAAGGATATACAGATTAATCTGGAAAAAGGGACGGTAGAAGCCCTGGTTTTGCAAGGACCGCGCCGGCTCTGGCTTTTTTCGGCCGGCAAGGATGTTTTAGTACCGTGGGAGGCAGTTAAAAAGTTTGGAAAAGATGCTGTGCTGGTGGAGTTAAACGGTTGGGCAGGCTGACAATAAAGACAACGGCATGATCTTTAAAGTGGCGCCTGGCGAAAAGCGCCGTTTGCTTTTTTTGGCCTGTTTTTAGGGTTTGACAGGCGTGTTATCGTTTGTTAAAATAAACGTGGATTTTCGACCAGTTTTCCCCATTGACGCATGAATTAGACCGACCGCCAAGGGAGGTCTTATCTGCTTATAAGACAGGGGGTTTCTGGTTTTCAGGAGGTAATTCGGATAGCCAAACAATTATTTACTTCAGAGTCGGTAACGGAAGGGCATCCTGATAAGGTGGCGGATCAAATTTCTGATGCCATTTTAGATGAAATTCTTACCAGTGATCCCTTCGCCCGGGTGGCTTGCGAAACGCTGGTGACTACTGGCCTGGTAATGGTGGCAGGGGAAATTACCACTAATTGTTATGTTGATATTCCCAGGGTGGTTAGGGGAACGGTGCGTGAAATTGGTTATACGCGAGCGAAATTTGGTTTTGACTGCGATACCTGCTCGGTTATTACTTCCATCGACGAACAATCTCCGGACATTGCGATAGGGGTGGATAAATCACTGGAAGCCCGTTCCGGCGAGATGAACGATGCGGAGATCGATGCTCTGGGAGCAGGAGATCAGGGAATGATGTTTGGCTACGCCACTAACGAGACCAGGGAAATGATGCCGTTGACAATTGCCCTGGCTCACAAGTTGGCCCAGCGTCTGGCCACCGTGCGGCGGACAAGGGAAATACCCTACCTGCGCCCGGATGGTAAAGTGCAGGTTACGGTGGAGTATGATAACGGTAAGCCTGTACGGTTGGATACAGTAATTATTTCTACTCAACATCACCCCCGGGTGGAACTGAATGTCATCAGGAAAGATGTTATTGAGAAGGTGGTACGTGCTGTGGTGCCACCTGAATTTATTAATTCTACAACCCGCTACCTGATCAATCCTACGGGCCGTTTTGTTGTTGGTGGGCCGCAGGGAGATACTGGTTTGACGGGTAGAAAGATCATCGTAGACACTTATGGTGGTATGGCCCGGCACGGCGGCGGCTGTTTTTCCGGCAAAGATCCTACCAAAGTGGACCGTTCGGCCAGTTATGCCGCCCGCTATGTGGCCAAAAACATTGTGGCTGCCGGGCTGGCGGATAAGTGTGAATTGCAGGTGGCTTATGCTATTGGTGTGGCCAGACCAGTTTCCATAATGGTAGATACCTTCGGAACAGGTAAGATAAGTGACGATAAACTGGTGGAGCTGATTCATTGGCATTTTGACCTGCGTCCGGGTGCAATTATTAAGGTTCTTGATTTGCGCCGGCCGATTTACCGCCGGATTGCTGTTTATGGTCACTTTGGCCGGACGGACATAGACCTGCCATGGGAAAGAACGGATAAAGCAGAAATTTTACGTAAAGATGCCGGATTGTAGAATCAGCTTTTTTTTCACCCTCTTTTTTCATCATGCATATCGTGGCATTAGGAACCGCTAAAAGAGGGTGAAAAAATATGTTGGTTGGTGTTTTGCTCTTCCTGATCGCCGGCTGGTTTATTTCAGTTTTATTGAATATCAGACGGCTCTTCAGTACCCGTTATGCAGTCAGCAGACATTTCAGGCTAATGGTGATAATGGGTAACCAGGATCCTGTAGCCGAGGGGTTTTTGCGTAAACTGCTGATCTGGCGGGATAGATTGTGGCCCCGTCTGGAAGTGGTGGTAATCGATTGCAGCGGCTCCTTTGCCAGTACCGGTAAGGTGATCCGGTTGTTAGCGGGGCAAGCGAATTTTACAGTTGTTAACGCAAGAGAAAGAGGGTTCTGGGAACTGGCGTCAGTCTTCGAGAGCCGGGAAAAGGGAAGTACTGTCTGGTGTTACGATACCCGCCTGCTTAAAGGACAAGAGCTGTTGAGGACGTCGCTTTTTTCCCTGCTGGTTTCAATCTGATAGATATTGTCGACATGAGGTGAAGAGAGGATGGCCAGTCGCTCAAGGCACATCCTGTACACCTGGTTGGTTATTTTTTTTGGCTGGGGAAGTTTATTCCGCCTGTTTGGGGCACTGGACCTGGATTTGAGCAGGGAATTCCTGATCATGATTGCCCTGGGGGTGCTTGCTGAATGGCTGGCAGTTTCTTTCCCCCAGGGGCAGTTATCCGGTGGTTTTTCTGTAGTGCTTGCTTCATATTTAATTTATGGACCAGCGCCCGCTGCCTGGATCAGCGCGCTGGCCATTTTAATTAGCCAGGGTATAGTTAACCGGGGCAACCCTTTGCGGGCCGCTCTTTTTAATGCCGGCCAGTATGCGCTGGCACTGTTGATTGCAGATTATTTTTTCATCAAAGCCGGCGGATACCATGCAGAGGTCCTTGGGATGGCCGGCCTCTTGCCATTGTTGGCCTTCATAGTTGCTTATTTTGTCTTAAACCATTTGTTGGTTTATATTTACCTTTTGCCCGGGCGTCGCCGTTATCCCTTGCTGGCATGGATGGATGCCCTGCGCTGGGATGGGTTTACCTACCTTTTTAGCGTGCCTTTTGGTGTGGTAATGAGCATGATCTATAGCCAGACAGGGATTACCGGTTCTTTTTTGTTGTTTTTGCCCATGCTGGTGGTGCAGTTTGTTTTGCGTCTGTATATTCACGTAGAATTGGCAAACAGGGAGCTCTTTGCTCTTTACCAGGTAGCTAAAAAACTGGGTGGACGGTTAAGCGTGGAAGAAATCATGGAGTTGGTTTTGAAAGAAGCCCGCCGCGTGATTGCCTATCATACGGGAGTTGTCTACCTATGGTCCGAGGAAAAGAAATGTTATACTGCGGCAAGGGCGGCGGGTGCTTTTGCGGATCAACTTTATCGCACTTCGATAGAAAAGGGCGAGGGTTTTATAGGATGGGTGATGGAAAACAGACAGGCGGAAATAGTTTATGATGCAAAGGCAGATCCGCGTCTAAAAAAAGAGACAGGATTATTCCAGGTGTATCGTTCGCTTTTGATTATTCCCTTAACGGCCGAAACGGAAACGTCAGGGGTCTTTGTCCTGGGGGAGAAACGGCCTTTAGCTTTTGATGAACATCATTTACATACGCTTGCCATTATTGGCGGCCAGGCCGCCATAGCAGTAGCTAATGTCCTGCTCGTGCGGCGTCTGGAGAACAGCGCCAATTCTGATCCGCTGACCGGTATTTATAATCATCGTTACTTTTTTCAACGGGTTGACGTAGAATACCGGCGGGCAAAAGAAGCCGGCCTGCCTTTAGGTTTGATTATGCTGGACGTGGATTCTTTCAAAAATATAAATGATCGCCTTGGTCATCAGACCGGCGATCAAATCTTGATTGAACTGGCGCGATTAATCAGGGATGCAGTGGGTGAAGCTGGCCTGGTGGCTCGTTATGGCGGGGAAGAGTTTATTGTCTTGTTGCCGGGACATGGTGAGGAGAAAGCTATAGCTGTGGCCGAGAATCTGCGGCAGAGTGTCCGGTCTCATTATTTTGAGGTAGATAACCTGCCCAGGCAGGTGCGGTTAAGCCTGGGGGTAGCGGTTTATCCCGTCCATGCTTTAAGCGTTACGGGCCTGGTTAAAAAGGCGGATCAGGCCCTCTACCAGGCCAAGGAAGCAGGAAAAGACAGGGTGATGGTAACTTCTTGAATTATGATGAAAGCAGGTTTTTGCATGTCTGGAATTTCATCCGGCTTTTCCAGGTGGTGGGAGGATTTATTAAACCTTGTTTTCCCACGTCGGCAATTATGCCTTTTGTGTGGCGCTGCCAGTGCGGAAGAGGATATTTGCCGTTGCTGCCGGCAAATGATTGCAGAGAAAAAGATTGCCGGTTGGCCGGAGTGTGCGGGGCAGGATTGTTACTTTATTCTGGCCTGCTCGGCAGGACCTTACGATGGCATTTTGAAGCAGGCCATATGGCGGTTTAAATTTGGCGGGCAGCGTTATTTAGCCCGCCCTTTGGGTAATTTAATGGCAGAGGTGGTAGACGATCTGGCAACTTTGTGCCGGTTGGAAGAAACCTGCCGGCGGGTGGAAATAGCAGGCCTGGTTCCTGTTCCCCTGGCGCGCGGCCGGTTGCGGAAAAGAGGATTTAACCAGTCAGAATTGCTGGCACGTCAGGTATCCTTAACACTAGGTCTGCCGTTGTTACCCGTGTTGCATAAAGTCAGGGAAACTCCTCCCCAGACCGGTCTTTCCCGTGAACAGCGTCAGTCTAATTTAAAAGATGCCTTTGGTGTTTGTTGCTCAGTTCTTCCGGTTGGCCGGAGTGTTATTTTAATTGATGATGTGTTTACAACGGGATGTACTGCTTCGGAATGTGCCCGCGTCCTGTTAACTGCCGGCATAGGGCGGGTATATGTTGTTACCTTGGCTTCGGTTGCAGGAAAAGGCGGATGAAGTTTAAAGGGAGGAATCGACATCTTTCCTGATAGAAAGATACTATATTTTACATATTTATACAGAAGAAAAAATTTACCCACATCCAAAGGCCTGTTTTCATGGGTTATCAACAGACTTATCCACATTATCCACAGTTTTTAATCCACAGATGGGATTTTGGCAGGTTTTTTTTCGACATAATGATTCCCGTAAGCCGGAGGCTATTTACCATTATTATGTATAAATGTTATTTATGACCTCGCTGCTTGTTGAAGTTTACGCGATTTTTTCTTTGCCGTGAAAATGTATTTATGATAATATTTTAGGGAAACAAAAGAAGGTATCAGGTTGAAAGAAGCTATAAAAATTGCCGGCGATGAGAATCATCAGGAATTATTAACCAACCTCATCAATTTTTTGCTTTTTTTTGCCATCGAACTATCCCTTATATTTATTCCTCTTCTTGGCGCACAAATGGGAGCGTCTGATTTTGAAATTGGGTTGGTGGGGTCGGCTTACGGCGCTGCTTTTCTGGTTTCTTCGCTTTTTTTCGGGTGGCGTTCGGATTCTTTCGGCCGGCTGCCTTTGGTGCGTTGCGGCCTGTTGTTAGCGAGTCTGGCCTTTCTTTCCCAGCTTCTTGCGCATAATATATTATTTTTAATGCTTTGCAGGTCCTTTGTAGGATTTACCCTGGGTATCGTTACCGCGGCGCTGGTGGCTTATGTTTACGAAACTTTTGGTCACCTGGGTAAGTTTAGCTCTTACGGTTCTTTGGGCTGGATTGCCGGCTCCCTGACGGCAGGCTTGCTAAAGGAGTACCATCTTTTATTCTTGCTAAGCTGTGCTTTGTGTCTGTTGGCTTTTTTAATATCCTTCAGGTTGGAGGAGGACGTATCGCAGGGAAGAAAAATTATTCCTGATTTTTGGGGAATTATCCGGCATAATTCACGGGTGTATATAGCCATTTTTCTTCGTCATATAGGGGCGGCGGCAGTGTGGATAATTTTGCCGCTTTACTTGGCTTCTTTAGGAGCAGACAAGTTCTGGGTAGGAATGCTCTGGAGTGTTAATTTTGGTGTTCAGTTTATTGCTATGCGATATGTGGAAAGGTTTGATGAAAGAAAAGTTTTTGCCTTGGGGCAGATTATTTCGATCCTGGTGTTTTTAGCTTATGTTTTTTCTACTCATTATCTACAGTTAATTGTCGTCCAGGTTGCCCTGGGCCTGTCCTGGTCTTGTCTTTACATAGGAGCTTTGATTATTGTTCTGAATAGTGGGGAAGAAAAAGGTACGGCCAGTGGAATTTTTCAGTCGACGCTTAATCTGTGCAATGTTGTTGGTCCCTTTATCGGCGGCGCTGTGGCCCAGTGTTGGGGCTATAAAGGGGTGATGTTTTTTGCTGCCCTGATTGGCGTGGCCGGGCTTGTGACGGCGATACCGGGGCGAGGTAAATTATCCAAAGAAACTGTCTAAAGAAGCTGTTGCAGAAATGAAAATTGATGGAAGACTATTTTCTTGTTAACCACCCATGTATGCCAGACACAATTTCTTGGTTAAATTTTACTATGATCTGATATTAAAAGTAAGATCAAAATCGTATGTTTTGCTTTTCTTGTTTTTATTGACACCTTACAGGTGGTACGCTATATTGGTGGTGGCTAGTGATCTGACATCCGATATCCGACGACTGACATCCGATATTGGGAGGTGTACGGCAACCGGATGCGCTTGCTTTTGCATATCTGTTGTGCTCCATGCTCCATTTATCCGATAGAGCATCTTAAAGAAAAAGGGCTGGATATTCAAGGCTATTTTTTTAATCCCAATATTCACCCTTTTACGGAATGGCTCAAGCGCAAAGAAACTCTGGAAAAATATGCCAGGCAGGCAGGTTTAAAGTTGATCGTTGACGAAGGCTACCAATTGGAAGAGTTTCTTCGGGAAGTAATTTACAGGGAAGCCATACGCTGCCGTTTTTGTTACCTCTTGCGACTGCGCCGGACGGCGCAGGTGGCCTTAAAAGGCGGCTTTGACGCCTTTACTACCACCCTTTTGGTCAGCCCTTTTCAGAAACACGATCTGATTCGGGACACAGGAAAGGCCACAGGCGAAGAATACAACATACCTTTTTACTACGTAGACTTTCGTCCCGGTTTCAAAGAAGCAACTCTTCGTTCAAAAGAATTGGGCATGTACCGGCAGCCATACTGCGGGAGTATTTATAGTGAAAAGGAACGCTACCATCCGGGGCAAAAAAAG
>DFZP01000058.1:0-13973 GCA_002382125.1 Firmicutes bacterium UBA4053
CTTTTTGCTTTGTAAGTTTTTTTCGGCTTTTTAGTCATTGATCAAGCATTCTCAATGGGTAATTTGAGAAGAATTTACATTAAATAATGCCATGTTTTCTATTGAATCAATCACTCACCTTAATTTACCATAAAAACGGGTACACTTATCCCGTTGTCCACATTTCTGGGCTGTGGATATTTTCCCGGAAAAGTTATCCCCCTGTGGATAATTTTATTGAAGATAATATTGTTCTAAAAGTGCTAACTCGTTTTCAGATCAAACCCCGGCAGATACTCTGGGACACTACCTCCTTCTATTTTGAGGGAAATTACGAAGAAAGCGACATAATCACTTTCGGTTACTCCAGGGACCAGAAAAAAAACAAGACCGTACAGCAGATTGGCAATGTATCATCATTAATGAAACAGATTATGGAAGCTTTGCAACTTGGTCCACCGGATGTTTTTTAAATTGAGTTGGTGTCTTGATTAAATAACTTTAGGCTAAGTGCGGAAAATGGGTCTATAGATGATTAAATATGATGTGAAGAGCCGTATGCCTTAATAGGGCACGTACGGTTCCGTCTAGGAGTATGGGCGGAAACGCCCATACTTACTAAAGGTAAGCCTCCCTAAATAGTGTTTTCTTCAATTACTATTTTACCATGGGAGTCTTTACCTGTTTTCTTTTTTTGTGTTCCGTTCAACGCTTGTGCTGCCTGGCCCCCCGGACATCGCAAAAAGCTCCTTTCTTAATTGAACCAGTTCATTGCTTTTTCTACCCCGTCCGTTACAACTACCTGCACTGCCCGGGCAGCTTTTTCTATAACCTGTTCAACAACCGGTTCTTCCCCAATAGAAAAACGGCCTAATACCCAGTCCGTCACATCTGTTTCAGGCTCCGCCGGGCGGCCAATGCCGACACGAATACGAATAAATTCCTTGCTCCCGATCATTTCGATTACAGACTTGAGACCCTGGTGACCGCCGTCACTACCCTTCTTCCGGATGCGCAACTGCCCCGGCGGCAGATCCAAATCATCACAGATCACAATCAGGTCAAAATTCGCCAGGCCATAACACTTTAAAAGAGCTTTTACTGCCTCTCCACTTCTGTTCATATACGTTTGCGGCTTGGCTAAAATAACCTTCTCTTCTGATAAATCAGCGCTTCCAACCAGGGCTTTACATTGTAATCTCCAGTTGGTCACATAAATTCCGGAGGCCAGCCGGTCTATTACCCGAAAACCTATATTATGACGGGTCCTTGCATAATAAGCGCCGGGGTTTCCCAGGCCGACGATTAAAACCATTTTTCTCCCCCTGCAAATGCATATAATTATCTCAACGCGCATATCATTAAGGCAGGAACAACTGTCTCATTTTTTTAAGGGAGGGATGCAAGTCATGCGCAAAAGCAAACACTTGTTAAACCTGCCGGTCTTCAGCCTGGAAGAAGGTCAACAAATTGGCAGGGTTAAGGGATTAGTAATAGATCCGGCCAGCAAAGCTGTGGCTGCCCTAATTATAGAGGAAAAAGGATGGTTTAAAGAACAAAAGTTTGTCCCCTTCAGCCGTATCCATAGCATTGGAGAAAACGCTGTGACCATTGAACGCAGCAACATCATCCAAAAGGGAGCTACCCTGCCGGATATGGTAAAATTCACTAAAGACAAGATAAACATTACAGGTTCACGCATAATATCGGAAAATGGCGCCATCCTGGGTCAGGTAGATGAATACTTTGTAGACATTCAAAGCGGCAACATCGTTGGCCTGGAATTATCAACGGGAATTTTAAACAACTTCATGGATAGCAAGGCATTCCTGGATTCCGGGTTCATCCGCACTCTTGGCAAACAAGTTACTGTCTGCACTAACGATTCTCTAAACAACATAATCAAAATAGAAGGCGGCATCCAGGAAACCATGCGAACCGTCAGGAGTAAAGCTAACCATGCCTGGTCTTCCGCTCTTAACAAAAGTCGCGAACTGGGTTCCACCATCAACTGGCCTTTTAAACGCAGAACAAACGATCTCTCCCAAGCAATACCGGCAGAGGAGGTAAACAAGACCTCGGAAAGTCCTCAAGTAACAGTAATTCTCGAGGAAAATACTACTGACGAAAAATCACCACCCGCACTTTAAGAACATACCAGGTGTGCCGCCCGTAACATTGTTAATCAAACAATTTGCTTACTGAAAGATCCTCATGAATCCGGATAATCGCCTCACCTAAAAGAGGCGCCACCGAAAGGACCTTGATCTTTTTCAGCCTTTTCTCAGCAGACAAAGGAATAGTGTTGGTAACTATTACTTCTTTAACTTGAGCCTTTTCCAAACGCTGGACAGCCTGGCCACTGAGCACCGGATGAGTACAACATACGTAAATATCCTTTGCCCCCCATTGTTTCAGCGCCTCTGCACCCTGGGTAATAGTACCTGCCGTATCAATCATATCATCAATAATAATTACCGTTTTGTTTTTTACATCACCTACAATATTCATGATCTCGGCCACGTTTGGTTCCGGCCGGCGCTTATCAATAATCGCAATGGGCGCACCAATTCGTTCCGCTAATTCTCTTGCCCTGATAACACCACCCAGGTCGGGAGAAACCACTACTACATTATCCAGTTTATGTTGGATAAAATATTGAGCAAGAATCGGTACCCCAGGCAGGTGGTCCACAGGAATATCAAAGAACCCCTGAATCTGCCCGGCATGCAGGTCCATAGTCAGCACCCGGCGAGCACCGCTGGCCGTGATCAGGTTGGCCACCAGTTTAGCGGTAATCGGATCGCGCGCCCTCGTTTTTCGATCCTGGCGGGCGTAACCATAATAAGGAAGAACAGCAGTAATTCTTTTGGCTGATGCTCTGCGCAGGGCATCCACTATGATCAATAACTCCATCAGGTGTTCGTTCACCGGCTGCGAGGTGGGCTGGACAACGAAGGCGTCTGCCCCACGTACGCTTTCATTTATTTTTACGTGCACCTCTCCATCGGAGAAACGGATAACCTTTGACTCACCAAGGGTTACTCCCAGGTATTGAACAATTTCCTCAGCCAACTCGGGGTTGGCGTTACCAGTAAAAATTTTTAGCCTTTTACTTAAAGGCAACTGTAAACTCACATCCTCTCATCTTTCATAATCTAAAAACCATAAACCCACTTCAAAAGCATTGTTTTAAAAGTCTCTTTAGCTTTTAACTTTACCTGTCCTTTAAGTCCTCTTTTGCTACTATTTTTCTGCGCTTGCTATATCCTTCGACATTGCGCTGGCGGCCCCGGGCAACACCCAGAGCGCCAGCAGGCACATCCCTGGTAATCGTAGAACCAGCAGCAACCACCGCCCCCACTCCCACCTCCACAGGAGCCACCAGATTGGTATTACTACCGATAAAAGCCCCATCCCCAATACGGGTGGGCCATTTATACACACCATCATAATTACAGGTTATAGTTCCTGCCCCAACGTTTACACCAGAGCCTACCGTTGCGTCTCCTAGATAACTTAAATGAGGCACCTTACTGTTCTTGCCAACCGTCGCTTTCTTAAGCTCCACAAAATCACCTGCCTTTACACCTTGTTCCAAGATACAACCCGGTCTGATATATGCAAAAGGACCTATCGTACAATAGTCCCCGATCATACTTTCCAACACCACTGAATTGGCTATCGATACTCCTTCACCCACCTGCGCCTCAACAAGGCGCACTCCCGGCCCAATCCTGCAGTTTGGTCCAATAGTGCTTTTCCCCTCGATAATGGTAAAAGGATAAATAATGCTGTCCTGTCCGATTACCGCCCCCGGATCAACAAAGGTACTGGAGGGATCAACTACAGTAACTCCCGAAAGCATCAACTCACTCAAAATGCGGCGGCGCAAGATTGCTTCTACTTCTGCCATCTGGCAACGATCATTAATTCCCAGGATTTCCGTAGCATCCCGTACCTCACAGGCAGCCACCGGCAAGCCGGCCTTTACATATTTTTCAATGAGGTCCGTCAAGTAATATTCTTTCTGTACATTCTCCGTTTTAATCTCTGCCAAGGCTGTAAAAAGTCCTTCCCCGGAAAAACAGTAAATTCCCGTGTTAATTTCTCTGATCGCCAGTTCATCAGGCGTAGCGTCCTTATGCTCTACGATTCTGATTACTTTCCCTTTTTCCTCCCGGATTACACGCCCGTACCCCGTGGAATCAAGCAGGCTGGCGGTAAGTACCGTAGCCCTCGCCCGGGAAGCCTGGTGAACTTCAAGAAGCTGCAAAATGGTAGCCGGAGTAATCAAAGGAGTATCCCCACCTACTACAAGTATACGGCCAGTAGAGCCGGCAAGAACTTCCCCAGCCTGGAGCAAAGCATGAGCAGTACCTAATTGGGGATGTTGATAAACTACACCAGCCTGCCCGGCCAAAACTTCAGCCACCAGATCGCCTTGATGACCAACCACCACAACGATTTTCTCTATCCCGGCAGCTTTTACCGCCTCCAACACATAGTAAAGCATGGGCCGGCCGCATATTTTGTGAAGAACCTTTGGTAAACTTGATTTCATGCGCGTACCCTTACCTGCCGCCAGAATAACTGCCGCCAATTGCATCAGGCATTCTCCCCCATGCTGTTACCTATAATTCCTTAATTCAACAAAAATCTTATTTTTCCTTTCACTTTTACCTTCTCATTTTACATAAAAAAAAGAGAGCAGACCGGCTCTCTACTATAAATAACCTGATTTATTCCAATTCTCCCCAGATATCTTCTTTTTTAGACTACGTTTCCATAAGCCTGTAACACAGCACTTTGAATCAATTCCCTGGCCGAGGTAGTAATAGGATGCGCAATATCACGAAATTCTCCATCCGGTGTTTTCCGGCTGGGCATGGCTACGAACAAACCCCTGTTACCTTCCACCACCTTAACGTCATGAATTACAAACATGTCATCCAGAGTCACGGAAACAATAGCTTTCATTCTCCCCTCACTAAGCACTTTACGCACCCGCACATCGGTGATAATCACTGGCTGCTCACCACCTTCCTGAAAAAAAATTATGCCACTTGATCTTTTCTATGTCAAAAACATAATACCTCCAATTTTTTAAATTAATTAAAATATTCTTCAGGCATAAACTCTACCTTCACTATGCTCCCCGGCTGCACCTTTATACCTGCTGCGGGTTGTTGTTTTACAGCCAGGCCGCTGCCTTTTGCCTCCAGCTTAAGGCCCAGGGCTTCCAATAATACCCCCGTTTTTTTGAGGGTCAGCCCGGTCAAATCCGGCACTACCAGGTACTCCGGAGGTTTTGCCGGGTCCAACGGGTTTATTTTCAAAGTAACAGAACTGCCACGCGAAGTCCGGCTCCCACCGGAAGGATATTGTTCCCGAACAACACCCTGATCACCTGAAGCCCTGGCTACCAGGCCATGTTTCCCCATAAGCCAGCGTGCTTCTGTCAAAGGAAATCCTACCACGTCAGGCACGAAAACTTGAGGGCGGGGAATAGTGCCCCAGGCGAGGCTGCTGCCCGAAAGCCGCTCTGCCTGATGAAGTCCTTCTTGCTCCGGAATGCCCAGGTATACCAGCGTATCCCGCATAATTGTCTGGAAAGCGGGCGACGCTATTTCTCCTCCGTGATATTTCCCGCCTTTTGGTTCAGCCATCACCACCAGCACTGCTACACGAGGGTCATCCAGCGGGGCAAAACCAGCAAAGGAAGCCACATACTTACCCTCCACGTAACCACCCGGACCCGGTACCTGGGCAGTTCCCGTTTTGCCGGCTATTCTGTATCCTTCCACCTGTGCACTTTTGCCGGTTCCTTCCAGAACCACTTTTTCCAACATGCTTGACAGCCGTCGTGCCGTGTCACTGGATATTGGCTGGCGTACTACCTGTGGTTTTACCTGCCTGCTTACCCTGCCCGCATCATCCAGTACAGCTTCAACCAGATGGGGCTTCATCAGCCTACCGCCATTAGCTATAGCACATACTGCAGTAAGCAATTGGACAGGGGTAACAGCAATGGACTGACCAATGCACATGGTAGCTAAATCCAGATCAATGGTTTTCTCCTGCGGCTTAAGCACACCCGTTTCTTCCCCGGGCAAGTCAATGCCTGTAGGAGAGCCAAAGCCAAAGCCCCTTAAATACTTGTACAAACGCTCTTTTCCCAGTTTCCTGCCTACCTGCATAAAAACTACATTGCAGGAATTTTCCACTGCCTGGGCAAAGGTTTGATGCCCGTGACCTTCCCTTTTCCAGCAATTAATCCGGCGGCCATTAACCTTTATAAAGCCGGGATCGTAAAAACCATCTGACTCTTTTACCGCTCCCTCTTCCAGAGCAGCAGCAGCCACAAACATTTTCAAGGTGGAACCCGGTTCATAATTGTATAAAGTAGCCGTGTTTCCTTCCCATACCTTTTGTGAAACCGTGTTCCAACGCTCCGGATCAAAGGTGGGACGGCTGCCCATGGCTAGAACCTCACCCGTTTCAGGCTCCATTACCAGAATCGTCGCCTGAGCCGGCTGATAAGTTGACATCAACCGGTCCAATTCCCGTTCAACAAAATATTGGATTGTCTGGTCAATGGTCAATATCAGGCTGTGACCGGGACGGGAAGGATAAACCCGCTTTACAGCCTGCGGAACAGGCTGCCCCGTAGCATCGCTTTCTACTGCCAGCCAGCCCGGTATACCCCGTAACTCCGAATCATAATTTCTTTCGAGGCCTGTTAACCCCTGACTATCATCGCCTACAAAACCCAACACGTGAGCAGCCATATTCCCCTGCTTATACTCACGTTTGCTTCCTTCTATCAAGCCAACCCCTTCCAGGTCAAGCTTTTTCAAACGTTCTGCGGTCTCCAAATCAACCTTGTGCTTTACCCAAACAAAAGACTTCTCCGTGCTAATCTTCCGGTAAACTGAAGCCGGCTCCATTTCTAAAAGCGGGGCAATTCTATCTGCCAGTGCCCGCAGTTCTTTTGTTTTACCAGGCTGAACATAGACCGAGAAGGCAGGAATACTGGTTACCATTTCATTACGGTGGCAATCATAAATGTTCCCGCGGTGAGGCTGCAAAACGACATTCTGGGTGCGGAATTCTTCTGCCTGCCGACGTAACTCACCACCCCAAACTATCTGTATCCAAAAAAGGCGGAACAATAAAAATAACAGGGCCGCCGTTACCGCAAGAGAAACAATAATAACTCTTTTTGGAGTAAGCACAGTTTTTCCGGTAACCATTTATCTGCAACCCCCATAGTTGGCTAAACTAAATTCAACCACAAAAGAACATTCAAGAACATAAATACCAGCGATCAACTACAACTGATGGTTGATTTTATCGCTGCACCATGATTTAAAATATTTTTTATTCCTTTTTAGAAAATATTTACGTGGGCTATTCCAGGTGGCTGCGGTCATTAAACAGAGCCAGAACACCGCTATCTGACGAGCTAAAATCAATTATATTCAAACAGGCGTTATCCAGGCGAAGGCGCCAGTACTGATTAAGATCCATGCCCAACATTGTAGCAATAATGATTCGAATAGGCCCACCATGAGAAACCACAACAACTTCCTGCCCGTCCAAATGATGTTCTAAAATCCACCGGACGGCGCCATTAACCCGCAAAGCCAGTTCGGCCAGTGTTTCCCCCTCCGGTACAGGGATATCCCTGGGATTATTCCACCACCTCTGCGCCAGTTCTGTAAATCGTTCTTTGATTTCTTTAAAAGTAAGGCCTTCCCAACTGCCAAAATTTACTTCTCTTAGTGCCGGAACCGGTTTCACAGCCAGACCGTGAGGCACGGCCACAATCTCAGCCGTTTCTATGGCCCGCGTTAAGTCACTGGCATAAAAGGCAGTAAACTTCCGGTTATTTAACCGCCTGGCCAAAGACCCTGCCTGCTCTATTCCTCGCTGCGAAAGAGGCACATCAGTATGCCCCTGAAATTTAAGCCCCGCATTCCAGGCAGTTTCACCATGTCTTACCAAATAAAGCCGGCAACCCAATTAAAAATCCCCCTATCGAAATAGCTGCTGATCCTTCTTTGAATTTCAGCGCACTGCCTCTTTTACTAACTCTTTAACCCGCTGAACCAGTTCCGCAATCAAATGGGGAAGTGGCTCAGAACGCATACCAACCAGTTCAAACACACCGCGACCTAAAGGCAGAAGGATTTTACGCGCCGGACTGGCAGCCAGAGCTTCGGCCACCGCCGGAGTTAACTCGCCAAGCATGGTATGAGGAATTAAAACACTTACCGATCCAACAATCAGATCTACCCGCTGCGCGTTATAAACTATAGCGCTTTCCCCCGTCGCCCCTTCGTTAGCCCCGGTCCGCAGCATCACCGAGGTAGCCAGAGCGTTTGTCCCCAGGGCAAGAATCTCTACCTCTTCAGGCAATTCCCGACGCATCTTTTCCACAATATGCTTGCCAATACCGCCGCCCTGCCCATCCACTACTGCAATTCTCATTTTAACCGCCCCAAGTTATTATTATATCATAAAGAAAAAGGAAAAAAGATCTCTTTAAGATCTTTTCAGACTCAAAAAAATCGGTTTATCTTTCCAACCGCTATAATTTCAATCCCATGTTAAACCTCAGCGGGTTTTGAATTTTTCCGCCGCCGGCGCTCACCAGGCAGCTTACTCCAATACGTAAACCTTCACCCGGCGCACGCCCCAACGACTGGCCTGCGCTGCAGTTTCCAAAAAAACATCAACACGGTTGCCTACTATGGCACTACCTCGATCTAAAGCAGTCGCATAACCATAACCCTCAATATACAAACGGCTGCCCATGGGTATCACACGCGGGTCTACCGCCACCGCGCCAAAACGCGGCGGCACTCCCGAGGCGGTATTACGCCCCGTATAAGTATACGCCGTGGCAACCATATCCAGAGCACGACTAAAGCGAACATCATAACCACCACGAGACACCTGCCTCAATGTACCTACCCTAACCACACGCTCTACAGCAGCCCTTACCACGTTGCGTTCCACCAAGCGACGTTCAACCTCCCGCCCGTCGTGGCAGGTTATCTGCCAGCGTTGCTTTTCAAGCCCATTTTTGCCGGCTTGAATAACTCGCATCAACCCATTGGCCAGATGAGGATCTGCTTCCCTACGGATTAAGGAGGGAATCGGCACTTCTTCTATCTCTTCCTTTACGCACACACGAACAACTTTAATCTTTACCCCTTTTTTTACCGGTGTACCCGGTGCGGGCTCCACCAGGTCCTCCGGAACCAGGGGAATCTTCTGTTCTTTTAAGACTTCCCCCACCGTGCGCCGGCAACTAAAGACTTGGTCAGTACGTCCATCCACCGTCACAGTAAGTTGAACAGCGTGATTAACCACTACCCTCATGTTTTCCCTTAACTTCGTCGATAATGCCGGTGTTACTTCGTCTTGCGGCATTAAGATGATTCCTTGTAATTTTAATAAATCACTTACTGAACGGCTGTAACTCTGCACCTGTATCTCTTTACCATCCACCTGCAAAATAATTGTCTTGTTAGCCCAAGCATAACCGGCCAAAGCCAAAATACCAAGTATAAGGATAATTATCATCCCTAACCGGGTCACCAGCAAGCGCAACAAGCTTCTATAATCCCAACCGGGAGACGGCTTACGGTCCCCAGGCCGGCCCAGAGTAAACCATTGCATAAATAACACCTCTTTAAATGAGATTCTACATAAGCGGGTGGTTTTCCTGCCTCAAAAAGGAGAAAATCATGTCGAAGCATCCGATCAAGTTGTTGCCATTTTTTACACAATGGTAAGTTGGCGGTAAGCACGCTCTATTATTCTATGCGTAAGACCTCTTCCCGGAGACCAAACTTTATCTGATTTCCATTCATGGTTATTCTGACGGACATGGGTGGTTAGCTGGCATTTCCAAAGACCCTTGGAATCATCAAAGGACAGGTGACTGGTTAGAACCTTTGGCTCTCAAGAAAGGAAAACAAAAGTAAATATAGAATAGTAAAAAATAACCTGTTTTACCTTGCAGAAGAAAAGCAATCTGCGACTTCCACACTCAACCAGGTTATTAATGCTCTGAAGTTCTATTATGGGACAATGTGACAGGTGATTATTATGGACCAAAAGAATGCAAGAAAAACAATTAGAACATTTGCATTGGCCTCATTTTTAAATGATTTAGGTTCGGATATGATTTATCCAATCTGGCCATTGTTTGTAACATCCATTTTAGGTGCGCCAATGGCTGTTCTTGGCTTCATAGATGGATTAGGTGAAGCAATTGTTTCAATATCGCAAGCTGCTTCCGGTTATATCTCTGACAGAACAAGAAAAAGAAAAATTTTTATCTGGACAGGGTATTTGTTTGGGTCATTATCAAGAGTTGGTTATGCCTTGTCAACAGTTTGGCAGCATTTAATCCCATTTAGAATTTTAGACAGGGCAGGAAAAATAAGGAGTGCGCCCAAAGACGCTATTATTGCCGATATTTCCTCAAAAGAAAATAGGGGTAAAAATTTTGGATTGCTTCGAGCAATGGATAATTTTGGCGCTGTATGCGGTATTATAGTTTGCATTTTATTTTTTAAATTATTGGGATATAGAAATTTGTTTTTAATAGCGGCGATACCATCGGCAATTGGTGCGTTATTAATTTTCTTTTTGATAAAAGAAAAAAAGCCAGCGGATGTTAGAATCTACAAAGGACTTGCTCTGAAAGATTTAGACAAGAATTTTAAATTATTCCTCCTATTAAGTTCTTTTTTTGCCCTTGGTTCTTTCAGTTACTCTTTTCTGTTGATATACGCAAAAGAATTTGGTTTTCAGGTAGCATTCATACCTGTGTTGTATCTGGTATTTACCGCTGTTGCCGCTCTTTTTTCTATGCCTTTTGGCAAACTTTCAGATAAAATAGGCAGAAAGCCGGTATTGATACTATCATATAGCTTTTGGGGATTAGTATGTTTGAGTTTCGTCTTTATTCAAAGTTATTTGTCGATTATTTTAGCATTTGTTTTATACGGCTTACATGCAGGAGCATTACATCCCGTCCAAAAAACATTTGTATCAGAGCTTGCTCCAACAGAATACAGAGCCAGCGCTTTAGGCGGATTTCAAATGGTCATTGGTTTGTGCGCTTTCCCGGCATCTCTAATTGCAGGGATACTCTGGGACAAGATTAGCATATTTATGCCGTTTTATTTTTCACTAGGTTTAACGATTTTATCAATCATAATGTTAATTTTTGTAAAAGAGAGATAAATTAATTAAAAATAATATGATGATTTATGTGCCTTTGGGGTTTAAGTTAAAGCTGGAATAGTTGGCGGGTATTTTGCAAGACTGCCTGGGCAAGTTCAACGGCCGGCATTCCCCTCAACCGGGCAATTTCTTCAACAACCAAACGAACATACAAAGGCTCATTGCGCTTACCCCGGTAAGGTACAGGCGTCAGGTAGGGGCAATCGGTTTCCACCAACAGGCACTCAAGTGGTAGTCTTGCGGCCAGGTTTTTTAAACTAACGGAACCGGGATAAGTAACCACCCCCGCGATTGAAATATAAAGGCCCATCTGTATACACTCCCGGGCCATCTCCCAACTGCCGGAAAAACAATGCATTACCCCTCCTGCCGAACCCACCCCATCGTTGAGCAGTATTTTCAACAGTTCACCATTTGATTGCCGGTCATGCACAACCACCGGCAGGTCCAGTTTCCGGGCCAATGCCAGTTGTTCCCGGAACACGCGTTGCTGCGTCACCGGGGGGCTTAAATTGCGGTAATAATCTAAACCTGTCTCGCCAATGGCCACTACCTTGTCGCCGGCAGCCAGTTCTTTTAAGACATCCAGGTAATCCCCGGATACTTTCGCCGCATCATGAGGATGTATACCAACGGCAGCAAAGACAAAATCGTTTTTTTCCGCCAGGGCAGCCGAGCGCCGGGAAGAATCCAGATCGTAACCGGCATTTATGACCAAAGCCACTCCCCCTGCTCTGGTACGGGCAATCAATTCTTCTCTGTCACGATCAAACTTTTCATCAATAAGATGAGCATGGCTATCTACAAGCATCAACTGCTCTTCACCTGCCGGCTTCAAAAACATCAACCTCCAGTACTTTAAGCTTGTGCAGCGACTTAAGAAGTCCTTGCACCAAAACCTTCATTACTAATTGTTCAATAGTCAGGACTTTTGTGTCAAAGCTGCATGTTATAAATCAATATTAGTGCCGTCTAAAATGGCTGTTGTATCTAAAAAATATGAACCATCAAATTACCAGATCAATGCGAGGAAACAGGGCCTCCCCACGCTGCACAGTCAAACCGGCAGGCAGGCGCCCCCAGGTAAGTGAATCCCAGGTATGCAGCTCCTGCTTCTCCCCTATACCCAACTGCGACCAGATGCGGGACGGAGTACAAGGCATGAACGGAGAAATCAAGACGCCAATAAAACGCAGGCATTCTGCTAAGTTATAGAGTATGCCATTCAATCTATCCCTTTGCCCGGGGTCCCTGTTCACAGCCCAGGGAGCAGTTTCATCCACATATTTGTTTGCCCGCCCTACCAACTGCCAGATAGACGCCAGCGCACCGGACAAATCTCTTTTTTCCATCATCTCTTCTACCATTCCTGGAACCCGTTCGGCCAGGTCTACTAACTCCCGGTCAACCTCACAAAGCAGGCCAGGAACACCTATTTCCCCTCCGAGATACTTTTCAACCATACCCAACGTACGGCTGACCAGGTTACCTAGGTCATTGGCAAGATCCTTGTTGATCCGGTTTATCAGGGCCTTCTCAGTATAATAAACGTCCGCCCCAAAAGAAACCTCCCGCAGCAGGTAATAACGAACAGCATCCACCCCGTACTTGTCTATCAGAACCAGGGGATCTACAACATTACCCAGGGATTTGCTCATCTTGCCGCTTTCCAGCAACAGCCAGCCGTGCCCCATTACCTGCCTGGGCAGTTCAACACCTGCCGCCATCAATATGATGGGCCAGATAATACTGTGAAAACGGACAATATCCTTGCCTACCAAATGTACATCAGCAGGCCAGAATTTCCTGAACAATCTTTCATCCTGACTCCCGTAGCCCAGGGCAGAAATGTAATTGGTCAGCGCATCTACCCACACGTAAATGACGTGAGAGGGATCAAACGGCACAGGAATTCCCCAGCTAAAAGTGGTACGGGAGACGCACAGATCTTCTAAGCCGCTCTTAATAAAATTGACCATCTCGTTCCGCCGCGAGACAGGATGAATAAATTCTGGATTGTCTTCGATATACTGGAGCAAGCGGTCAGCATACCTGGACATCCGGAAGAAATAACTTTCCTCCTCTACTATCTCGACAGGCCGGCCGCAGTCGGGACAATTGCCCTCCTTAAGACGTCCTTCGGTCCACATGGCTTCGCAGGGAGTACAGTACCAGCCTTTGTAAATAGCCTTATAAATGTCTCCCCGTTCGTAAAGTTTTTGAAAAACAGCCTGCACTGCCCTTTTGTGCCTTTCTTCCGTGGTCCGAATAAAGTCGTCGTTACTGATCATCAGCCTGTTCCACAGATGTTGAAATCCTTCAACAATCCGGTTTACATATTCCTGGGGGGACTCATCAACGAGTTGGGCGGCCCGCTCAATCTTCTGCCCATGTTCATCGGAACCGGTTAAAAACCATACCTCACCACCGGTAAGACGCCCGAAGCGGGCAAGGGCGTCTGCAGCCACAGTTGTATAGGCGTGTCCGATATGTAGATTGTCGCTGGGATAGTAAATAGGCGTAGTAATGTAAAATGTCTTGTTTTTTTTCAACTCCCGATCCTTCTTTCCTTAAAAAAGAAAACAGTTGGATGAATAAAAAACCCTGCCTGGATCAATATCAGGAAGGGAAAGCTTTGCTTTTCCAAACCAAATTTATTGTAGAAGATTAAAACAACCCTGTCAAGTTCTACCCGCAAGGAGCTTTTTGCTTTGTAAGTTTTT
>DFZP01000091.1:0-2578 GCA_002382125.1 Firmicutes bacterium UBA4053
ACCCGGACGCGGGAATCTCTGAAAGCAATAATGAATGAAATCAGCCAGAAAGCAGAAGAACGCGGTCTTACGCCGGAAATCCTGAAGGCAATACTCAATGAAGACTAAAGGAAAGTACGTCTTCGACACAAGTGTTATCGTCAGCGCACTCCTCTTGAAAGATTCTAAACCCCGCCGGGCATTTGATTTAGCACTTGATCACGGCGTGATTTTGCTATCTTTGCCTATAGTGAAGGAATTGAACGAGGTACTCAGCCGCTCGAAATTCGATCGCTATTTGCTTCGAGAAGAACGGGAGTGCTTCTTATCTGGATTGGTTTTGGAAGCGGTATTTGTCGAAATCAATGAAGCGGTGAAAGCCTGCCGTGACCCGAAGGATGATATATTTCTCGAACTGGCGGTTAATGGTACGGCGACTTGCATTATTAGTAGCGACAAAGATCTTCTAGAACTCAACCCATTCAGGGCGATACCTATTATGAACCCGAATGAATTCATTTCTCTACTCCAGTCTGGGCGTAGATAAACCAGCAGCTAACAATCGGCTGAACTGGACGGCGGGATGGCGGGGTTGCTTTTTTTCGATGTGACGTGGCCGTCGCCAGTTAGCCGAAACGTTAGGCACGGGCATCTCAAGCAAAATGCAGATCGGAGTGTAATCAACTGTGGAAGGTAGGTGGAAAGGCATGAACACGATTCAGGAAGCGGAAAAGTTACTAGCCGCGATGACGCGCGCCGAAAAAGCACAACTACTTCAGTGGATAGTACGCGATTTGGGTGATGCCTTTCCTGGCATTAAAAGCAAACCCGATGTCTGCGGCGGTGAGCCGTGCATTGTCCGCACACGTATCCCCGTTTGGGTTCTGGTGCAGTCCAGAAGATTGGGCATAAGCGAAGCAGATTTGCTCCGTTCCTATCCGACCCTGCGAGCAGAGGATTTAGCGAACGCTTGGGCCTATTACCGCACTCACCGCGACGAGATTCAACAACAGATCCGCGAGAACGCAGGTATCAATGTACCTATCCCCTTGACAGTCCCGGAGAAAGCAATAAGCCAGGGATAATGTACCTTTAACCTGGGAAAAAAGCAGCGGGTGAAGTTAATAACAGGCCGGGTATAAAAGAATAATGCCTTGTGTTTATAGTTGCCAGGGAGGCACTGCAAACAAGAACAGAGGCTGCTATAATTGCATCAGACATTTCTAAACCGTGGCTTTTTCTAAACCTGCCCATGAAATTTCCCGCTATTTGCGCTATTGCACTGGTTAATTCGATGCGCTTCAGGTTATCCAAAATGCTTATAATTTCATTAACTTGCGTTTCATCAACTTTCTCTGCGGCGAATAACTCAATTTCCGTAATGGCAGAATATAAACCCTGAAACTCCTCTTCAACCATTATTCTTTTTAAAAATGCAGTATCTTGCACCTGACCCCTGAGATGGTTGATTATTACGTTGGTATCGATTAAAATCGGTTTAGCTTCCCCAAACATTACGGGTGCTCCCACGGCGCAATTCACGAACAATTTCAGTTCCGTCTTGTTCTATATGCTTCCACATGCCAGCCGTTCGATTAAGCAACTCAGTTACTTCTTTTTCATCCTTTTTCTTCCGTATCGGGTATAATATCAAACTCCCCCTGTTTTCTACAATTTCTAAAACATCACCGGCAACAATCTTAAAACGCTTGCGGTAAGCAATGGGTAAGCAAATTTGGCCTCGTTCAGAAACTTTAACCTTCATAAACCTTTCCCCTTTACATTTTACCTGTATTATATTATAGCAATAATAAAATAATGCACAACAAATAAAATAGCTTTTCTTCTGCTGTTTATGGTAGCTTAAAAGTATACCACCGTAGTCATTGAAAAGTACCCCATCTCAAGATAAACTCACTGAAGTAGATGACTACGGAAGTGAGGTATATGGGGGATATGTCATGGGGACAGGTCTCTTGACATGAAATCCTTCTCACCATTTCACGGTTTAAGCTTAGTGCTGTCGCAATCCCTCTTTCGGGAAAAGTTCGATTTCTCCAGCAGAAGTCTTACCAGTTCCTCCCTTACAGATTTCCATGCAGTGCATTTCAAGCCATTGATTTATATCCTTTAACAGTACCGATACCGGGTTTAAAAGGATTTTGATGGACATATCTTATAGCTGTTGAAAGGTGATTTTCATCTTCAATATTTTCGCTCTTAAATCTTTCCTTCATCAATGAATATTTTCTCTCGGTTATTGCCTCTTAGTATGATGTGGTAAACTTGCTTTTCGTGTTTTTTACGTGCATGTCTTGATATAAATGCACCTCTATATGCAAAGTTTATTATATGGTTAAGCAGGTGTCAATGTACCTGTCCCCTTGACAGTCTCTATGCCTGGTGAGCCGGTCTATAAGGACGACGATGATTTTTCTCAACCGGGGACCGGCTGGGGTTCGTAGCCCCGTCGACATGTTTTGAAGTTATTAAAGAGGTTTTATGCTGATCCGTATAAAACGCCATGATAAAAACGGCAATTGCATTCATAGCGATTTTGGATTATTATATGAATCAATATAAACAATGTTGGACATAA
>DFZP01000008.1:0-3644 GCA_002382125.1 Firmicutes bacterium UBA4053
GGTTATTCAGGAATTGGATATTAACCGGGTGGTGGTGGCTTCCTGTACTCCGCGCACACACGCGCCTTTATTCCAGAGTGTAATGCAGGAAGTGGGTCTTAATCCTTATCTTTATGAGCACGTGAATATCCGTGAACATTCCTCCTGGGTACACCGCAACTGGCCCGAAGTAGCAACCAAAAAAGCGCAACAATTGATCAAAATGGCCGTTACCAAGGTGCAATTACTCTACCCCATTCATCCGTCAACAAGTGAAGTAGATCATAACGCGCTGGTAGTCGGCGGCGGGGCGGCAGGGATGGTGTCTGCTCTTTCTCTTGCTGAACAGGGCTATAAGATATACCTGGCAGAAAAAAGTAATCAGTTGGGCGGAAACGCTCGCCATATCTTCTACACGTTTAAAGATAAGGACATTCAACAAAAAGTTGCTCAACTGATTGAACAGGTTCAGCAAAACCCCTTAATTGAGGTAATGTTTGGAACAGAGATAGTAAATGTTAAAGGATATCCGGGAAACTATCAAACAACTCTGACTGCAAATGAACAACAAAGAGAAATAACCCACGGAGTGGCAATCATTGCTACCGGCGCCAGGGAATATCAACCCAAAGAATACCTTTACGGTACAGATGAGCGTGTAATTACCCAGAGGGAACTGGAAGCCAGACTTGCTCTGGGTCAAAAATACAACAATATTGTAATGATCCAGTGTGTCGGCTCCCGTAATGAAGAACGGCCATATTGCAGCCGCATCTGTTGTACGCAGGCCGTTAAAAATGCCTTAAAAGCTAAAGAACTAAATCCGGACGCCAATATTTTTATCCTCTACCGTGACATCCGGACATATGGCTTAGCTGAAGAATATTACACCCATGCACGTGAAAAGGGAGTGTTTTTTGTTCGCTACGAACCGGAAGAGAGTCCTGTTGTTCAGGTTAAAGAAGAAAAGCTGGAGGTAACAATAAAAGATCGTATCCTTCAGGATGAACTGGCTTTGCAAGCAGACCTGGTTGTTTTAAGCGCAGGAGTTGTGCCGCAAGAAGACAACGGACGATTGAGCCAGTTGTTTAAAGTACCTTTAACGGCCGATGGCTTTTTCCTGGAAGCGCATATGAAACTAAGGCCGGTGGATTTCCCCGCCGATGGCCTTTATTTATGCGGAATGGCCCATGCTCCCAAGTCACTTGAAGAATCGATCGTTCAGGCCAATGCTGCAGCCATGAGGGCAGTTACCATTCTGGCCAAAGAAAAACTGGAAAATGTGGCGATTACTGCTGTGGTAGACAAAGATATTTGTATTGGCTGCGGAATGTGTGTGGAAGCCTGCGACTACGGAGCCCGTTCAATTAATGAAAAAACGAAAAAGGCCGAGGTGGTGGAAGCCTTATGCCAGGGCTGTGGGGCCTGCGTAGCTGCCTGCCCAAGCAATGCATCTCAACAAAAAGGATTTGAAAAAGGCCAGTTACTGGCCATGCTGGATGCAGCCATAGGATAGGAGGGGATTTTATGATTGGAGCCGTTTTGATTGTAGGCAGTGGGATTAGCGGAATGCAATCTGCCCTTGATTTAGCAGAATCTGGTTTTAAAGTTTATCTGGTGGAAAAATCACCTGCCATTGCCGGTACTATGTCAATGCTGGACAAAACTTTTCCTACCAATGATTGTTCAATGTGCATTTTATCACCACGGGTGGTAGACTGCGGCAACCACTTGAACATTGAGATTATCACCTGCGCAGAATTAATTAACCTGGAAGGGGAAGCTGGCAACTTCACAGCCATAATCAGAAAACGACCCCGTTATGTTGATCTAACCCGTTGCATCAGTTGTGGCAGATGTGCCGAGGAATGTCCCCAGGAAGTCGCTGACGAGTTCAATCAAGGGTTAAGTAATAGGAAAGCCATTTATAAACCTTATCCCCAGGCGTTTCCCAACGCCTATGTAATAGATAAGGAGAATTGCTTAGAATGTGGAAGTTGCCAGGAAGAATGCCCCCGCAAGGCTATTGATTATGAAATGCAGGAAGAAATTGTGGAACTTTCCGTTGGCGCAGTTATTTTATCCCCTGGTTTTCAAATTTTTGACCCCACAGAGCGGGGTGAATTTGGCTATGGAACTTATCCCAATGTGATCACCAGCCTGCAATTCGAACGGCTGCTCAGCGCCTCCGGACCTCATCAGGGGCACGTAATAAGGCCATCTGATCACACCGTTCCTCAAAAAATCGCTTTTATTCAATGCGTTGGTTCCCGCGACACAGCGAAAGGGTACAACTGGTGTTCTTCAGTCTGCTGTATGTACGCAACAAAAGAAGCCATAGTAGCAAAAGAACATGTCTCCGGATGCGAAACGACCATTTACTGTATAGATGTAAGAGCTTTTGGCAAAGGATTTGAGCAGTATTACAACCGGGCCAGGGAAGAATATGGTGTAAACTACATAAAATGCATGATTTCCTCCATAAAAGAAATGCCAGAAAGTAAAAACCTGCTGGTTCGGTATCAAACGGAAGACAATGAAATGAGAGAAGAGGAATACGATCTGGTTGTTCTTTCGGTGGGCTTACACCCCCCGAAAGAGGCCGGGGAAATTGCCCGTGCAGCAAAAGTAGAACTGACAAAATATGGTTTTGTCATGCCCCAAAAAGGAAATCCAATTTTAACCACTCGGGAAGGGGTTTTTTCCGCTGGAGCTTTTACCGGACCCAAAGATATTCCTGAAACCGTGATCGAAGCCAGCGCTGCGGCCGCTTACGCTGCCCGCCTGCTGAAAGATGCCCGGGGGGAACTGGCTAAAATAAAAACTTTCCCGCCCGAAAAAAATGTTTTCGAAGAAGACCCGCGCATTGGAGTTTTTGTATGCAACTGCGGAATTAATATCGGGGGAGTAATCAACGTACCGGAAGTAGTAAAATATGCCAAAAAACTAAAAAACGTTGTTCATGCTGACGAGTTTTTGTTTACCTGCGCTCAGGATAGCATTGAAAAGATTAAGAGAAGTATTAAGGCGCGCAAGTTAAACCGTGTAATAGTAGCTGCCTGCACTCCCCGCACCCATGCGCCTTTATTCCAGGGTGTGCTGCGCGAGGCCGGGCTGAATCCTTATCTTTATGAACATGTTAATATCCGTGAACATTCCTCTTGGGTTCATCGCGACGCTCCAGAAGCAGCAACAGTCAAGGCCCAGCGTTTGATCAAAATGGCTGCGGCTAAAGCACGCCTGCTTTCGCCGGTCACTCCTACTTCAGGCGAAGTAAACCACGCCGCCCTGGTAGTTGGCGGAGGCGCGGCAGGAATGAGCGCGGCTATATCCCTGGCTGAACAGGGGTTCAAAGTTTTTATAGTAGAAAAGGGCAGTGTTTTAGGTGGTAACCTGCGGCACGTCTTTTATTCCCGGGAAGGTATTGATACGCAAGCCGCGCTGGCCATGCTTATTCAACAGGTGCATCAAAACCCACTGATTGAGATATTTTTGGATGCCGATATTTTAGAAGTAAAGGGCTATCCTGGAAATTATTCAACCAGAATCAATGTATCCGGGCAGGAACTGGAAATAAACCACGGGGCGGCAATTATCGCTACTGGAGCAAAGGAAGCAAAACCCAAAGAGTATCTTTATGGAGAAAACAAACATGTGCTTACCCA
>DFZP01000008.1:3721-8274 GCA_002382125.1 Firmicutes bacterium UBA4053
CGTACTTTTGGCTTAAAAGAAATGTTTTATACCCGTGCCCGTGAGTTAGGAGTAATCTTTATCAGGTACGAACCGGAAACCAGGCCCGTAGTTCAAGAAACGAAAGGAAAATTAGAAGTGAGAGTGACCGACCACGTGCTTGCGGAAGAACTTTTGCTGCAAACGGATCTGGTTGTTTTAAGCACGGGAATGATCCCGGAGGAAGGCAATGAAAAGTTAAGCCAGTTGTTTAAAGTGCCTTTGGCAGAAGACGGGTTTTTCCTGGAAGCACACATGAAATTGCGACCGGTTGATTTCGCCACCGAAGGTCTTTATCTCTGCGGCCTGGCCCACGGTCCCAAATTTCTGGAAGATTCCATAATTCAAGCAAACGCGGCAGCTATGCGGGCAGCCACCCTGCTTAACAAGGATCAGTTGGAGCACGTAGCCATTACTGCTGTGGTAGATGAAAAGCGTTGTGCAGGATGTGGAATATGTGTTGAAGTGTGCGATTACGGGGCACGCCTGATCAACGAAGAAACCCGGAAAGCAGAAGTAATTGAAGCTTTGTGCCAGGGTTGCGGGGCTTGTGTGGCAGCCTGTCCAAACATGGCTTCCCAACAAAAGGGCTTTGAGAAAAGCCAACTCTATGCCGTGATTGAAGCGGCTGTATAAGGGGGGATTGCAGGTGAAAGTCATTACCAGAGAAGGCCCCGTTGTTCTTGATTTCTCCTTTGCTCAAGAAATCCGTGACCGCTGCCAGCAGCCGATTGAGCTGTGTTACCAATGCAAAAAGTGCACAGCGGGGTGTCCTGTTTCCGAATTTACGAACACTTATCCCAATCAGGTCATACGCATGGTTCAATTAGGACTTAAAGAAAAGATTTTAAACAGTCCTATCCTCTGGCTTTGCGTCAGTTGTGAAACCTGCGGAGCCCGCTGCCCAAACGGAATCAGGATTTCTGAAATCATGGATGCATTAAGGGAAATGGCCATCCGGCGCAGAATTAAAAAAGAAAAGGTTCCTATGTTTCACCAGTCGTTTTTATCTTCTGTAAGGGCCAACGGCCGGATTCATGAAGCCGTTATGCTGGCGTTTTATAAATTAAAAAGCAGAAATTTTTTCGAAGACCTGGATGTAGGAGTTAAGTTTATCAGAAAAGGAAAACTTTCTCTTTTTCCTTCGCGCATCAAAGGAAGAAAACAGATTAAAAAGCTGTTTCATACTTTTGCGGGGGGTGAGCAGAAATGAAGCTTGCTTATTACCCGGGATGTTCACTGGAAGCTACTGCCAAAGAGTATGATCTTTCCACCCGGGCGGTATGCCGGGTTTTAGAAGTCGAACTGAGCGAACTGCAGGACTGGAATTGTTGCGGCGCTACTTCTGCTCACAGCACCAACCACTTGTTGGGCATAGCGCTGCCTGCCCGCAATCTTGCCCTGGCTCAACAAGCCGGCATGGACGTCACCGTTCCCTGTTCTGCCTGCTATAGCCGTTTGAAAACAGCCGCTCATCTTATGGACCGGGATGAAGCCGTACGTAAAAGAATGGAAGATGCTATAGGCTTTAAATATTCAGGGAAAATCAAGGTTTTATCTTTAATTGAAGCTCTTACCACAAATATTGGGCTGGCTAAGATATCTGAAAAAGTAATCCGCCCGCTGACCGGGCTTAAAGTAGTTTGTTATTATGGCTGTCTATTGGTTCGTCCACCAGAAATAGCTCATTTTGAACAGCCGGAAAATCCTTCCCTTCTTGACGAATTGATGAAGATCCTGGGAGCACAAAGTATGCCCTGGTCAGATAAGGTGGAGTGCTGTGGAGCCAGCCTGGGGTTAGTACAGAGTGCAATTGTCCGCAAAATTGTTTCCCGGCTTTTAAAACATGCTAAAGAAGCAGGCGCTCAGGCGATTGTTACAGCCTGTCCACTCTGCCAGGCAAATCTGGAAATGAGAAGGGAAAAAGAAGATGAAGGTTTACCTATATTTTACTTCACAGAATTAATGGGCATATCTTTTGGGTTGAAAGACAGTCAAAAATGGTTAAAAAAACACCTTATAGATCCCACGCCGCTACTGACCCTGGTAAATCTTGCCGGTTAAAATCCGGTTAAAATGTTCAAGGAAAGGAACTGGTTATAATGAGTATCGCAGCCGAAGCATCAATTCCCCAAGAAACTGGTTTTGAGCCTGAAATTATTGGGTTTGTCTGCAACTGGTGTACGTACGCTGCAGCCGATCTGGCCGGTACATCCCGCATTCAATATCCACCGAATATAAGGCTCATTCGTTTAATGTGCACGGGCTCTATCGATCCTCTCTACGTTTTAAAGCCTATCGTAGAAGGAGTAGACGGGGTTTTTGTCGGCGGGTGACATGCCGGCGAATGTCACTATGGTAGTGGCAATTTAAAAGCCAGACGACGTCTGACTGTTATAAAAACAGTGTTAAAACAGTTCGGTATTGAAGAAGAACGGGTTTGGTTCCGGTTTATTAGCGCCTCCGAAGGAAGACAGTTTGCCCAGACAGTGCAGGATATGACGGAGGCCCTGAAAAAAATCGGACCAAATCCCTTGGGTGTAAGAAAATCCGGTTGAAGCCAAAAAAAACGGGGGTGATCTTCATTGCAAAGTTTAAAAGTTGTCAAACAGGACCCGGTTGCCGCACTTTCAGAGTTCTTTCGAAATCTGCTGAAGGAAAAAATCATTGACGTCTTGCTGGCGCCTCAGGAAATAAATGACCGGATAACCTATACCCTGGTCTCTCAACCCGAAGGGGTAGTATCGATAAATCCTCTGGCGCCGGTAGCTTATTTAAATGCAGCCCGCCTGGCCGGCGAGTTAACCAACAAAGAAAAGAAGATTGGCGTGGTTTTAAGGTCGTGTGAAATAAAAGCATTGATTGAACTGGTCAAGCTAAAACAGGCCGAAATGGAAAACCTCGTTATTATCGGAGTGGATTGCCTGGGTACATTTGAGCCCTCTGCCTATCATGAATTATCTGCCGCTGGAAATTTCAACCTTGCTTCCTGGTTGCAAAAAGCTGCGGCCAGCAACGAGGTTGACTATAATGGTTTTAAAATCAGAAGGGCATGTACTCTATGTGATGGAATTGTTCCTGAAAACTCCCACCTGACCATTGGCTGGGCAGGAGTGGATCCTCTGCAGGAATTGGTTATTGAGGAAACGTTTGAACTTCCGCCAGATAAATTCAATCTTTCACCCGGAGGTTCTTCAACTGAACGAGAAAAGTTCATAAATGATCTGAAAGCAAAAAAGGCGGCCTATAGAGAAGCAGTATATAATGAATTCAGCCAGCGGGTCAATTCACCGCAAGCTTTATTAAAAGAACTTTCTACCTGCCTGCGCTGTTACAACTGCCGTGTTGCCTGCCCTCTGTGCATCTGCCAGGAGTGTATCTTCATCAGCCCGCTGTTTAAACATGAAGCGGAAAAATACCTGGAGCAGGCAGAAAACAAGCTTTTTGTAGAGATGCCTGCTGATACTTTGCTGTTTCATCTTACCAGATTAACCCATATCGGGCTCAATTGCGTGGGCTGCGGACACTGCGAATCAGCATGTCCCAGCAAGCTGCCCCTGAGTATTTTATTCAATGCAACCGGCAGAAAAATCCAGGAAGTGTTTGAATACGTCCCCGGTCGCAACCCGGAAGAAAAGCTCCCACTGGTTACCTATAAATTAGCTGAGTTGGAGCCACGTTAAAAATCTGGCATATCTCCTGCTTGCAACAAATAAAAAAATCCGGTACGCTGTGAGGTTGGTTTGTCGCGCCAATGAAAAGCCTTCCTTGTTTACTTCAGGGAAAATTGTTTTTTGTGTTGGATTCTCATTTAAGCGGGTAAACTTTCTGTCCCGATGACTATCCCGCATTTTTTGACTCACGCCGGACTGGCGGTGCTGCAAAGGCAGCATGGCGCTGGTCCCTTGTTATCGATATCAATGTAAGTTTTTAAGAAAAGGTGAGAATTTTGATCAACAAATCCGATGTTGAACACGTGGCTCTACTGGCCAGGCTGGAACTGACGGAAGCAGAAAAGGAAATCTATACCCGGCAGTTAAATGATATTCTGGATCACTTTAAATCCCTGCAGGGATTGGATACTTCGAATATAGAACCAACTGCTCATCTGCTTTCCCTGTATAATGTGTTCAGGGACGATCAGGTTGGCCAACACCTGCCGGCTGAAAAAGTGCTGGCCAATTGCCCGGAGCAGGATGACGGCTGTTTTAAAGTGCCCAGGATTATCTAGGGGAGGCGAATTTTTTGCAGCTATATCAGTTAACTGCTCACGAACTGCATGCTCTTTTATTAAAAAAAGAAATTTCAGCAGTAGAATTAAACGAAGCTGTTTTTGACAGGATTGAAGCCGTAGAAGAGAAAGTTGCGGCGTATCTTACGCTGACCCGGGAACTGGCTATGACTGCTGCCCGCAGGGTAGATCAGAAAATCCGGGCCGGCGAACAAATTTCTCCCCTGGCCGGCATTCCTATAGCAATCAAGGATAATATCTGTACGGAAGGTGTGCGTACTACCGCTGCTTCAAAGATACTTTA
>DFZP01000105.1:0-8986 GCA_002382125.1 Firmicutes bacterium UBA4053
GCATCTCAAAGCCTCCATCCTTTATTTAGTCTTAATTATATAAAATTAATAGTTTACCCCCAAAAGTTCAAAATAGCATTGCGGGTGGGCACAGGCAGGGCAGGTTTCAGGGGCCGCTGTTTCCTCGTGGATGTAGCCGCAATTCCGGCACTTCCAGCGCACCTTTTCTTCCCGAACAAAAACTTTTCCCTGCCCGATATTTTCTAGAAGCTTAAGGTATCGTTTTTCGTGGGCTTCTTCAGCTGCCGCAATAGCCTTTAAAACGGCCGCAATTTCCGTAAACCCTTCTTCAGCCGCTATTTTAGCAAATTCAGGGTACATGATAGTATATTCATGATTTTCTCCGGCCGCCGCACCTTTTAGGTTTACCTTGGTATCGCCAATTATCCCGGCCGGAAAAGAAGCCGAAATTTCTGCTTCGCCTCCTTCTAGNNCTAGAAATTTAAATAAACGTTTGGCGTGTTCCTTTTCGTTATCGGCGGTTTCCAAAAAAATGGCGGCGATTTGCTCATAGCCCTCCTTTTTGGCCTGGCTGGCAAAAAAAGTATAACGGTTGCGGGCCTGTGATTCCCCGGCAAAAGCAGTAAGTAAATTACGTTCCGTACGTGTCCCTTTTAAACTCATCAAAATTCCCCCTTAATTTATTTAAAGAAATATAAAAACATCCTGGCGGTTTAACCAGGNNAACCAGGATTTTGGTGCTTTTAATCTTTGTCTATTAAAAATACTCGCCTTAGTTCCCTAAAAAATATTTTGTTGGGAAGTGGAGGCTAAAAAAGAAATTATTCGGTTTTAATATCAATTTTTTGTTCTTTGGTTTCTTCTGTCTTGGGCAGTTTTATTTCCAGAACACCGTCTTTATAAGCGGCTTCGATTTTTTTCAGGTCAGCATTGGACGGTAAAGTAACCTGGCGGTAAAAGCTACCGTAATACCTTTCGCAGCAGTAGTAATTACTTTCCTTGGTTTCTTTTTCGGCTTTTCTTTCTCCCTTAAGCGTTAAGGTGTTATCGGCCAGAGAAACGTCAATATCTTCTTTTTTCATGCCAGGAAGTTCAGCTTTAATGATAAATTTATCTTTTTCCTCGTACATTTCAATAGCCGGGCTCCACATTTTTTCCTCTACCGGCTCGCGCTTGAGAGAAGGCAGAAGAGGCCTGATAAAATCTTCCATCCGCCGGCTTAAATCTTCCAATTCCCTAAAGGGACTCCCTGGTGAAAGCCAACTACCGGGTCTCCATTTTTCGATTACCATGAGATAAACGCTCCTTTCGAAAAATATTTTAAGGCCAGTCCACTTCCCAACTAAAACTCCTTAATACATAATTATTATTCTACCTGTAAGTGAAAATTATTACCGCTTATTTCATATGAAAATCCCTTTTGGGTTTTCCCTTTTATGCTGGCCTGCCAGCATAAGTATATCATGTTAAAAATAACTTATTAAACAAAACTCTTCTTATTTTAATCTATAATGTAATAAATTACAAATTTATTTTTAACCATTAATTTATAAATACCACTATTTATGCCAAATAGATAACATAAAACAAACTTTTTCGTTGTTTTTTATGAAGTCTTTTGATTTCTTAGTATGCCTGCGGAGCCATTGGGGACGGTTCCATCGTCTTCCCTTCGGCCCACAGCTCACGCTTCGAGGACGCTCGAACCGTCCCCATGGCTCCGCTAACTTTTAAATTACGCTGTAGTGTTAGTTACTTTTACCTTTTAAAACCAGAGGCAGCGATTCAACTTCTGTATAAGTCATTTAATAAACTAACCACCCTTAAAGTATCAGGCACAAAGTAAGATGCCTCCCGGTTTTTTTACCCTATTCCTGTATGCCCTCCTGTCTATACCCTTTATGTCTTCCTCACAGGCAGCTCATATCCTTCCCTGTCCAGCGCCTCCAAGATAAAATTCAGGTGTTCCCGGTCCCGGGTTTCTAAAACCAGTTCTACCTCCGCCTGCTGCAGGGGAACTTGAGGTTTGATCCGGTCGTGATTGATGGAAATAAGGTTTGCCTGCATGCCGGCCAGCAAAGAAAGCAGTCCGGAAAGACTGCCTGGCTGGTCGGGAATCACCAGGCGCAGGTGCAGCCGGCGGCCTGATTTTACCAGACCACGCTCAATTATTATGGAAATGATATTGGCATCAATATTACCGCCGCTGATAATTACAACCACCTTTTTAGCAGGTAAAGACAAACGGCCATGCAAAAGGGCAGCCAGCCCGACTGCCCCTGCTCCTTCCACAACAATCTTCGAGCGCTCCAGGAACAGCATAATGGCCTGGGTAATCTCTTCTTCTTCCACCAGCACTAAATCATCTACATAACGGCTGATCAAGCCAAAGGCAAGCTCTCCCGGCCGGCGCACATTTATCCCGTCGGCAATGGTACGGGCTGGCGGGAGTTTCTGAATACTTTTGTTTTTAAGTGAAAGGTAGACGGCCGGCGCCACCGAGGTCTGAACACCGATTACTTTCACTGACGGTTTTAAGGTTTTAACAACCAAGGCTATGCCGGCAATCAAACCACCACCTCCCACAGGCGCCACAACCGCCTCCAGGCCGGGAAGTTCTGCCAATAACTCCAGGGCAATTGTCCCCTGTCCGGCCATTACCTCAAAGTCATCAAAACTATGGACAAAAGTCGCTCCTGTTTCCTCTTGCAGTATTTTTGCCCGGGCAAGCGCCTGATCATAATCCTCTCCGGCAAGCACTACCTGCGCACCATAACCTTGAGTAGCCATAACTTTAGAAATCGGCGCCCTTTCCGGCATGACAATAGTGGCTTTGATCCCGGCACGCGTGGCAGCATAAGCCACGCCCTGGGCGTGATTGCCTGCCGAAGCTGCAATTACTCCCCGCTGACAGGCCGTTTTACTCAAGGAGCAAATTTTATTGTAAGCTCCACGAATTTTAAAAGAACCTGTCTTCTGCAAGTTTTCCAGCTTAAAGTAAAGCTCACTGCCGGTCAACCGGCTAAAGGTGGACGAATAATCGAGCGGCGTAGGACGAATTACACCTGCAAGCCTCTGGCCGGCCTGCCTTACAGCAGACAATGTAAGCTGATCCGAACCCATAATAAGATCACCCTTAAAAATCAAAAACAATTAACAGATATACTCTGCCAAAGAATATCCAGCATTTCCCCCAGTTCCTCCACAGTAACGGATAAAGGAGGCATCAAAACAACAACATCACCCAGCGGCCGGATGATCATCCCTCTTTCTCTTGCTGCCAGGCAGGTTTTAATCCCCCTCTTTTCTTCTAAAGGAAATGGTTTTTTGGTTTCTTTATCCCTCACCAACTCTACCCCAACCATAAAACCGCTCTGGCGAACATCACCCACCACCGGCAGTTGTTCAAAAGCCTTTAACCGCTCTGAAACATACTTAATTTTGGGCTGCAGGTTTTCTATAACCCTGTTCCTGGAAAATATGCCCATACTGGCCAGGGCGGCCGCGCAGGCCAATGGGTTGCCCGTATAGGAGTGGCCGTGAAAGAAAGTTTTTTGTTCATTATAATCTGCATAAAAAGCATTGTAGATTTCATCATTAACCAGGGTAGCTGCTAAAGGCAAATATCCACCGGTGATGCCCTTGCTTACGGCCATCAAGTCGGGAGAAATGTTCTCGTGCTCACAGGCAAACATTTTCCCCGTTTTACCGAAGCCGGTGGCTACTTCGTCAGCAATCAACAACACGTTATAACGGGTACAAAGCTCCCTGATCCGGGACAGATAACCCGGTGGCTGAACCAGCATTCCGCCTGCTCCCTGCACCTTGGGCTCGATGATCATGGCCGCCAGTTCCTGCTGATGCTGCCGCAAGAGTTCTTCTGTCCGGAAAACACAGGCCAGATCACAACTGCCCGGCTCTTTACGCAAGCTGCACCGGTAACAGTAAGGAGAAGGCGCCATAATGGTCTGGAATAACAAGGGATGGAAAATTTGATGAAAAAGGTCAATTCCACCAACACTTACCGAACCTATAGTATCACCGTGATAGGCGTTGGTCAAGGTTAAAAACCTGGTTTTCGCCTTCTCCCCCTTCAGTTGCCAGTATTGGAAAGCCATTTTCAAGGCTACTTCCACCGCCGTAGAGCCGTTATCCGAGTAAAATACCTTGCTTAACCCGGCGGGAGCACATTTTATCAATTCCCCGGCCAATTCTATGGCCCCCGCATGACTCAACCCCAGCATGGTACTATGGGCAATCTTGGCCAATTGGGCAGAAATGGCCTGGTCAATCTCTGCCCGGCGGTGGCCGTGTACATTCAGCCACAGGGAAGATACGCCATCGTAATATCTTTTCCCCTCCATGTCAATTAAAAAGGAGCCCTCGCCACGCTCAATAATCACCGGCGCAAAAGATACCCAATCCTTCATCTGGGTAAACGGATACCAGAGGTATTTTTTGTCCTTTTCCTCTAAAATAAAACGCTTCTTTTTATCACCATCAGAAAAATCTATCATTAATCTTTCCCAATCTACAGCATTCTCAACCAGGTTAACGGCGTCTTCCGGATCAAGATTCCGAACATAAGGTATTACTCCCAGCAGGGGAACCCCGCTCAATTCAGCAATCAAAGACGGGTTAGTTTTTTCTGCCATTCCTGCTTTTTTCAAATTATTGATAATCACTCCGGCTATGGGAATTCCCCTGCTTTTAGCATGGGATATGGTTAAAAGAGTATGGTTTACCATTCCCAGTCCGGCACTGGCCACGATAATCACCGGCAGCCCCATCATTATTATTAAATCCGCCACCATCAACTTGCCGGTTAACGGCGCCAGAATTCCACCCGCACCCTCAACCAGCATAAACTGGCGCCTTCGTTGAAGCTCCCGGTAAGCCTGCATTATTTTACCCGGGTCCAGGCTTACTCCGGCCAGTTCGGCCGCCACCCGGGGCGCTAAAGGCTCTTCCAGACAGTAGGGGTTAACCAGCAGCGGATCGTCGTCAACTTCTGCAGCCCGGGCCATCAGCAGGGCATCCCCAACCAGACGCCCGTCAGCAGAGCTTTTATAGCCGCTCTGCACAGGTTTCATAACCCCAACATCAATCCCCTTAAGTTTCAGGCAGCCGGCCAGCCCGGCCGCAACCACCGTTTTCCCTACCTCCGTATCAGTACCGGTGATAAAGAAACCTTTTGTTTTCAAAATAAACCAACCTCCTTACCGGCCCCTTCAAAGGCATTCAGGGCCTGTTCAAGATCCTCCCTGGTGTGGGTGGCCATTACCGTCACCCTCAACCGGCTGGTACCAGGCGGTACAGACGGAGGACGGATTCCGGTAACAAATACGCCGCGCTCGAAAAGCGCCCGGGACATAGCTATGGTCATGGCATCATCTCCAACCAGGATGGGAATTATCTGTGACTCCCCCGCAAGAATCCGGAAGCCCAGCCGGGTTAATCCCGTATGCAGGAAACGGGCATTATCATGCAGCTTTGTACGTATTTCCGGGTGTTTCTCCACCGTGTCAATAGCCGCTATGGCTGCTCCTACTGCCGCCGGCGGCAGAGCGGTAGAAAAAATAATGCTTCTGGCCCGGTTTCGCAAGTAATCAATTAACCTGCTTTCCCCTGCCACATAGGCGCCGGCGCTGGCCAGGGCCTTGCTTAAGGTACCCATCTGAATACCTACCCTGCCCTCCAGGTTAAAATGCTCGACCGTGCCCGCTCCCCGGCCGCCAAAAACACCGGTGGCGTGGGCATCGTCCACCATTACCAGGGCACGGTATCTTTTGGCCAGAGCCACAATTTCCGGCAGGGGAGCAAGATCCCCATCCATGCTGAAAACACCGTCGGTAATCACCAGGCGCCTGCGGTAGCTACAGGATTGCCCCAGAATATTTTCCAGTTGGGTCATATCCTTATGCCTGTATATCATAACGCGGGCCCTGCCCAACCGGCAACCGTCAATGATGCTGGCATGGTTTAATTCATCGCTGATCACGGCATCCTCCGGGCTGGCCAGAGCACTGATCGTACCCAGGTTGGCCATGTATCCGGAGTTAAATACAATTGCCGCTTGTGTTCTTTTAAAACGGGCAATTCTTTCCTCCAGTTCACGGTGCAGACTGTAGTTGCCGGTGACCAGGCGCGAACCGCCTGCTCCCGTGCCCCACCGGGCAACAGCCTGGACGGCGGCATTTTTTACAGCCGGATGTTCAGTCAAACCCAGATAATTGTTAGACGCAAGCAGGATGCAGGGCCGGCCGTCAACCACCGTGCGGGCTGCCTGAGGCCCGTCAAACCATTTCAACTGACGGTAGCGCTTGGCTTCCTGCAAGGATCTTAATTCTGCTGCCAAATACTCCATACCCTACCCCTTTCGCCGCCCAATGCCGAGATCAGCCACCATTTGCCGGTCCTGATTCGCATGCCGGCCACCAGTGGTAAGATAGCCGCCGGTAAGCATGCCATTAATGCCGCCGAGCAGGCCCAGAGCCTGCAATTCTCTTAAGTTAACCTCCCGCCCGCCGGCATAGCGCAGCTCTTTATCCGGAAGAATGAGGCGGAAAATCGCCATCATCTTTACTATCTCCATGGGAAGTAGAGGCCTTTGATCGAAGAGCCTGGTGCCTTTAATGGGATTAAGAATATTAATGGGCACAGAGTTCACGTTTAGCTCTTTCAGGATAAAAGCAAGCTCTATCCGCTGCTCAATAGTTTCCCCCATCCCGATGATCCCGCCGGAACAGCACTCTAAACCTGCCTGTTGGGCAGCCTTGATGGTGGCCACCCTTTCTTCGAAAGTATGGGTCGTACATATTTCTTTAAAAAAACTGCGGCTGGTTTCCAGATTGTGGTGGTAGCGGCTCAAGCCTGCCTCTTTTAAGACCACAGCCTCGGAAAAACTGATAATACCAAGAGAACCGCAGATTCTTAAGCTGGTTTCGCCCCTCATACGCCTTACCGCCTCAAGAATCTTAGTAAATTCCTTCTCCCCCCCGGCGCCCCTGCCGCTGGTAACAATGCCGAAACGATCAATCCCTTCTTTTTCAGCTTCTTTTGCTGTCCGCACCATCTCGTCAACCTCAAGTAAAGGGTAAACCTCCACTTCGGCACAGTGGTGGGCAGACTGGGCGCAGAAAGCACAGTCCTCACTACAGTGGCCGGAGCGGGCATTTATTATGGAACAAAAGTCCACCCCGCTGCCGGCATACTTTTCCCGCACCTTGTTTGCCACGGCAAGCAAAAAGGGAATATCGCCCCCTTCCAAGCCGGCAAGCTGCCGGGCTTCTTCAACGGTAATCTCGCCACCATCCAAAACCTTTTTACCCGCATCAAAAACCAGTTCTGTAAACAAAAAACCCCCTCCTTTAAATAATTGTCAACCTACTAATTAGAAGTGGTTAACAATTCAAAGACAAAACTCTCCCCTGCCATTGTTTTCCGTCGCCCCTTAGCCCCCTCACCCCAACCCTCTCCCCAAGGGAGAGGGAATTTATCGAGAGACTCCTCATCCTTCAGGAAACTCTCCATCCTTTGCCAGGGTGCTCCTCATCTCTTCCCCTCCCTCGACGGGAGGGGTCAGGGGAGGGTAACTTGTCGAATGAGTTCCCGGGAGCCTTTGGTATAAAAAGGTGTTTTTACATGCTCAGTATCCCGGTAACCTGCTCTAAATCAGCCGGTTTATCCACATCAAAACCTATCTCCGGATACTGACTGATTACTGCCACACCTTTTATCCCCAGCAGTTTTGAAACTTTGACCTCCGCCTCCTTCAGGCTCAGCCTGCGCAATAAGAACTTGATTAAAAAGGTAATGCCGATCAAGCGGCTTAACCGCCAGGGATTTTTTCTGGCCGCCACCAGTTCTTTACCTTTAGCCAGGCAACGGGGTAAAACCACCGGGTTCAACAGGAACAAGTTGCCACCTGTAAATATACCTTCCCGCAGTCGAACGTAGGTGCGCTTGACGCCAGCAAAACGGCTTTCCATAATATCACGGGAAACTACGGGATAAAAAAGATCCACCGTTTGATCTGTGCACTGCTCTAAAAAGCCGTCAACGGCCTGCACCGTAAGCAGTGGTATATCGGAGGTGACCACCAGCACACGCCGGGCTGAAGGCAAACAATCAATACCTGACTGCACATTTTCCAAAACGCTGCTTCCCGGCGAAATTACCTGCACTCTACCGGTATCCAGCCCCGGAGGTAATAAATCACCGGGTCCTGCTATTACCATACGTTCTACATAAGACGACTTTAACAATGCATCCAGCACATATTCCACCATTGTCTTTGATCCAATGGGTATCTGGGCTTCATAAGGAACAGGGCTGTATTCCCTCAACTGGCCATTATTCAAGCTGCCGGCCAGGACTACTGCATCAACCGTCATCAAGTCACCTCCCGCATGGCACTGAGCAGGCTGTACTCGGCATTTTCAATATGTTCCCGGGCCAGGGTGCGGGCCAGTTCAACATTTCGCTCACTGATTGCCTCTACAATTTTTCTATGTTCTTCAATGGCAGTCCTGGTACGGCCCGGTTGGGCCAAAGAAGCGGTGCGGAAACGCTGGATCTGTTCCTGCAGGTGAGTGACAATCTGCACCAGACGCTGGTTACGGCTGGCTTTGTAAATAAGCTCATGAAAGGAGATATCGGTCTGTACCACTGCGCTCAAATTGTTAGCGCTGGCCTCGGAAATATATACCAACGCTCTCTCCAGTTGCTCCAATTCTTCTTCGGTAATCCGTTCGGCGGCCAGACCGGCAGCCAGGCTTTCCAGAGCCGCCCGCACCTCAAATATATTAACAATGTCTTTTACCGAAATGCCGGCGACATAAGCACCCTTGCGCGGAATCATGACCAGAAAACCCTCCAGTTCCAGCTTGCGGATGGCCTCCCGTACCGGTGTACGGCTTACTCCCAACTCCTCGGCCAACTGGATTTCCATCAGTCGTTCCCCCGGCTTGAGCCGGCCCTGGATAATGGCCTCCCGCAAGGCATCAAAAACCAACTCCCGCAG
>DFZP01000015.1:0-16809 GCA_002382125.1 Firmicutes bacterium UBA4053
CTATGTCTTCTTTCCCCAAACACGGCCCCATAGCCAGACCGAACCCTTTGACCAGCACGTAGTCGTCCTTAAAAGATTTTGCCATGTCAGCCCGGCAGATTATAGCCGCCGCACCACCGTCGGTGGTTGGACAACAGTCAAAAAGCCCCAGTGGCCAGGCTATAATAGGTGATTTAAGAACCTGTTCAAGGGTAACTTCTCTTTGAAAGTGTGCTTTTGGTGAAAAGGTGCCGTTGTGGTGATTTTTTACAGCTATTTTGGCCAGGGCCGTTTTGCCATCCTCTGGTTTTATACCGTAGTGCTGGAAGTATCTATTGGCTATCAGCGCCCACCTGCCCGGACCAGTAAAACCCTGACCATATACAGGATGGAAGAAGAGCTCTGGTACTCCACTCAAACCACTGTCTTTTAACTTTTCTACCCCTGCCACCAGTACCAGATCATACATCCCACAGGCTACGGCAAAGCAAGCGTTTCTCAAAGCATCCATGCCGGTAGCGCAAAAATTTTCTACTCTGGTTATAGGCTTGTTTTCCAGCTTGAGCGGGATGGCTAAAGTAAACCCGGCATACCCGGAAAGTACACTGCCTAACCAGGCAGCCTCCACATCTTTAGGTTCTATACCTGCGTCATCACATGCCTCGTAAACCGCATCAATGATCATATCGTCTGTACTTCTATCCCAGTTTTCGCCAAATTTTGTATGGCCCATGCCGACTATTGCTACCTTATCTCTTATAGCATCAACTTTCATTTCTTATCCTCCTTCCAACATTATCGTATCGGGCGGCATTTCCAGAAGTAATTATTATATCCTTCTGCTCCACTCATTTTCCTGAAGGTGAATTCTAAAGACATATCCAGTTCTACTTTGTCTGGATCACGGTCTGTCATTTGCCCATAAAATCTTAAACCCCGCTTAAAACACCAAAAAGCAGGGCAAGCTTTCCCTTCCCGGGTTTACCGACGGTAAACCCGGTACCCCGATCTGCGCAGGCGGCTTTCCCCTGGTGAGTCTTTAGGATACTGCGAGAACCGCCAGCGGATTAAATGGCGCTGTCCTTTGGTTTGCGGCAACGTGCCAGAATGTCCCCAGAAATGCTCTCCTTCTAAGTACGGGAAAGTTGTTTACACCAAACCGGAGTGGGATTTAAGGCTTTACCCCAAAACACCCCGGAACTCTAAAGCATGGAAGAAGGTATGGACTACCTCGGAACGAACGAACAAGCGCCAGAAAATTGACTACCAAATTAGAAAGGACCAGATCACGCAGCAAAAGAAGAATCTTCCGGCGACTCACCCTGGGGGCGATCAACCAGCACATGGATGCCTGAGTTGCCCAGTCCCAGGTAACGATTGCCGGGATTATCGGGATCGAACATGCCGCTTAACGGATTCGTAGAAAACATTCTCACCCCCCTACGTTTATTAGAAAACCTCTCAATTCCAAATGCCTGTGCAACAGCCCTGTTTAAGTTTCCTATTAGTCAGAATAATGCACTGAATCAAAGTAACGCTATTTGTGTCATTATCTTATATTGTTCTTAGTTGCCTGTCAAGTGCGTCTGAACATTTTCACAGTACTGACGCATCAAAAATCGCCATAAACCTTATCTGCTAAGGATTGGGGTATGTAATTTGTGCGCTAAAAATTTTAGTACGATCCTCCTAACACCTTATACAATGCCATGTCTATGATTCATGCTTGTGCACTGGCAGGTGGTATAATCAATAATTCGACGGGGCGTGTGCACTTCACAGCATGTTCCCTGGAGTCGCCCCGTCGGTAATTAGACGTACGAAACAATGAATTAAAAGTTTTTTTTGCGGGAAGGAAAACTGTCATAATTATACTTGTATTGCAGAACCGGTACTGAAGAAGTAAAGGTATTTTTCCTTGACCGGACGATTTAAGATGATCCCGGCTGCCCTGCCGTAAAGATTCAACTGGCCGCGATAAAAAGCGGCTAATTGTTGCAACCCCTGCCAATCCCCCGGCTTTACGTAATCGGACTTAAAATCAATGATCACAAGGCCGTCTCCTTCATCTGCCAGGCAGTCTATCATTCCCTGCAACACAACCGATCCGCCGGCCGGGATTCCAGAAAACGGAGAACCATCAACTGACTCCGGCGTGGGTTTGCTCCTTCCGCCGGACAGCTCTTCCTCCAAAGACGGGTATACTTCGTGAGCAGGGAGGGCTAAAGTAAAGGGTATTTCCCGGCGGACTTCTTTCGCCGCCAGTACTCTTTCGCCCAGCGGGGACTTTAAAAAACCGAGAATGCTTTTAACGTTTATGCTCCCGGCCTGTTCAAAGGTAAGCAGTTCTTGCAACTGCATGGCCGCGATCTGATCGCGAATGCCGGATTCAGTCAGGCTCTTTTGAAAATCCAGGTGTTGCATGACCAGATGCATGGCTCTGCCCCGTTCAGCAGCAGACAAGCCCTGCCCGGCCTGTAGAAACAAAGGCCGCAAGGAACCGGGGGAAGACCTGTCTTGTGTTTGCCCCACTATGATTGCCGGATCCTCCTCGTAGGGCAGCAGGTCAAATAATCGCTTTGCTGCAGTCACTGCCATTTTGGCCGGCTTGCCTGAATAGGCAGCAAAAGGATAGCTCCAGCTTAAGCGTTGTTTTACCTGGTTTGTTTCTTCTCTCCCCACGGCTACCGGTTCCAGGCGCTGCACTTTTTCCAACAGGCGCCGCACGTCCGGATTCATCCGGCCGGCAACGCCTGTCTGCCTGTCTGCCGTGCCGGCACAGGTAGACGTGCAACGCACAGGCAGAGACAAGGCTGCATCAGCTCCTTCACGCAAACTAACCTGCCAGCGGGAGTCGTCATTTAAGACGTTCAACCCGAAATTGCAACCAGCAGCCCTGCGCAGTGGTTCTCCGTCGCGATGGCGTGCAAGAGCCGCACCCAGCCAGTCCAGAAATGTTCTGGCCGCAGTCAACTGCGAATCTGGAAGTTGCTGCTCCTTAATTTCAAGAACACTGCACCATTTTTCTGCCGCCTTTTCCAGATCACGAACGGAACCTACCAGGATTAATTTTTCTTGAGCCCGCGTCATGGCCACGTATAGAATGCGTAGTTCTTCGGCCAGGGTTTCCAGCTTGAGACGGGCTTTAACGGCCAGTTTAGGCAGGGTTGGATAACTGACCCGGGCGTTTATATCAACGAGTTGAGGGCCCAGGCCCAGATCCCTGTGCAGGAGAACATTTTTGTTTAAATCCTGGAAGTTGAACTGCCTGCCCAGGCCGGCTATAAAAACTACCGGGAATTCTAACCCCTTGCTTTTGTGAATGCTCATTATCCTGACCACATTTTCGTTTTCACCCAACGCCCGGGCCATACCCAGGTCCCGGTTGTGCTGCGCAAGACGTTCGATAAATTTAAGAAAGCGGAACAATCCCCGAAAAGTGGTGGCTTCGTACTGACAGGCCCGGTCGTGAAGAGCACGCAGGTTGGCCTGACGCTGGGCGCCGCCGGGCAGGCCGCCGGCATAATCATAGTACCCCGTTTGACGGTAAATGTCCCAGATAAGATCGGGCAACCGGCCCCGGCGGGACATAGTACGCCAGTGATCCAGTTGAGTAAGGAAAGCGGTCAGCTTTGCCGGCAGTCTTCCCGGATTCTCTTTAGCGGCAGCCACCACGGCATCGAAAAAATCACCATCCTTCTGACAAAGACGGATTTGAGCCAGTTCTTCCGCGCTGGCGCCCACCAGTGCAGAACGCAACACGCCCGCCAGGGGTATATCCTGCCGCGGGTTGTCAATTACCGTCAAAAGAGAAAGTATGGTTTTCATCTCGGTAGCCTGGAAATAACCGCCTGAAGCCTCTGCATAAGCCGGAACGCCCATTTTGCCGAACTCTTCCAGAAAGATACCCGCCGCTTCAATCGTACTGCGCATCAAAACCACTATGTCGCGATAAGCAAGATGGAGGTATTCCTGCCGGGATTTCTTCACCATTTCCCTAATCCGCATGGCGATAAACCGTGCCTCAACCTGTTGAACTTCCAGTTCTTCAAATGATTCTTCACTGCGATCTTCTCCATCCTCAGCCGGCGCCTCTTCGCCTGGGGACATATCCTGGCCATGATGCAATAAATGGAGTTCCACAGTATCTTCCAGCAGGCGCACTTTTCCTTCCCTTAGAAAATCTGCTCCATATATCAGTTCGGCCTCGCCGTCGTAGGCAATTTCTCCGGCGCCGGGCGTCATAATCTGGCGAAAAATATAATTGACACCATCTATTACGTTCTTCTGACTGCGAAAGTTACGTGTAAGGCTGATCACTTTTCCTGCTTGAACTCCCTGCCTGTGCGGTGCACGTCTACCTGTGCCGGCACCTGCCTGCCGCGCCACCGGCGCAGGTAGACGGCAGACAGGCAGACAGGTTTCACTACAGAACACGTCATTTTCTCTAAACCGGTCACCCGTTAAAGAAATATACGACTTTTGTTTGGCCAGAAACAGCCCCGGTTCTGCCAGACGGAAGCGATAAATGCTTTGTTTTACATCGCCAACCATGAACAGGTTCGGCATTGCCTCTCCCTGGCGGGAAACCAGCATTAAAATGGCCTCCTGGACAGCATTGATGTCCTGATATTCATCGATCAGCACTTCTACGAATTGTTCACGAAACTCAAGGGCAATATCCGAAGGAGTCAGGCGACCTGTCCCGGCGCAGGGCAAACCCAGAATTTGCAGGGCATAATGCTCGAGATCGCTAAAATCTACCAGACCCCGCGAAGATTTGGCCTGGCGGTAAATTTCCTCGAAATCTAAAACCAGTTGGGCCAGTTCCTTTATTAAAGGGGCAATCAGGTTTATTTCGGCAAGGTATTCCGCCGGACTGCGGGAAAAGAAGGTGGAAGCCAGGCCGGTCATTTTTTTCCTGGCCTTCTCCCGTAAAGTCCTGACCTGGTTTTTCAGTTCCTCGTCAACTTCTTTGCCCACGCGGCTTAAAGGCGCAAACGTTAAATTTCCAAACGCTTCTTGCAACTCCTCCCACTGGCAGTTGCAATAGTGTTCAAGCCTTTGTACCTGCCCAAGATCATTTTGTAACGTCTCCAGGTAAGCGGCAGGCCCGCCCGGACGGCTGGAAAGATGCATAGCGCTTTTAATCATCTGCAGGACAGCGCCCAGTTCACAGGCTATGAACTGTTTTAAAATACCGGCCCACGGCAGGTCTTCCATTCCGGTCCGGGGTGAAAGACAAAACGCGGCCGCGGCAGAGTGAAGCCAGCCCTGGGGGTCCGGTGTGCTGCGGGCAAAATCATACAGGCGTAAAACCATATCCTGCAATGCGCTATCATCCCGCGCACCTCCGTAACAGTCAACCAGCATGGTAAAGGCAGTGTTGTCCCGGCTGTCGTAGCAGCGCTCGAAGAGTTCATCACAGGCTGCTGTGCGCAATAATGCCGCCTCATCTTCATCGGCCACACGTACTGCCGGATCAAGCCCCACCCGGTGGAAGTATTGTCTTAGTACATTGAGGCAAAAGGAATGGAGGGTGCTGATGGAAGAGCGGTTTAAAAGGTTTGACTGGCGGCGCAGGTGCCGGGAATGAGGATTTTCGCTCAACTTATCGTTGATTGCTTCGTTTATGCGGCTGCGTATTTCCGCTGCTGCTGCATTGGTAAAGGTAACCACCAGCAGGCGGTCTATATCCACGGGATGCTGTTCATTACTGATTAAACTGATTATCCGCGCTACCAAAACCGCTGTCTTACCTGTTCCGGCCGCAGCCGAAACTAGCAGGTTACTGCCGCGCGTGTTTATTGCCATTAGTTGTTCTTTCGTCCAACCGGTAGACATCTAACCTACTCCCTCGAAAAATAAGATTTAATCACAGAGAACACAGAGCACGACATTAAATATGCCGGTGAGTATCAAAGTAGTCAGATTCCGGGCATTTATCACACAACATCATTTCACTTTGCCCGCCCTCTCCAATCAACCGGATCTTCATTGTACATACTTTACAATCTCCGCTTTCAGGCTGGCAGGGTTCAGTATGAATGAGTACCTGGATAGCAGAGAAACTTTTAGTCATGTCTTCTTCAATCTGCTCGCAGAGTTCGTGAACAAGGCCAATGGGACGACGGCGGGGCACCACCAGGTGGAGATCCACATACCTTTCGGAACCGGCCCGGCGAGTCCGCAAATTATGAAATTCCACAAACTGACCGGCATGCTGCTCTATTACTTCCTGGATTAGCCTGACTTCTGTCTCAGAAAGACGTACATCCAGAATACTCCCCAGGGATTCCCGCAAAAGGTCAAAAGCCGCCTTAAAAATCAGCAGGGATACTCCCAGTGCAATCAGCGGGTCAAGGATGGCCAGACCAGTCAACCTGATGGCAATAATCCCGGACAAAACACCAAAAGAGGTATAAACATCCGTACGCAAATGCCAGCCATCGGCAGCCAGGGCGGGGGACTCAGTTTTCCTGGCAGTACGCATAATGATCGCCGAAACCACAAAATTTACTGCTGCCGATAATCCCATTACCGCCGCTCCAAGGCCCAACGAATGAATTTCTGCATCCTCTTTTAGCTTGGGTACTGCCTGCAGGATAATCAGAGCGCCTGCGCCGGCAATCAGCAGGGCTTCGATGATTGCCGCTATGTTCTCAAACTTGCCATGACCATAATGATGCCTTTCATCAGCAGGCTGACCCGATAGCCATACCGCGGTCCAGGCGATCAAAGCAGCCACGAGATCCAAACCGGAATGTATTGCCTCGGAGATGACACTAATCGAATTCATGTTCAGACCCGCGATCAGTTTAGTCACAGTTAACAAAACACCGGAAACAACAGAGAGGCGGGCAACCTTTAGCTTGTCGTTCATATTCCCATAACCCTCCGCACAAATAAATAAGCCGCAGGCCATCATCTTGTGGCCAAGATGAAGTCCTGCGGACTAGTCCGCTGCCTTTGAAACAAAGGCCCGGCCGATTGTTATGCTCGACCTGACTATGGCGGTAGTATATCACGAAGAACCTGTCCGGAGCAAGGAAAAAAACAATGCTCTGTTATATCCTCAATGCTTCCCGCACTAACTCCATGGTTAAAGCAGCTTGCGCCCTCGCGATCTTGTTTCCTGCTTCTATTACCTCTTCCACAAAACCGGCCCGGCAGGTAATTTCTTTTCGTTTTTCCCTGATCGGGGCAAGTATGTTGTCTATCTTTTCAGCCAGTAAACGTTTACAGGCCACGCAGCCCACCCGGCCCGCCCGGCAGTCTTTCTCAATAACCGCAAGGTCTCCCGTATTGTAAACATTGTGATATTTATGCGCCACGCACACCTCCGGATGACCGGGATCAGTTTTATGGATGCGTGCGGGATCGGTGATCATGGCGTTTACCCGTTCCCATATTTGCCCGGTAGAAGCCGTTATGGCAATATCGTTGGCATAGCTCTTGCTCATCTTCCTGCCGTCAATACCCGGAAGCATGGGAATTCGAGACAGTTTGGTCTGGGGTTCCGGAAAAACCGGCCGGTAAAGATGATTAAAACGCCTGGCAACCTCCCGCGTCAGTTCAACGTGGGGCGCCTGATCCTCTCCTACGGGTACGGCATCAGCCCGGTAGATTAAAATATCCGCCGCCTGTAAAAGCGGGTAGCCTAAGAAGCCATAAGTCATAATGTCCTTGCCCTGCTCCTTAAACTGCTGCACCTGGTCTTTATAAGTAGGCACCCTCTCCAGCCAGCTCAGCGGCGTAAACATGGAAAACAAAAGATGCAGCTCGGAATGTTCGGGTACCCTGGACTGGACGAAAATAACACTCCGTTCGGGGTCAAGACCCACCGCCAGCCAATCGGTAGTCATCTCGACCGTATTTTCTTTAATAGCCGCGGTATCATCAAAGGAGGTAGTCAGGGCATGTAAATCAGCGACAAAAAAGAAGCAATCATATTCCTCCTGTAGCCCGACCCAGTTTTCCAGCACATTCAAATGGCCGATATGCAGTTGGCCGGTGGGACGCATACCACTCAAAATTCTTCCCTTGCTCAGCAACGACATCTCCCTTCTGTTAACCTGACATGATACTGCAAAAAAACAAAACGATGGTTTTAAAACAAAATCGCCGACACTCCCACCGCCAGCCCGATTAAAAGATTATAAAGGGGGAAAATCACAACACCCAGCACCTGCCCAATGACCCCTGTAAATAAAAGCACCAGCAGGATAATAACCCCGTAGTTCTCCAGCGCGTAAAGCCATTCCTGGCGGCCCGGCAGCAATCCGGCCAGTATTTTAGAACCGTCTAAAGGCGGAACGGGCAGCAGGTTAAACACCGCCAGCACAACATTAATCCGGATAATCTGGACAAAAATATCATTCCCGTATGGATTCTGCCATGCTCCCATCCCCAGGACAACCGCTCCCAAAACGGCAAGCAGCATGTTGGTTGCCGGACCGGCCAGGGAAACCAGCATCATGCTCCGGCGCATATCCCCCGCCAGGTTAAGCGGATTAACCGGCACAGGCTTGGCCCAACCAAAACCCGCTATAAACAACATGATTAAACCGATAACGTCTATGTGGGCAACAGGATTGATGGTTAACCGTCCTTGATAACGGGCCGTTTTGTCACCCAACCGGTCGGCCGTCCAGCCATGGGCGAATTCATGAAAAGTAAGCCCCACCACAATGGCTGGGAGCATAACGGCTATTTGATAAGGATCGGGTAAACTAAACACTTTTATGTTTTTCCTCCTTGCCGGCAGAGGTAATCCCGGATAAAAGCTATTTCCTCTTCCCTGGTTTTTACCTTGCCCTCTAAGCGGGCCTGCCATACAGCATCCAGGGCCTGCCGGAAAATGGGACCCGGCCGGTAACCCAGGCTCTTGATAAACTTACCGTCCACCCTGGGACGGCTATTCAAAACAAACGTAAGCAACAGGCGCAAACGTTCCTGATCTTGTTCACTTTCTAAAACAGCCAGCAGCAGCGGGTAGGACTCACGGGGCAGGGCCAGGATACGCCTGGCCAGTTCGCTTGCCTGATCCTGATCAGTGTCTTGCCGGACTCCAGCCGCCACTTCATGCCAACCCAGAAGGGTTTTTATAACTCTCTCCTTCTGACGTTTTTTAAGATGATACTGATCACATAATCTTCCCGCTACTTCCGGTTCAGCCTGGTGTAAGACGCCAATAAAGCAACAAAGCCACCTCTGCGCCGGCCTAAAAAGACTCCATTCCCCCATCGTTTCTAAAGAACGGTGTAAATTTTCAAGAACCTGCCGCACTTCCCGGTAAGAAACTCCTGGAAAAACGTAAGGCCATACCTGTAGCTCATCCAGCCGGGCAAGCATTTCACCTGCCCGGGGTTCCATCAAAATATGCTTTAGCTCTTCCCAGATCCGCTCCGCAGACACCTTTAAGAGAACTTGCTGATTTACAGCTTCTTTGAGGAGTCTCAAAGTCTGCGATTCAATTGTAAAAGCATAACGCTGCTCAAATCTTACGGCCCTTAAAATACGTGTTGGATCCTCGATAAAACTGAGGTTATACAACACACGTATCAGTCTGTCCTGCAAATCCTGCCGGCCGCCAAAATAGTCGATCAATTCGCCAAAACGTTCATCGTCCAGGGCCACGGCCATGGCATTAATAGTAAAATCCCGGCGGTAAAGATCCTGACGCAAAGACGAACTTTCCACCTTTGGCAGGGCAGCCGGATATTCATAGAATTCCACCCGCGCCGTGGCCACATCCACCTTAAAATCATCAGGAAAGATAACCTCTGCTGTACCGAAGTGAGGATGAACCCGGACCCGGGCATCGTAAGCTTCTCCCAAAGCCATGGCCAGGGCAACCCCGTCACCCTCTACTACCAGATCCAGATCCAGGTTTTCAGTATTCAGTAAGATGTCGCGCACAACTCCTCCTGCGGCGTAAACCAGGCAACCCATCTGGCGGCTAATTTCCTCCGCCCTGTCCAATATATCCTGGAGGAACGGGCTTAAGGCATGCTCTAAGAGTCCCTTTATGTGATGAGGATAAACTTGCAAAGGGGAGGTATAAATAAGCTGGTGACGGGACGGCAAGTTTCCATGGAGAGTACGTAAAACATCGGTTCGCGAAACAATGCCGATCAGCCGCCCCTCATGAACAACAGGAACCCGCCCAATATCGTGTTCAATCATCAACTTCTGAACCTGGGCCACCGGCAGGCCGGGAGATGCCCGGATGACGTTATTTGTCATAAAACTACTCACGGGAGCATGACCCAGACCATGATGAATAGCTTTTTCCACGTCCCGGCGGGAAATAATTCCGGCCAATTGCTCTCCTTTAACCACCGGTAAACCCGTATGCCCGTAACGGAGCATTACCTGGCCAGCCTCGCTGATTGCAGTATCCGGGCCGATGGTTTTCACCGGGCTGGACATAATCCCCCGGCAGGTTAGAGGTGGGTGTACTTTTTCTCCAATCACAGATAAAAGCCCTGCCGCCACTTCTTTAACCACTGCCCCTTTAATGGTGGCAGACGCCGCGGCGCCATGCCCACCACCATTGAAAAAGGCAAGAATCTCTCCTGCGTTTACCTGGGGAGTATTGCTCCTGCCTACTATATACACACGATCTTCCATTTTTACTACCGTAAAAACTGCGTCCGGCCGCTCAATCTCCGACAGCGTATGTGTAAGAACATCCAGGCCCACTATGAATTCGGGCGCCGAGGCGGTGCAGATAAGCGTTTTAACACCATTTATCTGGTGGCGTTCTGCAGACAACAACAGTTTTTTTAAAAGAGATTTTTGCTCCTCACTGAATGGTCGTCCCAGAAAATCAGACACCACCCCCAGGTTTGCTCCCTTTTCCAGTAAAAAAGCCACTGCCGATACATCCCTGGAAGTAGTGCTGGTAAAAACCAGAGAACCGGTATCTTCATAAATCCCCAGCGCTAAAATCGTGGCTTCCAGGGAGGTAAGAGGCACATCCTGTTTACGGATTTTTTCTACCAGCAGGGTTGTTGTAGCGCCCACCATTTCTACCACTTCCACCTTACCCCGGACATCTCCCTTAGCCCATGGGTGGTGGTCGTAAATATGCACCTCTATCTCCGGCTGGTTCAAGATATCGGCAAGCCTGGCCAGCCGGCGGGGATTTTTCGTATCCACCAGCACCACCCGTTTTACTTTATGGATCTCAATTTCTCTAAGTGTACGGGTAAGCAGCGCATCTTTATACAAGGACATAAATTCTTCCACATTAGGAGAAAGCTTACCAGGAAAAACAAGCACGGCCTGGGGGTAAATCTTTTGCGCCGCTACCATTGAGGCCAGCGCATCCAGGTCGGTATTGGTATGGGTTGTGATAATGTCCATTACGGGCAGTCCTCACTAAAAACAGATAAGTTCAAGGGTTATTATATCACATTCGTGAAAAACCGGTAAGGCGACTACTCAGTTTCTAAAATCAACGCATCGAAGCCACTTTTAACAATCTATCTTTCTTTAGCAACCGCTCCGGCGCCCGGTCGTGACACAAAAGGTCCTCATAAGTTTCTCTTTCCAGAATAATGTCGGCGCAACCGTTATTCACCAATACCATGGCTGGCCGGGGAAGACGGTTATAGTTCATGGACATGGTGTAATTATAGGCCCCCGTACAACTGACTGCCAGAACATCACCCGCTTCTACAGAAGGCAACTCAACATCCCAAATAAGCATGTCCCCCGATTCGCAACACTTACCGGCTATCGAAACCACTTCCGCGGGCGGCCGGGTCATCTTATTAGCCACACCCGCCTCATAACGCGCCTGATAAAGCGCGGGACGAGGATTATCACCCATTCCACCATCCACTGCCACATAAGAGCGCACGCCCGGTATGTTTTTTATGGCCCCCACCGTATAAAGTGTTGTTCCCGCAGCGCCGCAAATGGAACGCCCCGGTTCTACGATTACGCGCGGAGTAGCCAGTTCCAACTCCCGTGCTTTTTCCTCTACAACCTTCATTATAACGTCCGCATACTCACCTACTCCAGGAGGACAATCTCCACCGGAATAATAGATCCCCAAACCTCCACCCAGATCGAGTTCCCTTGCCATCCAGCCGGTCTGTCTGTAAGCCCCGGCACAAAAGTCCATCATTACCGAAGCACAATGGGCATAAGACTCCAGTTCAAAGATTTGCGAGCCGATATGACTGTGCAAGCCTCGCAACACAACGTGCTCCATTTCCAGTGCCCGCTTGATTCCCGCCAGAGCCTGGCCGTTTTCAATAACCAGGCCAAACTTGCTGTCGATCTGGCCTGTTTTAATGTACTCGTGAGTATGAGCCTCAATACCCGGTGTAAGCCGCAAGATTATATCCGCCCTGGTGCGATTCTCCCCGGCAAGATGGTTCAACATTTCCAGTTCATAAAAGTTATCTACCACAAAACGCCCCACCCCGGCTTCCAGCGCCAGGCGCAATTCCTCGGGCGATTTGTTGTTGCCGTGCAAATACACCCGGGACATGGGAAAACCGGCCTGAATGGCGGTATATAACTCTCCTCCGGAAACCAAATCCAGACCCAATCCTTCTTCTTCCACCAGGCGGCAGATACCAAGTGTAAACAATGCCTTTGCGGCATAAATCACATCAGCGTTATATTGCCCGGTAAACGCCTGGTAATAATCACGGCAGTTCTTCCTGAACAACTGTTCGTCAAGGACGTACAAAGGCGTGCCAAATCTACGCGCCAGGTCGACCGTATCGCAACCACCAATCTCAAGATGTCCCTGGTTATTAATACGCATGGTTCCGTGTAGCTTCATTCCAGACAAAAACCTCCTGCTATTTTTACATGAAATTTTAACAACTCAAACTTTAAGGCGGCCTCAGGTTAAACCGGGAGGCCGCCTATCTTTTTTCTCCGGCACAAAACCGCCTCCTCCCACTATGAGATAGCGCTCCACCGGGCAACAGGGATAAATTGCCACGGCGACAGTCCGGCACCTTTTCGGTAGCGGCCCAGCCCAAAAACTCCGGCAGCTTTTGAACTTCGGCAGACAGCCCTTTCCCTTTGCCTTACCGGGGACCGGCCCTTTTAAGAAGGCAAAGGTAATCATGCTAGCCTGCACCTCTACCCCACCTCCAAAGGAAGATGAGGCAAAACTTTTATTGAATTTAAATCTAATTTTAGCACGGTTCCGGAACCACGTCAATATAAACCGGATTTATCGGCAGAAACCTGGTACTCATTTTGTGATGTAAGTGTATCGTGCTATCGTAATTTGGTATTGTTAATCAAGTATAGCCATGATATACTCCCAGCAACATTATTAACAATACAGGAGGAGTTGCCATGGTTACCTGCCCAAAATGTGGTAGCGAAGAATGCAAAAAAGATGGCATCGTCAAAGGACGACAGCGCCATAAATGTAAATCTTGCGGATATAGACATACGATACAACATGTCGGCAAAAGCTCTACGGTTAAGCGGCAGGCACTTGAGCTTTATCTCGAAGGACTTAGTTTTCGCTCTATAGGCCGATTTCTTAAATGCAGTCATGTCGCTGTCTACAATTGGATAAAGGCCTTTGGTAAAGCTGCCGATGATATCCGATCCGACAAAGCAATAGAGGTCGTAGAGATAGATGAGATGCACAGCTATGTCTCTTCAAAAAAAACTTCTGCTGGATATGGATTGCTGTTGATAGATATGGGAAAAGGTTCATCAACTGCGTATTGGGCGATCGCGGGACAGCAACCGGAAAGCAACTGTGGGGTGCCATCAAGGATACCGGGATCGGAAAAATAGCAACCGACCATAGGAAGCCTTACGAAAATTTTATTCCTAAAGAGCTGCATGTCCAATCCAAGACGGAGACATTTACCGTAGAGGGTTACAATAGTTTGTTTCGTCACTTTCTTGCAAGGATACGAAGAAAATCGAAATGCTACAGCAAAAGCAAGGAGATGCTCAAATATTCTGTCATTCTTTTGATGTTAAAGTGGAACGATGGCTTGCAAGCTATGCTAAATTAACAATGCCCTTTTTTGTAGTCACCTTGCCCCCTTGCTATGGCAAGATCGACGAACAATTCCGGGAGTCTTACATATTTGACAGTATAGAACTGCTTGCAGGCTTCCATACCAAAAGCACAGGCCAAATATGATTTCCCAGCTCCGGTTGCTCCCATAATGATGATGTTATGGTTTTCGGCGACATAGGAGCATGTGGCAAGAGAGTTAATCAACGACCTATTCAGTTTTCGCCTTGCAGAGTAATTGATATCTGCTATGTAGGCTTGGGGTTGGTCAAAGGTGGCCTTTTTGATGAGCCGTTTCAGTCGGTTGCTTTTTCGGCTATTATACTCGATATCGACCAGAAGGCCAATGCGCTCTTCAAATGACAGCTCCGGTTGAACATTATCCTGCAACTGGATACGAAATGCATCTGCCATGGCAGTAAGGCGCATTTCAATTAACTTATTTATGGTTGCTTCATTTGTCATAATCATAACCTCCCGTAGTAATCCGCACCACGGGTAAATCCGTGTTTTGCAGAATCATCTGATGTTTTAACCGGTTGCTCCAAGGTTTCTTTGTCCTGACCGGTAGGAAGAATGGTTTTGACGCTTTTTAAACTTGGATTAGGCGTGTAGGACAAAGCTTTTTTGCAGGCTGCTTCCAGTCTGGTGACTGAGTACTTGTCTGCAAGCTTTAGAAGTCCCATACAGCTTCTGTAAGCCTGTTGTTCAACTTTACGGGAGGCAAGGATTGCCTTGATAGTAACGGTTGTATGGGGTCCAATTTTATCGGCCCATTCAATAAATCTTTTAGAATCCCACTGGACATACTGTCTGTGGTTTTCCGGCATATGCTTCGGCAAAGTACTGTATTGGTTTGTTCTTTCATGCAGTCTCGGATGCGAGCAGATGCGGTGGTTTTTATAAAAAACTTCAATGGTGTTGCGTGTTACCAGGAGTAGTGATTTTTGTCCACGGATATGTGATAATTAAATTGGACGGTGGCTTTTTTCCACTGTGCCAGTTCATAAGGGGTAGCAGGCAATGGCCAGGCAATGTTTAAATCCTGTGCCCGTTTTAGAACCTTTATAATGGTTTTTCTGGAACACAAGCAACTGGCAGCAATGCCACGCTGACTGATTCCCAGGCTGTACAACCTGAGAATTTCTCGGTACTTGGTCATATGATGATCCCCTTCATAATGAATTTACACTGGATTTCAATGTATGGATTCATTATGAAGAAAAAGTTATAAAGTGGTTCCCGCACCGGAAGGGTGATTCCCATTTGCCGGAACAGTGGTTCCCTAAGACCGGAACGGTGGTATAAAACTGCCCGGATTATTCACATCGTCTGAAGGGATTGATTAATGTCTTGACCTGGACCTCATAGACATAAGCGATAGGACCCTCGTACAGAATTCCGACCGGGTCACACTCGTTGGGAGCAGTATACTATGCCCCACTATATAGGAGCATTATCGCTCACCGCTATTTTAAAATTATCTGAGCCGGAAACGCCTGTTCTCTTGATATATTCCACATTTTGTCAATATAGGCTGAAGTGTAAACCTGCTCTATGTAGTGATAAAGATAGGCTGCTTTGTCGGTAAGCTCGTAGATATTGCCGTTCTTTCTAATGAAACCTAGCTTCTCCGCCACAAAAAGTTCAATACCAAATATTTTATTCAAGGGAACCCCGACTATTTTTTCAAATTTGTCCAGGTTGATTTTCATTGCATATGCGCTCCAAAACAAGTAATATACAGCTCGCTGTCTCTTTGTAAAATGGAGGGTAAGAGATGTAGGAATGGAATGGTCATCTATCCTCTTGGTATAATTCTCAATTGAAAAAGTGTTTATTTTGAAAACATTCTTCAAGAGGGTAGTTGCTGACACGCCAAAGCCTAAAAAAGTATCCCGCGTGACTGAGGAATACTTCTCTGTGCCATGTTTGGCAAAAGTCCATACCGAAGTTCTGTTAACATGGCTTTGGCGGCAGTATTCATTAAGCATTTTCAGCATTTTCTTCTTCTCTTTTTCGGGCATTGGCTTATATTCATTGTCAGCAAACGTAAAGTCTATAAAGGGGTAGGTTGATATTTGGGTTGCGCCATTATCAAAGGCCGTCTTGATGTCATTTACTAAAATTTCATCTGTTTGTCCTGGTATCGCAAATATTAAATCCACATCCACAACATCGAAACCATTATTTTTAACCAGTTGCAGCTTCTCCGGAAAGGAGTCATAGTTTCTTCCCAATTTCTGCAGGCATTTTTCGTTAAATGACTGAATGCCAATACTCACCATCGTTACCCCGGCCGAGGTCAGTTTCCGCAAGTTTTTTTCCGTTATGTCGCTGGGATGAAGCTCCACACCTATTCCGCCGGCTATCGTAAAATATTGTTTCAACCTTGTAATGATCTCTTGCAGATCATCTATCATGAGTGCCGGCGTTCCTCCGCCGAAATATAGGCTGGTTATTTGTTTTTTGCTGGTCATATCTTTACATACCAGATCGATTTCTTTTAACAATGCTGCTTTATAGGAATCAGCTTTTGGTTTATTGTAAATTTCCTTGCAGTAAGGGCAAAAGGTACACAACGATCGGCAAAAAGGTATATGCACATACAATCCCAAATCATCAAGCGTTTCAAAGTCCAATTTGTTCTGGCAAATGCCTTCAAAGACAAATGGTTGGAAAGATCGTGTAAGAAAGACCCTCAACAGTGATGTGAGCAGCATCTTGATACCACCTAAATGTATCTTAAGTAGGTTTTAATCATATCAATAATTACTTTTAAATTTCCGCTGAAAAGAAGA
>DFZP01000050.1:0-1694 GCA_002382125.1 Firmicutes bacterium UBA4053
AGTCATCGTTTTGCCTGTACCAGGTGGCCCAGTAAACAGTATTTTTCGTCTATTGTTCATTCCATGTTTCTTGAGTTTCCCTTGCTGTCTATACTCATTCATGATCCGTTCAATCCGTACTCTGAGATCACCTGGTACCACTAACTCAGCAATCCTGTTCTCTGCTATTTTACTGTGAATCAGTTCGCCCAGGTCTTTATTGAAAAGAAGGACTTTACCTGTTCCCGGCTTCGCATTGTCAATAAGAGTCCTTATGTCACGGGCAAAGGCGGTATGTCCCTGTTTAGCCTCGTAAGCAGCAAGCTGCAAAACAACGGTTCTGAAGCGATCGTTGTTCTTTTCCAGGTGTGAATGAATCAGCATTTTTATTTGTTCTGCTGTGGCCACAGGTGTTACACCTCACTTCTACCATGATTATACCATATTCGGCGGCAATTAGCTTCTTTGCTTTAGAACAAACACTCAATTTCTTTTAAGAAAAATTTTTCTTCCTCTCAATGTTATTTATTTTGATACTCATGGAATGTGAAATATACGTTCGCGCCATGTGCGAGGTCTTTTCGTTCAATCAGCCGGACATTGTATTTTTCTTGGAACTTTTGCGTTCCGATATGGGTACCGCATACCGCCAGTATCCGCATCAATTTTATCCGGAAAGACCTTTTTTCCCGGCTGCGTACGCCTGTGTACCAAAAATAATTTTCAGGAAAGATAACCCCTGGTCAAAACCGCGCGCCATTGTTTACCCTGTCTTCGGGATGTGATATGATCGAGCAGGGAAAACAGGGAACAATTTTGTATACTGTCTTAGTATGGTAACTAAATGTTTTCAATGCGGGAATCCCACCGTAAAAAAATTTGTTGTTGCCGGGAACTGGTGGGGTGATACATTTACCCCTGGTAGAGAACGTTCCGGCGTGGGTTTGCGAGAATTATGGGGAACAATACTTTGACGCTGAGGTTGTTAAAGAACTGGACAAAATGAAGCCATGAACTACTTAATGTGTTTTTGGGCGATCCTAATATTCCGGTTAGTGTGTTTAAGATTGACTTGAATATGCAGCTACACACTGCGGCATTCTTTACCACAAATTTGTTGGAAGATGGCACTGATTTGCAATCCATACAGGAATTGCCCAGGCATAAAAATTCCAAAACTATGGAGATATACACCCATGTCAGTGAAAGCCATATCTGAAGAATCCAATCTTAAAGATTTATTTATTGCATATATTGAAATGCATCCCAAATTACAAGAAAAGATCTTCAGCAAAACATCGAAGATAGATTATCAAACATTGAGAGAATTACTCGAACAAAGAAAATCACTTGCAGAGGTTGAAGCCGATTCCTATACCTTTCAAAATCTTCCTTCTGCAAACGTGGCATATTCCACGTATCTTGAACTTAACCTTTTCAAGGCGTGGAATAGAAAGAAGAAGATTGGGAAAAGGTTTTACAATATTAGAGAGATTATTGAAGAGCTTATACAGCTCCGCCATAAAATTGTCCATACTGCCTATATCGATCTCGACTTTGATAGGGCAAAAGTCGATAAATACAGAATAGCTGTAGAATTGGTAGGTAAGTTTCTCGCCGAGGCTTTAGAGAAACAAGGTTTCCGTATCGACCTTGAAAAATACATTTAACATCGAATGGAACGGCGCATAACAGCGTGTTTGCGGGCAGGAGGA
>DFZP01000050.1:1820-6387 GCA_002382125.1 Firmicutes bacterium UBA4053
CAATTTGACAGTCGAAGAAGTGCGGTTGAGGGTATTATCCTCCGGGGACTGGAAGCAGAAAATCCGGAAGATGCCCGGGAAGCCCTGGCCGAACTTCAGAAAATGCAGGTACCTTACCTGAATTGGGCTGGAAAGTCCGAGCACACTTCCTTTAAAGTACCTACCGTTTCGTTGCATGTACATGAACGTATTGACCCCAAGACAATCATCGATTCGGTTCGTAAACGAGGGAAAGAGCTGAGTCCACAACTTTCATTTTCATTATTCGAGGAAGCAGAGGAAAACCCACCCTTGCGGGAAGCTATACAGTTCTATAAACATGCTCACAACTGGTCAAACCGCCTGGTCGCCGGGGACAGCCTGCTGGTTATGAATTCCCTGTTGGAAAAGGAAGGCCTGGCAGGCCAGGTACAGATGGTATATATGGATCCTCCCTATGGGATCAAATATGGCTCCAACTTTCAACCATTCGTCAATAAGCGGGATGTAAAGGACGGAAAGGATGAGGACCTGACAGCAGAACCGGAAATGATCAAGGCTTTCCGGGACACCTGGGAGATAGGTATTCACTCTTATCTGACTTATATGCGCGACCGCTTGCTTCTGGCCCGTGAGCTTCTTTCTGAAAGCGGGAGCATATTCGTACAAATATCAGATGAGAATGTGCACCATCTAAGGGAATTGATGGATGAAGTTCTTGGGAAAGAGAACTTCATTAGCGAAATAATATTCAAGAAGGCAAGCTCCGAGACCACCAAGTACCTAGCCACCGTCTGCGATTTAATCCTGTGGTATGCGAAAGACAGAGATAAGCTCAAATATCGACAACTGTATCTAATGAAAACCGGCGATGGGTCTAGCGGGTTTGAAACATACAAAAGCATTGAGTTGCGTGACGGTACAAGGCGACCAATTACCAGCGATGAGATGAAATCCCGTATTTTCCCTGAAGGGGCTAAACCATTTCGGTTCGATCCTTTAATTAGCCAAAGCGGAGGTGAAGGAGCTCGATTTCCCGTACAACTTGAAGGCAAAACCTACACTCTAAGTAGAGATTTCTGGAAGACGAATCCACAAGGAATGAACAAACTGATTGCAGCAGGTAGAGTTGTCGCACTTCAGACTGTACTCCGTTATATCAGATATATTGATGACTTTTCAGCGTATGAACTCAACCAAACGTGGATAGACGTACTTGGTGCAATGGACAAGAAATACGTCGTAGAGACCAATCCTAAAGTAATCACTCGTTGCCTCCTCATGACTACCGACCCCGGAGATCTGGTTTTAGATCCCACCTGCGGGTCGGGAACTACAGCTTACGTAGCGGAACAATGGGGACGCCGCTGGATTGCCTGCGATACTTCCAGGGTGGCGGTTACCCTGGCCAAACAGCGCCTGATGACAGCAGTATATGATTACTATGAATTAGCTCATCCTGCAGAGGGAGTCGGAAGTGGGTTCCGGTATAAAACGGTTCCTCATATCACCCTCAAGTCAATTGCCAATAATGAAGACATCGACAAGATTTATGAACGGTGTCACCCGGCCATAGAAAAGGCTCTGAGTGATCTCAATAAAGCGCTGAATCAGAAATGGCAGGAATGGGAAGCGCCGCACGAAGCCGACCCGGAACGGAATAAGCCGGAACTAAAGACCTGGGAAACCTTTTGGGAAGCAAAAGGCAAAATGCAGCAGGAAATGGATGCGTCCATTCAGCGGCACGCCCCGCAGGAAACATTATATGATCAGCCTTATACCGACCGGTCTAAGGCCAGAGTAAGCGGCCCCTTTACGGTCGAAGCGGTGCCGGCGCCGGTGGTAAAACCCCTCATTGAACTGACTTTAACTGATGAGGGTTCTGTGGACAGTTCCATTGCCCGCAGCGGTGAGACGCTGCGCCAGGCGGAATGGCGAGAGGAACTCCTGAAGACAGGTATTCGAGGCAAGAACGGGCAGTACATTTTATTCTCCCGGATAGAGCCTTTAAGCGGTACCCGCTACCTGCATGCAGAGGCCGAAACCCGCCCCAATGAACGAGGCGCAGACGAAATCCGGGAAATAGCCGGAGGCTATGGACAGGCACAACGGGCGGTAATATCCTTTGGCCCTGAATATGCCCCGTTGGAGCAACGTCAGGTAGCTCTGGCCATCGAGGAAGCTCAAAAATTAGTTCCCAGACCTCTTTTGATTATTTTTGCCGCCTTTCAGTTAGACCCCGAAGCAGCCAGGGATATTGATGAGACGGAGTGGCCGGGGGTTACCCTTTTAAAAGTACAGATGAATCCGGACCTGTTTACGTCAGACCTGAAAAAGAAGAGGGCAACCAACGATAGTTACTGGCTGATCGGGCAGCCTGATGTACAGATTGAAAAATTAACGAAGGGATACGATAAGGGGAAATATAAGATTGAAGTGCTGGGATTTGACTACTACAATACCAAGAAAGGCACCATCGAATCCGGTGGCTCGGACAGAATTGCTATATGGATGCTGGATACGGATTATGACGGGCGCAGCTTATATCCCCGTCAGGTCTTTTTTCCCATGGCAGGAGACAAAGAAGGCTGGTCTAAACTCGCGCGTAATCTGAAAGCGGAAGTCGATCCGGAGCTGATGGAATCTTACCGGGGAACTGTTTCATTGCCGTTTGCGTCCGGCGGCAACCGCAGAATCGCAGTCAAAATCATTGATGACCGCGGCATTGAAAGCCTCAAAATCATGGAGGTAGATTAATGGCCCGCTCTAACATAGATCGGCTGATTATAAATTCGCCGTATTTTGTGCCTCAGAAATACTGGAGTTATGATCCCGGCACCCGCTTGTTCGACATGAAAGAAGGCCGCAGGCCTGCGGGATATATCGTGGCCAGTGAACGCTCCAAAACCTTTGATGACCCGGGAATATTTGTTGAAATTCCTCTGGTTAATCAAATTCGGCCCCGGATAAAACAATGGCGGGAGGCAGGATATCCAGGTGTTACCGGAATCACCCGCCGCTTGCTGGCTCACTGGCAGGACGAAGAGGAGCGGGATTACCGGCGCTTTTTTTACTGCCAACTGGAAGCGATAGAAACTATAATCTGGCTAGCCGAGGGGCCGGCCGCCGGCAAGGTGGGAATTGAAATCCCCTCAGATGGAGGAGCATTCCCGCGACGTTGCTCCAAGATGGCAACCGGTACAGGCAAGACCATTGTTATGGCGTTGCTCATTGCCTGGCAGGTCCTAAATAAAGTTAGCTATCCTCAGGATCCACGCTACTCAAAAAACGTCTTCATTGCAGCGCCTGGTCTTACGGTCAGAAACCGCTTGCAGGTCTTAATTCCCAGCAGTCCGGGCAATTATTATGAGGAATTCAATATTATACCCCCTGCTTTATTGGACAAACTTCGCCAGGGCAAAGTGATGATTCGAAACTGGCAGGCGTTAAGCTGGGAAACGGAAGAGAAGCTGGCTAAAAAGAAAAGCGTAGATAAACGCGGAGTGAAAAGTGACGAGGCTTACGTGCGTGAAGTGCTGGAAGAGATGGCTTCTACCCGCAACATTATAGTAATCAATGATGAGGCCCATCATGCCTGGAGGGTGCCCGCTGAATCGAAAGTAAAAGGGAAGAAGAAAGATGAGATTGAAGAAGCTACCAAGTGGGTGGGGGGATTGGACCGTATTCACAATGCCCGGACAATACTATGTTGCTATGACTTCTCGGCCACACCGTTTGCGCCTTCCGGTAAAAAGAGTTCTGAGGAAGCATTGTTCGGTTGGATTATATCGGACTTCGGTTTAAATGATGCCATAGAATCAGGGCTGGTGAAGACTCCGCGGGTGGTGATCCGGGATGACGGAGTGCCTGATGCCAAGACCTACCGGTCCCAGCTTTATCACATTTATGAGTGGGTGAAAGATGATTTAAACAGGCCGGCCCAGGAACATGAACCACTGCCCGATCTGGTCACCAATGGGTATTATTTGCTGGGAAAAGACTGGCTGGAAACCTATCGTTTATGGAAGGAAAGCAAAAAGCACACCCCGCCGGTTATGATATCGGTTGCCAACCGTACCGAAACCGCCGCGCGTATAAAGTATGCTTTTGATCATGAGCGGATTCTCATTCCCGAGCTATGCAACGCAGAGAGAATTTTACATATTGATTCAAGGGTTCTGGACGAAGCGGAAGCCCAGGATGAAGTTCTGTTTATTAACCCGGACGTGGACGACGAAGAGGGCGAAAATACAGCGCCGGGCCGCAGCAAAAAGGAAAAAGCCGAATTGCTCAGGCAGATGGTTGATACAGTGGGTCAGGTGGGTAAAACGGGTCAGCATATCCAAAACGTTATCTCTGTGGGTATGCTTTCGGAAGGCTGGGATGCCAAAACGGTAACGCACATCATGGGACTCAGGGCTTTTTCAAGCCAGCTCTTGTGTGAACAAGTGGTCGGAAGAGGCCTCAGGCGCACTGCTTATGAGGTGAACCCGGAGGGTATGTTTGAACCTGAATACGTCAATATATTCGGGATTCCTTTTACCTTTATCCCTCATGAGGGCGCCGATGGAACACCCCCGCCGCCTCC
>DFZP01000040.1:0-4585 GCA_002382125.1 Firmicutes bacterium UBA4053
CTTTTCTAATATTAAACTATAAATGACAACCGGGGACGGTTGTCCTACTGTAACAGGATTTAGGCCGACCACCATAACCAATTCGAGTAATTACCTTACCATGATTTTGTAATTTACACAGGTTGTAGTAATAAGTAGAACGGCTGATTCCCCGCCTGCTGCGGGCAGGTGGCTACAATAGAGTTATTACCTGTTTCCATTGCTTCTTTAACAATTTGCATTTTTATCTCTGGTGTATTCAGAAGATTTGGTTGATAGCTATCTGGTGGCGGATTTTGAAAAATGGGCCAGTGCCGCAATTGGACCGGAAAGCCGGATTGATGCGTCGAATAGTGATTTTTATACGGAAAAAATTTCTGGCCGGTTTTCTTAAACGATTTGCGTTCCACAAAAGAGAGTCTGATTATAATGAGTCCTTTTGTTTCATTAAAATAGAGCCGGAAAGTTAATGGACTTCTTTAGAGTATTGCTTGAAAAGGATGTTATGGTTCGCATTTATACCCGGCCTCCTTCCCAACAAAGTGGCAGCCTTTCGGAACATGCAGAACAGGTTATCAATCAATTTGAAAACCTCGGGTCTAAGGTAATCCAGAGAAAAGGTATGCACCAGAAGATTGCCATTATTGACGGCAAGATTGCTTGGGAGGGTAGTTTGAATATAACTAAGTCACAAAGACACCAAGGAGCAGATGCGCCGTTTTGAGGGGGAGAACGCGGCCCAGGAAATAGCCAGGAACCTGGAATTGGATAAGGTTGAATCCGGGAGCAGTGCCGGGAAACTCTGTCCAAGATGCTTGGAGGATGGTATAGAAATCAACCTAGCTGGCTGTTGCAGAACTCAAGGAAAAATTTGAAGAAAAATACGGTAGCAATCCTCAGACTGCTTACGTTGATGATAAGGCTAGAATGCTCCTTACTAACCCATTTTTTGGACTCAAAAAGCAGGAAGAGGGGAGATAAAGAGGCGGAAGAAGACAGAAAGTTTGACAGTATTGTCGTTCAAGATAAGCACAATCCAGAGCAATACTACTCAATATTCGGGCAATCGCTTCCCTTGCAATTATTGTCCCAGAAAAATATTAATATTATTCGTTTTTATGTAACACGAGATAAAAAAGGGGAAGCGGCAATATGGTGTAACGAACAGTTTGCCCAAATTCAAGCGAAAATTAAAAAAATTGAGGAGGGATGGACGTAATGAAACTTGAAACCCTTATTGCCTATCTGGCAGATAAAACAACAATTAGAGGAAAAAAGGCTTTGCAAAAGTTGGTATATTTCTATGCTGAGGCCGGTGTACCCATTTATGCAAATTTTCGTCTGCATATTTACGGGCCGTATAGTAACGAAGTGGCAAAGGAACTGGGAGAAGCCGTAACAAGGGAAATAGTGAAAGTTTCTCCAGATGGATATAGCTTTTCTAAGGAAAGTTCCTGCGCCAGATATTTTGCTCGTGACCGGGAAGACATTGAAGTCAACCGGGAAAAAATCCAGAAGGTGCTGGACGTGTTTGGAGGATTTACCCCACTAGAACTTGAATTATATGCTACCATACATTTTATTGCTACAGCGTTAAGTGAAGCATACGGGGAGATAACCGAAGAAAGAGTAGTAAAGGAAGTTTACAGGGCTAAAGGGGATAAGTTTAACGTTCAGAGGATCAAAAGTGCTTATCAAGACCTGTCGGCATGGAATTGGATCGCGTGATTGATGATCGCAGTTTTCCTCTCCATAAAACAATTTTTCAGACTCAGGATTTTTTCGGCAGGCCGCCCGTGCTATCCAACTCCAAATGGTCCACGAGAAATCCTTTTTACCTATACCGCTTTGTTCTTGACAGCATCTATTTTCGGCTTAAGTTGACAGTTTGAGTCAAAATGGATAACATGTTTCCGACGGCTTAGCGTAACTTTTAACGCCGGAAAGGGGAAACAAGTAAATGGCTGGATTTGATATGGCTACTACCTATGATCCACATCAGGTTGAAGAAAAATGGTACCGTTACTGGGAAGAAAATAAATTATTTCACGCCCGGGTTGATGCCGGCAAACCCCCTTTTTGCATTATTATGCCTCCTCCTAATGTTACGGGCCAGTTGCATATGGGGCATGCTTTGAACAACACCCTCCAGGACATATTGATCCGCTGGCGCCATATGCAGGGGTATAGTGCCTTATGGGTGCCGGGAACAGATCATGCGGGCATAGCCACCCAGGCCAGGGTGGAAGAGCAACTGGCAACAGAAGGGCTGACCAGGTTTGATCTGGGAAGAGAGAAATTTTTAGAGCATGTCTGGGCCTGGAAAAAAAAATATGGCGGGCGCATTACCCGCCAGTTGCGCCGGCTGGGGTCATCCTGTGACTGGGAACGGGAGCGGTTTACCATGGATGAGGGCTGTTCAGAGGCAGTCAGGGAGGTTTTTATCCGGCTTTACGAGCAAGGCTTGATTTACCGGGGTTATTATATCGTTAACTGGTGCCCCCGGTGTCATACCACCATTTCTGATATTGAAGTGGAGCACCTTCAAGTACCGGGTCATTTATATTACATAAAGTACCCGGCTAAGAGCGGCAAAGGGTATCTTACCATAGCCACGACGCGCCCTGAAACCATGCTGGCAGACGTGGCAGTGGCCGTGCATCCGGAGGATGACCGTTACCGGCGCCTGCTGGGAGAAACCTTAATTTTGCCCCTGGTAGGCCGGGAAATACCCGTTATTGCCGACGAGTACGTGGATCGGGAATTTGGCACTGGCGCCTTGAAGATTACTCCTGCCCATGATCCCAACGATTTTGAAGTGGGCCGGCGTCATAACCTGAACGCACCGCGGGTTATTGGCCCGGACGCTGTAATGAGCGACGAAGCGGGCAAGTATAAGGGCCTTGACCGGTGGGAGTGCCGCAAGCGGGTTGTTCGGGATCTTGACGATAAAGGCCATCTGGTTAAGATTGAAGACCATGATCATGCGGTTGGCCATTGTTACCGATGTCACACGGTAATTGAACCCATGCTCTCGCGGCAATGGTTTGTAAGGATGAAGCCTCTTGCTGATCCAGCCATCCGGGCTGTTCAGGAGGGCAGGGTGCACTTTGTCCCAGAACGTTTTGCCAGGATTTACTTGAACTGGATGGAAAACATCCGGGACTGGTGTATTTCACGGCAACTGTGGTGGGGACATCGCATCCCTGTCTGGTATTGTCAGGAGTGTGAAGAAACTGTTGTTACTTCTGATACTCCTGCCGGCTGTCCTCGTTGCGGCAGCGGTGAACTGGAGCAGGACCCCGATGTGCTGGATACCTGGTTTTCTTCCGCCCTGTGGCCGTTTTCTACCCTGGGCTGGCCTGCCCAAAAGGTTGAGCTGGCCTATTATTACCCAACTTCCGTACTGGTTACCGGGCGGGATATTATTTTCTTTTGGGTGGCCCGGATGATTTTCAGCGGCCTGGCTTTTATGGAGGAAGTTCCTTTTAAGGAAGTGTTTGTTCACGGCCTGGTGTTAGATGCCCTGGGGCGTAAAATGAGTAAATCGTTAGGCAACGGAGTCGATCCCATCGACGTAATTGAAAGTCACGGGGCAGACAGCTTGCGTTTTATGCTGGTAACGGGAAATACTCCAGGAAATGATTTACGTTTTCATTTTGATCGGCTGGAAGGGGCACGCAACTTTGCCAACAAGATCTGGAACGCTTCCCGCTTTGTGTTGATGAATCTGCAGGATTTTAATCCTGAGCAAAAGCCTTCTGTTCAATCTTACACCCTGGCGGACAGGTGGATCTTAAGCCGTTTTCAGACAGCAGTGGAGTCGATCACCGGCTACCTTGAATCTTATGAACTGGGAGAGGCCGCCCGGGTGATATATGAATTTACCTGGAATGAATTATGCGACTGGTACATCGAATTGTCTAAAACCAGGCTTTACGGGAAGGATCCTGCCGGCAGGCATGCCGCTCAGTATGTGCTGGTTAATGTATTGAAAGGTACGATGGAGTTCTTGCATCCCTTTATGCCTTTTATTACTGAAGAAATCTGGCAGCGTTTGCCTCACCGGGGGAATAGCATAATGAAAGCTCCCTGGCCGGTGGCCGCGCCGGATCTGCGGGATATGCAGGCGGAGTCCGGGATGGAAGTGCTGATGGAAATAACTCGCTGTATTCGTCACATCCGGAGTGAAATGAATGTGCCGCCGGGGAAAAAAGCACAGGCAATGTTGCTGGCGCCAAAAGAAGAATTGAGAAGCTTGATAAAAAAATGGGCGTTTTATGTTCAGGAGTTGACCCACTGCCAGGCAGAGGTGCTTGCAGAGTTGAAAAAAAAGCCGGCTCAGGCTGCTCACGCAGTGGCCAAAGGGGTAGAGGTTTTTATACCCTTAAAGGGGCTTATTGATATTGATAAAGAAATAGTGCGTCTGGAAAAGAACCTGGCGGCTGTTGAAAAGGATCTTGCGCGGGTACAGGGCAAGCTTAAAAACGGGAACTTCTTGACCAAAGCTGCACCTGAGGTAATAGAGAAGGAGAGACAAAAACAAATTGAGCTTTTAAATGCCAGAGCAGCGCTGACTGAACGGCTGGAGGTTTTAGGCAAGCAG
>DFZP01000011.1:0-5060 GCA_002382125.1 Firmicutes bacterium UBA4053
TTTATTATTGATGGCAAATACTATACTTCCAGCCGGGTCGACGATTTCGGGATGAGCAGTTACAGCATGAATGTTCCTTTGGGTAAGGTACTTACAGCAGGGATGAAATTTGTCCACAAATATGATTTCGGCAGTACGACGAAACTGGTTTTACGGGTGGTGTCCGAAGGCGGGTTTACGGGTACGTTGAGGAGTGGTGAAAGGGATGAATTCCAAAAGGCCTGGGGCAAAAAGGGTATTTTTCTTCTGGCCAGAAACGAGCCTCCGCTGATTAAATGCGCGGTCTGCGGGGAGGCAGCCGCCTGGGTTTGTGCAGAATGCGTCTATGATGACGAGGGATGGTTATGTGCAAAATGTGCCCGCAATCATGAGTGCGGCGAGGAGATGCTCCTGCCGGTAGTTAATTCTCCAAGGGTTGGGGTATGTGCTTACACAGGGTGAATCCGGTAAGACACAGATAATGGCGCGCCGAAGGGTAAAATCAGGCCCGCCTCAAAGTGCCAACAATGCCCCGCCGCCCTGGGAAATCTCGTTGGCAATAGTTCCGTTGCGGAAGAGATAGTTGGCCTTTTTAAACAGCTAATGATGCTGAGGATCAGGAAAATGGGTGGCTTCCGATGACGAATCGTCCTGTCAGAAAATGAACCTGTAGCCCTCAAGATTTTGCCTAAGTTCACTAAAACTTCAGCGTGGAGTTGATCAAGGAAATTCACAAGATCCTCACTAGCGGGACATACGATGAGCGCAGGTATATTATAAACAAGGAACGGCCGGGAGAATTTAAAAAGCACGATTGTGTAACCGGCGTCCATGAGGTCGGCTCCTCTGCGGAAAATGTGGAAAACGATCTGACTGAACTGATTGCTGAAGTAAATGCGTATGAGGGCAAGGATGTTTTGAAAGCCGCCACTTACCTTCACGCGAGGTTTGAGTTTATCCATCCCTTCGCAGACGGTAACGGACGTGTCGGCAGGACGCTCATAAATTACTATCTCATGACACATAATCACCCGCCCCTCATCGTCTATGACGAGGATAAGCGTATATACTATGAGTGTCTGCAAAAGTATGACGAAGCCGAGGAATTAAATCCCCTGTATGAGTTTCTCAAGTATGAAACGGAAAAAACATGGGGAAAAGCGCTGGCTCTTGCCGACGGCAGGAAACTGGAACGCAAGGGCTTGTCAGATTTTACCCAAAGTATGTAACCAACAAAATAATATGGAAGTGAAAGTTATCTCGAAAGGGACGGCTTTTTTATTTGCTAAGATGGGCTTATAGGTTGTTTCTCTTTGGCTGCCTCGGCGTGTGTTGCTCTGCTTTTTTTAAAATGTGTCGAGATGACGAAATAAGTTCCTTACTGAAGATTTCCGAGTACACCCTTTTAGACTATGCCCGAAAGGGAAAGATTCCGGCCAAGAAAATAGCCAACCGATGGCGTTTCCCCAAAGAAGATCTCCTGGACTGGTTTTATGCCCCCGTCAACGTAAAGTCCCGGGCAATAATCCCCCTCCAGCCGTCCGTGCCGAAGCTGATTTGAGTCATTTCTTTAAAGGCCCCCTTGATCTATTGCGGCATCCTGTCCGGCAGCTTATCTGTAATATCTGTTATATGCTGCATTGTATCCTGTCTTTTGTCCACATACAGATTACCCCCGGTGTCCAGGCTGGCGTACATCACATTCTTAACAGACTTCACGCCTTTTTTCTCCAGTTCCCGGTATAACCATTCTTCTGTAAGGTTGTTTTGTTTTAAGTTCTGTTGAATAACCACCCCATCTATAATAAGCTCAGAAGATATCCCTTCGTAATTTGTAGACAATTGCAAGTCCCCGGGAGTCAGCGGCTGCTTTTGGCTCTTCAGCAGCACGCTCAACTCACCATTGGGTTCCGAAATGGCATATTCCACATCAGAAATATTAAAAACGCTCTTTTCTCTCAACTGCATCATCAAATCATCTATGTGGTAAATAAGTTTCTTCATATTGTCTTCCAGGATCTTACCATTGTGAATTACTATAGTCGGTTCGCCCTCAATCAACTTACGGGCCGGCCGGTATTTCATGGACAGGTACTCTGCGCCTATGGTAAACAAGCCGAATAAAACCAGACCAAAAACGTAGTACCAGCCATTCTCCTTCAAGTCCGTGACCATGCCCGCAGCAATGGAGCCAAGAATGATGGCGTTGACAAAATCACTAACCGTCAATTGCCCAATCTGCGTTTTTCCCACCACACGTGCAATTATCAGCACTATTATAAAAGCTCCTGCGCCCCGGATAAGAATTTCCAAAAAAGGATTCATGATCAACCACCTTTGCCAATATAATGATCTTAGTTTAACAGCAAGTGATTGATTTATACACGTGTAGAGGGGGGCTATCTTTTGCTCAGGAAAACGCTCCTTAAGCAGATGGAGAAAAAAAATCAAATACTATTTAAATACCTGCAAGAGATTAATAGAGGGTGTCCAACAATTGTTTTAAATAAGATTCAAAATCTTTCCCTAAAAAGGGATGATCCAGCGCAAATTCTACAGTGGCCATCAGGTAACCCAGTTTGTCGCCCACATCGTAACGGCGCCCCCGGAAGGCAAGACCATAAACCGGCTCTTCCCGGCACAGGACACTTAAGGCATCCGTGAGCTGAATCTCACCACCCGCGCCGGGAAGAATCTTCTCCAGAATAGGAAAAATACGGGGGCTAATGATGTAGCGACCCATAATCGCCAGCCGCGAGGGCGCTGTTTCAGGGGATGGTTTTTCCACCAGTTCCCTAACCTGGTAAACACCTTCACGCAATGGTTCTGCATCTAAAATACCGTATTTGCTTACATCTTTCGGAGGAACTTCCTGCACGGCAAGTACGGTACCCTGCACCTCCTCGTACAGATCAAGCAGTTGCCTCAAGCAGGGCCTTTTACTGCGCACCAGATCATCTCCCAAAAGCACCGCAAAAGGCTCGTTGCCCACAAACCTGCGGGCACAGTAAACAGCATGTCCAAGCCCGAGTTGTTCCTTTTGACGCACATAAAGAAGATCTGCAATCCTGCCTGTCTGTTCCACCAAATTTAAAAGTTCCATTTTACCCCTGGTCCGCAGATGCTCCTCTAAAATAAAAGATTTATCAAAATGATCCTCAATTGCACGCTTTCCCCGCCCGGTGATGATTAAAATATTTTCAATACCCGAGTTTACAGCCTCCTCAACTATGTATTGAATGGCCGGCTTATCGACAACAGGTATCATTTCCTTCGGCTGCGCCTTCGTGGCGGGCAAAAAACGCACTCCCAGACCAGCAGCAGGAATAACGGCTTTAGTGACGCGCATAATTACACCTCTTACATTTTTGATAAATGCTGGGAAGAGTTATGGGGGGCACTGCCAACAGTTCTTCTTACGCTTCTAAGCAAACCTATCTTCCCGGCAGAAACAATAGTTGCTGTAGCCAGTATAACCAACAGAACCATGGCCTGGTCGGAAGTAACCAGGTTTAATATTACCGCGCTGACCCCCAACAGAGCGCTTACCCCGTAAATGGCCAGCACAGCCTGACGGTGACTTAATCCCAGATCCAGCAGTTGATGATGCAGGTGTTCCCGGTCCGCCTGGAAAATAGGCCGGCTTTGACGGCATCGCCGGAATACGGCAAAAACAACATCTAAAAGAGGAATACCCAGGATCACCGGTGGAATAAATATCGAAACAGCCGCGATGCTTTTCATCAGCCCCATAACAGCCATCGTAGCCAGAACAAAACCCAACAGCATGGCGCCGGAATCACCAAGAAAAATACGTGCCGGATAAAAGTTGTGCCGCAGGAATCCCACCAGGGCTGCTGCCAAAATCAAGGCCAGTATAATTACTTCCTGCTGGCCGGCAGCGCCAAAAACCTTCCACTGGGTCCAACCTACGGCAGCAATGGTCAGAGCGGCTATGCAGGAAACCCCACCCGCCAGACCATCCAGGCCGTCAATCAGGTTGACGGCATTTGTCACCGCCACCACCCATAACAAGGTGACAGGAATCCCCCACCATCCTAACCCTATTATATGCCCGTTAAGTGGGTTGGTAACAAAGCTTATCCCCACACCAAAAGGAATTAAGGAAAGCGCGGCTATCACCTGGCCGCCCAGTTTAACCCAGGGAGAAATACCGCGGATATCATCTATCACTCCCACCAACATAATCAAGGTAGCCCCCAAAAGCAAGCCATAGACCATGTGATTGGGCTGCACGGTCAAAAGCACGGGTAAAACAAATGCAACGTAAAGGGCCACTCCCCCTAACCGGGGCATAACCTTCCCGTGTACTTTGCGCGGTCCGGGAAGATCCACCGCACCCCAGGCAAAAGAGTACTTTACTATCCAGGGAGTAATTATCCAGGCTAAAACGCATGCCATGAGCAGGGCAATCAGCTTCTCCATTCTCATCCCCCATAATCAACAGTAAAATACAATACTTTGTTTATTTTATCATTCGGTATGATATTTCAACAAACAGTGGAAAAAGTCGTGGTATGCTTGATTGCCAGAAAAAAGAAGAAAAGGGACATGCTTTCTCCTTAATTCGTCTTAATACGCCATTATTTAAATTTAATCACATTTGTTGCCGGGTAATTTTTGTTGACTGGTAAGAAAGGATATGATATTAAGTAAGTAAGTAAGAAGATATTACTGAGGAGTTGACTTTTCTATGGATAAACTGTATATTGCCCGGATAACCACCAAAGGCCAGGTGACGGTTCCCCTTGAGTTAAGAAAGCTTCTGAAGATCGAAGAAGGTGACTATATCATTTTTGAAAAAAGGGGCCCCCGGGTGGAAATCAAAAAGATGGCGCCGCCCAATGATTTTAAGAATTTTGCCCGCCCGATCAGAGAGAGATTTGAAAGAGAAGGAATCACCCCCGATGATGTTGAGGCGGCAATCAATTGGGCGCGGGGCGGAAAAGAATGAGAATAACTGTCGATACCAATATCCTTGTTTCGGCCCTCGGTTGGAACGGGGCAGAAGCCGCCATCATCGAAATGGTTTTAGAGTCCAAACTGGAGCTTTGTCTTTC
>DFZP01000023.1:0-20474 GCA_002382125.1 Firmicutes bacterium UBA4053
ACTCAAAAGGATCGAGATGATTGAAGAAAAACCAAAGGAAGCATTAAGAGGATTATCAGAAGCTCCGTGGATCGCCAGCGAAAAACTGTCTTTAATTGACAAGATCGACGCTTACAGGGCCATGATCATTGCCGGCAAGGCGGTAATCACATGGGCCAGGAGGTACAGCAGACTGGCTAAAATAATGGTCGAAGGCTTTGAAACTGATCCCAAAAGAAAAGAAGAACTTTTGCAGATCTCCGATATTTGCTGGCGGGTACCGGTTGAACCGGCAAAGGGCTTTTGGGACTCAATGCAGGTCAAGTGGTTTACCTGCGTCATTGCGCAATCCCTGGAGCATTACAGTAGTGACTATTCACACAAGGAAGACAGATTGCAGTGGACCTATTACCGCGGCAAACTCGATTGCCACAAACTCCGGCAAAAGCCGGTGAAAGAAATCTTCCAATTCCCGCTCGCCAAAAACTTCCGTATAATTCTTACTGACGGGATCATCAAATAGTTACATTAATGAAATATTATAGCTTTAAATTACCGTATTTACTTAAGATCATACCTTAAAAAAGAAAAAATCCTGAATACCCCAAAAAGGGTTGCCTTTCCAGGGCATTCAGTCTTACAGAATTAAGGAGAGACAGAAATTTATAAGTCTATAGGTTTAATCTTTAAAAATTTAACTAAAATTTAAATAGCGCTTTCTCCTTCTTCGCCGGTCCGAATACGAACCACTTCTTCTATGGGAATAACAAAAATTTTACCGTCACCTACTTCTCCCGTCCGGGCTGTTTTTTTAATCAGGTCGATCAATTCTGCTACGTGCTGGTCCTGAGTTACAATTTCAATTTTCACTTTGGGTAGCAATTCTACCTTGACCTCTTGACCGCGAAAGCGCTCTATCCGGCCTTTTTGGCGCCCGTGACCTTCCACCCTAACGACGGTCATGCCCGGGTAACCAACCTTTTCTAAAGCTTCCTTTACCTCATTAAGCTTTTCATCCCGGATAACTGCTTCTATTCTTTTCATTAATATATTCCCCCTTAATTTAACCTACCAGCCGGCGCTGGGCAAAGTCCGGATAGGCAGTGGTAGCGTGCTCGATAAGATCCAGGCCCTGGACCTCTTCTTCCAATGGTACCCGTACGCCAAAAATGGCATCCATTATCTTAAATGTCAGGTATCCCAAAACAAACGCCCAGGCTACACAAACGATGGCCCCAATAAACTGCGCGGCTAACTGTCCAAAACCGCCGCCGTAAAACAAACCAACCACGTGCGGAGCANNACCGGGTCATCAACATGAATCCGGTCAAAGAAATAAACGCTCCAAACCACCAGTACGCCTGCGATTAACCCGATTACCACGGCTGCCCAGGCTTCCACCCAGGCACAAGGCGCGGTAATCGCCACCAACCCGGCGATGGCCCCGTTAATGGTCATACCTACGTCTGGCTTTTTGGCTTTTATCCAGGTGTAAAGCATGGCGGCAAAAGCCCCTGCCGCGGCACCCAGATTAGTGTTAACGGCAATGACGGAAATTCTTAACTCGTAGGCGGATAGAGTACTGCCGGGATTAAACCCAAACCAGCCAAACCAGAGTAAAAAACAACCTAAAGCCGCTAAACTAATGCTGTGTCCGGGAATGGCGCGTGGTTTTCCTTGCGCGTCGTACTTTCCAAAACGGGGTCCTAAAACCAGCGCTCCGGCCAAGCCTACTACCCCGCCAATGGTATGCACTACCCCTGAACCGGCAAAGTCCACGTGTCCAACGCCAAAAGGAAGATGAGCCAGCCAGCCGGTACCCCAGACCCAGTGGCCGTAAATAGGATAAATAATGGCGCTGACCACAATACTGTAAATAAAGTAAGCCGGCCACTTGGTTCTTTCCGCCACGGCACCGGAAACTATTGTCGCGGCAGTACCGGCAAAGACTACCTGGAACAAATACAAAAGATACCTTCCTACGTCGTACTCTTCGCCGTGTAAAAACCAGCCCGTGGTACCAATGAAACCACCTTTATCAGCGCCAAACATAAAGGCAAAACCAATGGCCATAAAGACTAGGGAGCATATAGCAAAATCCATTAAATTTTTTAACATTAAGTTAGCTGTGTTTTTGGAGCGGCAAAAACCTCCTTCCAGCATGGCAAAACCGGCCTGCATAAGAAAGACCAAAAAAGCCGTAACCAGTACCCACACGTAGTTAGCCGGGGCCTTCGGGTCGCCTTTTAAGGTTTCTGCACCCGTAGGGTCAGCCGCCAGTACAGGAGTGGCAAGCAAAAGAATAAAAACTAAGAGAACTGCAACTGCCGGCAGAATCAACCCCCATCGAAAACGCCTGTTTTTTTGCTTACTTAAAAACTTACCTTCCATTTTTAATCAAACCTCCTTATTTAATTTAAATTATCTATTTCAACGTTCTGATTAAAAGAGCGCCGCTTTTACCAGAACGATTGTTTTAACCGGTTAAATAAAAACAAAAAAGCGCTTCATCAAAAGCAACTCTGCTTTGACTTAGCGCCTTCGCTAAATTTTTTACCAGAAAAAACAAGACGCTTTAAAACTTTAAAGCGCCATCGCTTAAACCATACGCCCCTGTATAGGTTTATTTAATTCTGGTTTTATTTACTTTTATATTATTATATTTTATGTTATTAAAATTTTTTTGATGATTAAATTTTAGACCAGTTTTTTCTCTTTGTCAACACTTTTTTTAATTGAGCTTTTTGCGCTGAAAATCCGTACCGTTTATTGGCATCCCTTTGTAATTCCGTCAAATCGTAGGCCAGAGGCGCCGGCTCGCTTTTGCCCTCCGTACGCACCTCCTTTATTACCCCCTGATGTCCCTTTAATTTGGCGGCTATTTCTTCTGTCAAGGTGTAGTTAAAGATCCGGCTGTTTCCGGCCTGGTTTCGCCAATCACCAAAATAGTCCCCGAAATCCGCCCGGATGATCCAAAAATCCACCGGAACAAATTGTTTTATTTCGGCTTCCCGGTTCACAATCATGGCCAGGGTAGGAGTCTGCACCCGGCCGGCAGTTAACTGGGCGTTGAACTTACAGGTCAGCGCCCGGGTCACATTCAGCCCGATCAGCCAATCGGCCTCCGCCCGGCATACCGCCGCATCATACAGGTTGTTGTAGGCGGTTCCGGCCTTTAAACCGGCAAAGCCCTCCCGGATGGCGTCATCAGTCTGGGATGAGATCCACAGGCGCTTGAATGGTTTCTTCCAGTTGGAGAGGACCATAATCCAGCGGGCCACCAGTTCTCCTTCGCGGCCGGCGTCGGTGGCAATGACCAGTTCTTTAAGATCTTCCCGTTTCATTAAATTTCTGACTACCTGAAACTGGTGGGAAGTTTGCCTGATTACTTTTAATTTCATGCTGGCCGGCAGCATAGGCAAATCCTCCAGGAACCCCTTGTTTTTTACGTTGCATTTTAAAACCCTGGCAATTTCCCGGGCCACACTGGGCTTTTCCGCCAACACAAGCGCTTTCATTTAATCTCCTCGACTCTCTTAGCTAACCACCCATGCCTGTAAGGCACAACCAGTAATGAAAATAGATGGCAAGCTATTTTCGTGTTAACCAGAGCAATTTCCTCAATAATCTTTTGGGCGGCGGCATACGGCTCTGGGGCGACGGTAATTGGCTTTCCCACCACCAGGTAGTCTGCACCCTTTTAAATGGCTTCTTTTGGGGTAACGGCTCTTTTATGTTTGTCCAGGGATTCTCCGGCCGGTCTTATGCCCGGAGTTACTACTAAACTTTTAGATTCGCAGCGTGGACAAGGAGATCAGCTATTTTCTGTTTAATTGTAGCAGACACATGTTCGCCTGGCAATGCTTTTCTGAGCCAAATTGATACTTATGTTCTCTATTGCACCCCGAATACCAAACGCCCAGGCTGTTTGTTAGGCCAATGATTTTACTGCCTCAATAGTTGCTGAAACCACATAGTCCTCGATCTTGCTTCCCGGCATCCAGTCACTGATAAATGTTCTGCTTTCAGCTTTTGGCTTGATCTGGACGTTCTCAAAACCGGTTCGATGCAACATAGACTGGAGATCTCGGACAGGAGATGCACCCGCTATGCACCCAGTGTAAAACGCCATATCCTTCTTAATGTCGTCGGGCAGTTCAGCGGTGGCAACAACATCGGAAATCGCTAGCCGCCCACCCGGCTTCAATACGCGAAAAGCCTCGCTGAATACTCTTTCTTTCTCGGGAGAAAGATTGATCACACAATTCGAAATGATGACATCAACAACTCCATCGGCAACCGGAAGGTTTTCCAGTTCACCCAATCGGAAATCGACGTTCCCGAGGCCGGCTTTCTCCGCGTTCCGGCGAGATTTAGTGATCATCTCCGACGTCATATCAACGCCGATTACAAGTCCCTTGTCTCCAACGGCCCGCGCCGCCAGGAAACAGTCGAATCCTCCTCCGCTACCCAGGTCAAGCACCGTTTCGCCGGGTTGCAAGGAGGCGATGGCCTGCGGATTGCCACACCCAAGCCCCATATTCGCTCCTTCCGGCACAGCAGTCACATCCTTATTGGAGTAACCCAAGCCAAGCGAAACATACGCTGCCGTTACATCATTGGGTGCTCCACAACAGAATGAGGAAGAGCAACCGCAACCGGTCCGCCCTGATGCAGCAACCTTTCCGTAATTCTCCCGAACCGCACTGCGAATCTCATCATTCTTTTGCTGGTCCATTTGAACCTCCTCTATAATTCTTGAGATCCCTTAACCTCTGAGTCATCTCAAGAAGCGGTCGCTTCCAATAATTTTTATGTCCAACATTGTTTATATTGACTCATATAATAATCCAAAATCGCTATGAATGCAATTGCCGTTTTTATCATGGCGTTTTAGGTTGTATTATTACGCTGGGTAATAATAAATAGAGTTTCCCCGGATTATACCACATATACCGGCAGAGTTATACACATCCTTTCTTAGACATAGCTTAAATCATTTTATGTTTTTTTCCGGGTAGATGTGCATAACAAGGAATCCTGCCATGTTTAATTAATATAAAATTCCACATTAACAACTGCAGTAATCTTTTTCTCCAGTGACGACGTGTCGTTTATCCCGTAATCAGACACTTCGTTGGAGTAGACGGGTGTAATTTGAAAAACTCCCATCTTTGTAGAACGTAGTGGGCCAATTTTGCCTCCCCCGTTGATCGCTATCTTTTCAGCACGTTTTTTTGCATTAAGGGTAGCGTCTGCCAGCATATCAACCTTCATATCACTTAGCTTTGTATAAAAATATTGCGGCGGCATAGATTGTAGGTTTATTCCCTTATTAAACAATTCACTCGACTCTCTGGAAACGTTAGTTATCTTATCAACCTGTTTTGATCTTATTTCTATTGTCTGAGTTAAACCGTATCCCTTAATTTCGCCTGTTTCACGCCCAAACTGGTCAACGGCGTAAATTGTGTTAACATTGACCGGCATAATCGTGATCTCATTGTCAGGTACTCCCTTGTCTTTCAAATAATTATTTACTTCTTCCAGGTCCTTGCGAAGGGCCGCATATGCTTCGGTCAACTGGACGCTGTTTTTTGTAAAACTGCAATCCCAAACTATAATGTCAGATTTAATCTGTTTTTCCGCTGAACCGGTCACCATTAATACTGAGCTTGATCTTACCCTTGCAAAAGCACTGGTAAAAATCATGGTACAGATTATTAAGCTGATTCCCAAAATGGCTACAACGATTACCTGAATGGGAATCTTCCCCGCACCGTTTTCACTCATATAAATTCCTCTCCTTCTTAAAACGATTTTAGCGAAAACACGAAAATGGGATCAAGTTCAGTTCATCTATTTTTATGGCGGTATTCATATGCACATCGCCTGCCTGGAATTTGTTTTAATTTTATTTTATCACGAAGGGGAGGGGAATTCCATATTTAATTTTGATTGCAAATGAAACCATAATACCAAAGCAATTCCCAGGCAAAAAGCTGATAGCTGACTGCTGATAGCCAATTACCTGCAAAAAAGCAAAATATTCCTCAACCGGCAGCAGGAATATAGTTAAAATCTAGATCGTAAAATAGAATTGGGGATTTGGGGAATTTAAGGGACACCATACTAAATTACCAATTACGAGGGATGCTTTACTTATTTGATTAACACAAGAATATTTTTCAAGCAAATCTATTCCCCTTTTATAGGATCAATAAAAACTTCCAAGTCACCACCGCAAAACATACCCATAAAAGCAGCTGTTTTGTTGTCAATTTGAAATCTATATAAATTTGCCTGGTTGGTTTCAAGCACTGAAAAACCCAGCTTGCGTATCTCTTCCTCGATAACTCCGCCGCCAATTGTACCTTCTATAGTCCCGTTTGGGAAAATAAGCATTTTTGCCCCGGCTTTGCGAGGTGTCGACCCTGTAGTTGATACTATTGTGGCCAGGGCAACCGGTGCACCGTCTTTTATACAAGACAATAAAGTTCTAAAAAGATTAGTATCACTGGTTATGGAGGAACTGCTTCTTTGCAGATAACCTTCGGCCTTTTCCCCGGCCTTCAATCCTTCTGATAAGGAAAGAGCCCTACCGCCGCGCCTCACTTTAATCAGTTCAGCAGCAATGCTCACGGCTATTTCCTCAGGAGTTTGGGCCCTCACATCCAGTCCAATAGGCGCATATATATTTTTTATTTTATCGACCGGAATACCCTTAGTCAGTAAATGCTTTTTGGCCAGTTCAACCTTTTGTTTACTGCCAATCATTCCTAAATAAGCCATGTCGCGTCCGGATAACATTTCGAGACAATGCAAATCATACTGGTGTCCGCGGGTAACAATGACCACGCTCGTCCAGGAATCTACTGACATGCTCTCAAGATAGACGTAAAAATCACTGCAAATAACTTCCTGAGCCTCGGGGAACCGTTCTGGATTTGCAAATTCAGGCCTGTCATCCACTACAATAACGTGATAGCCAAGCAGATCAGCCACACTCACAAGGGGTCGGGCTATATTCCCGCCTCCTAAAACGACTAATTTTTCGATCCCGTAAATAGGTTCTGCAATAAGGGTACAGTATTTTTCCCGATCTCCCGGGAAAAATACTGTACCCTTTTCCAACTGGTTAGTTTTTCGTGAGAGTTCAACTAAACGATTAATATCTCCTCTAAGCCAGTCAACCTCAAGATTCCCAATCGCCTTGTTTTCAGTAAACAATCTCTTGCTTCCTGGTGGCTGAAATATATTGCCTTTACAAGAAATCAGAGTGACCAAAACCGATCTGTTGCCCTCTTTTAAGGCATTAAGTAAAGATTCATAGATAGGCTTCATTAAGATAACCCCCATTATTAAAAATGTTTATATCCCAAGGGTAAATCAAGCAGTAGACTCCTCTCCCGACAGCTAGGCGAATATTATTTTATGGAATGTAGTCTGCAATGCCTAGAAATGAAATCAATTTACGTGGCATAGTCACTACACCTTTTATTTCATAAATATAGGTTATATTCGACAGTTAATTAGGTAATCCTTCCTAACCCAAATTTGGCGATACAAATTATCAACTAATGCTATACAATCTTTTTTAGATTGTAAAAATAAAAAAGACATGACAGCTATTTAGCGATCATGCCCTTAAAAAGAATGTTAATTCTTGATAGGAAAACTTGCTCTTTGATATGGCGGAGAGAGAGGGATTCGAACCCCCGAGACAGCTATTAACCGCCTACTCGATTTCGAGTCGAGCGCCTTCAACCAGACTCGGCCATCTCTCCACAAATACTAATCTATTGCCTGTTTTCCCCTTAATTCCTGGAAAAAACTTTGGATCACAGACCGGCAGTCCTCTTCCAACACACCCGAGATTACTTTTACCTGGTGGTTAAACCTGGCATCCCGTACTATGTCGATTAGTGAATCTACCGCTCCCGCCTTCGGATCGGCAGCGCCATATATTAGAGTTTCCACCCGGAACTGCAAAAGAGCTCCCGCGCACATGGGACACGGTTCAATTGTAACATATATTGAAGTTCCGTTTAAACGCCAATCTCCCAGATGGCTTGCCGCCTGTCTGAGTGCTATTATTTCGGCATGCGCAGAGCTATCCTGCAATGTTTCCCGCAGGTTATGCCCCCATCCAATAATTTCTCCTTTCAGCACTACTACTGCGCCAACAGGCACTTCCCCCAACACATAGGCCTTTTGTGCTTCGGCCAGGGCTTCCTTCATATACGGGATATGTTTTTCCATAATAAAAATTACCTGATTAAAAAATGTATTAATAATAATTCTGTTGTTATGCAGGGTATTTTAACACAGATAAAGCAATTTTACAAGTGTTGCGCGGGGTTGCCTTCGCTTAATTTTTGCCCGAATCTATAGGCTTCCTCTAGCGTTGCCGTGTTCTTTAAGATGTCTCCTTTTTTATCTACGCCGGTGTAGCAAAGCGTGCCGGTGAGGTTTATCTCTAGAATTTTAAAGAAATATCTGGCAACCTGGATGACGCCGTCAAAAATGCCCCGGCGCGCCGGGCGTTCTTGATCTACAATCAGGTCTTTGCCTAAAATATATTTAGCGGCCCAAAACTGCTGGGCGCGGTCGATGAACATCTTCGCCTGCACACAGATTCCCATAGAAAAAACAGGGGCGGCCAGAATCAAACGATCGGCCGCCAGTATTTTATCAAAAATAAGCCCCGCATCATCTTTCACGACACGCCTGCCCGTGGTGTAACAGCCCTCGCAGACGCAGCAAGGGAGATAGCGATAGTCCGCCAGGTATAAAAACTCCGTTCTGCATCCTGCCGCCAGGCACGCCTCGATTGCCCGCCCGGCCAGTAAAGCAGTGTTTCCTTCCTTGCGCGGGCTGCAGGCTAAAGCCAGGCACTTGAGCTCCATAAAGGTTATCCTTCCTTTTCGAATTCATCCTTACCTACTCCGCAGACAGGGCTTTTTAAAAACCTCTTGAAAAGAAAAAATCCGTTTGGTGAAGCAAGGGGTGAAGCAAAAAGGAACGTCCCCTTTGCTATTCCAAATGTTCCAGGCAGGCCAACTGCCCCTTGCCAGCAGGAACCAGCCGGTGTGCCGGTTTACCGCATAAAGGGCATGCCGGCGCTTCTATTCGCGCCGTTAAAGGATTATAAACTACAGTCTGGTAAAAATACTGGTTTTTGTGCTGGACTTCCAGTTTGGCGTGAAGACATGGCATATGGTAAACGATCAGGTGATCAAGTCGCACCTCGGCTTCCACTTCATACCGCCGGGCGGCATCTTTTTGCCGGCGCTCTTGATCGGCTATAACAGCGGCCAGTTGCTTTTCCAGGCGGGCTTCTTTCCCTTCATCGGCGCCATCCATTTTTTGCTGGATTTCTCTTGCTGTTTCTTCGTAATAACAATTAATTTTGACCAGTTCGCGGTTTTTTGCCGCCTGAGTTAAACGACGCAATAAAGCGCCCTTTTCAACCACCTTAGTTTCCACCTCCCGGCAGGCGATTTGGTAAATAGTGTCAAGAGGGAGAATCGTGGCGCCAGGACAAGCATAACCAGGAGATTCACCGGGCACGATATTTTCCCATTGTTTTAAAAAGTTCTGTTGTACCAAACCATTGAAGCCGTCTATCACTACGGAAAATATTTGGTCTGTTTTTTCAAAAGAATGATAAGCGGCACGGAAGGAAAAAGCATAAAAAGCATGTTCTGCAACCCATTGCATATCCAGCCTGGGGGGTCGGCAGTGGACAAATTCGATTGCTTTTTTTACCTGCTGCTCCATGTTGCGCAAAAAGGCAGGAACGTTGCCCGGCCAGTAAAGCTTAGTATAACGGCCGTAAAAAGAAGCCAGCCGGATTATTGTGTCCAGCAACTGGCTGCCGTAAGTTATAAAAATACTTTCCGGCGTTTCCCTGGCTACCTCATAATCAAAAGCCAAAAACAGGTGATTATGATTAAAGTAGGGAAACAGTTCTTCGGGCGCTAGTACCTCAAGTAAAGCATGACCAGCTTTTTCCACTACAGCTCCGGCACGCACTAAATAAGCCAGACAAAACTCCTCCAGGCTAAAGGCCCCCGGGTTATCCATTTTCAGGTCTCAACTCCCTTAGCAAGCGGTCGTCCAGTTCCTTTACGGCCAGGTAATGTTCCTTAGCCACCATTAGTTGCTGACCCAGTTTTTCCATTCCGGCTTTCAGTTCTTCTTCACTTGCGGCCCGGCTCCAGATGTCCATTATAATATCTTCGAAATCCTTCTTTTCTTTTAAATTCCCCAGAATCATATCCAGTTCGCCTACTACTAGCTGGAACATATTTATTTTAGCGTCAAGTAATTCCAAAATGTAAGCTTCCACCGTTTCGGCCGCAGACAGGTTATAAACCAAGACGTCTTCATTCTGACCCAAGCGGTGAATGCGGCCGATGCGCTGCTCAATGCGCATGGGACTCCAGGGCAGGTCATAATTAATCATCACGTGGCAAAAGTGCAGGTTACGGCCTTCGCTGCCCGTCTCTGTAGAAACCAGCGCCTTGGCGTCACCGGCAAACAGGCGCAGTTGTTCTTCTTTCTGCTGTCTGCGCATACCGCCGTGGAGTTCGGCAACATTAAAACCGTAATCGCGTAATAGCCCGGCAAGAAAAGACTGCGTATGCATAAAACTGGTAAAAATGATTACCTTATCAGGTATTTTTGTTAAAAGCTGCAGTAATACTTCCGCTTTTTTACGGTGCGGAACATGACGGGCCTGTCCGGCCAGAGCATGGAATAACCGCCTTTGCGGTTCTGTATAATCCGGATTAACCGCTATTTTTTCCAAGGTTGGGATTACTGCTTCTATGCTGCTGCCTATTTCTCTTTGAAGTGTTTTTAGCGTAAACTGGTTTACTGCACCGGCAGCTCCTCTCTTACCGCTGGTGTAGTGTTCGCGCACAAAGGTGGAAAGATGCTGGTAAAAAGCCATTTCTTCTGAAGAAAGCGCAAGTTCCACTATCTCTGCCCGGCGGCGGCTGACGATGACCCCCGTTTCACTACGCCGGTTGCGCACCATTATTTCCCGCACTAACTGCTTTAACGCCTGAGCGTTCTTTGGTTTTAGCGGATCGCCGCGGGTGATATATTTTCTTTTGAATGAGGAAACTGTTTCTAGTTGGCCCGGGGCAAGCAGTGTAATTAGGTTGAAAAGCTCTTCCAGATTGTTTTCTACCGGCGTAGCAGTAAGTAAAAGTATATATTTTTTCTTGATCAGGTTAACCAGTTGGTAGGACTGAGTGAGATGATTTTTTAGGTGGTGCGCTTCATCAACGATAACCAGATCATAGGAAGAAGCCAGCACCTGCATGCGGTGGGGTTCCCGTTTGGCTGTATCCAGCGAAGCAATGATCCGGTCATATTTATTCCAGGGGTCTTGCTGAGTTTTAAACTCAGCATTATCATTGGCAATAAAGTCAAGGTTAAACTTGCTTTGCAACTCCTGCTGCCACTGTTCAATAAGGGAAGGCGGAACAAGCACGAGCACCCGCCGCACCAGACCGCGTAACATATATTCCAACATCACCAGGCAGGCTTCGATGGTTTTCCCCAGGCCCACCTCATCACACAGCAAAGCACGCCCGCGCAAGTTTTTTAAAACATAACGCACCGTTGCCAGTTGATAATCCAGCGGCTCTATGTTACGCGCCACAGATAAAGAGAGCAACTGATCAAAGCCCGGACTTAACGATAAAAACAGGGCATGCCGGTGCAGAATAAGGTCTTCCATTGGTGTAATCTGCTTTTTTGCTATGTTTGCGGCAGATGATAAAATGACAGAGTCTTCATCAGGATAAAAGGTAATTATTACCGGTTCTTCATGGATAAGATTTGTGTGTGTTACCGGCAGTTTTTCAGGCGCCGGTAACCGGTTGTCTGGTTTCTTGGAGGTCGAAGGAGGCTTGCTGATTTTGGTTGTACTTGATTTTTTTGTTTTATTCGCTGTATTTAATACCTTGGTTTTAGGATCCGTTTTTTTCCATGAAGAGAGGTCTTTCCCCGTATCCGGGGCCTTTATATCATTATACGAAATGCTTTTAGCTTTTACCTGTGAAGATTTAACCTTCTTCTCCGGGCTGCCGGACTCAGTTTTAAAAGAACCTGCCGGCTGATCCGGGAAGATGCTTAACTGTTCAAACTCTGCATTTGTTTTTTGCTCTGTACAGGGCTGGACTAAAAAGGTACCTTCCGCCACTGGCGTAATGAAAAAAAGATCAGTAAACTGATCGGCGATGAAAAAGTTTTTGAGTTTTGATCCTGTCAGATAAGTAGCCCTGGAGTTTACCCGGCATTGCAAACGATCACCCTGCCGGTTGATCAGGATGATATTTTGACGCGCATAGGGAGCCAAAAGGTCTTGAATTTCTTTCTCCAGGACCAGCCGTCCAAGCTCGAGCATAACGGGTGAAACAGCAAAAACTATCTTTGGGATGTCATAGCTCATCTGCTTTAATACCTTCGTCCCAGTATTCCTGCAGGTAAATTTCAACAGATTTTTTTAAAATCCTTCAATAAATTCCACGAAGGGGTGGTCAAGTCCAATTTTTTGTGTATAAATTCCCTCTGGCAGATAGGATCGCCCCGTATTAAGCCGCATTTACCAGGATATCGGCACTATTCACCTCCTTCTACCGTTTTTCCGTGTTAGCCTTCCACTCCCAGTATTCCGCCATATCGAAATACCGGGATCCAGAAGACATTGCTTCATCAATCTCCACTCCGATCAGTCTTAAAGCCGGCTCCTCATTTTAGTGTTAAAATCATCCTCAAACCCCATTGCTTTGCTGCAATTACGATAGTGAAAATAGCCTACCCAGCCGCGCACGGTGGCGTTGACCTCGTTCACTACCCATTCAAGCGGCATAATCGCCCGACTTCTTGTCGTAAGATTGGTAACCCGGTCTTTGATGGTTTGTAAGGATTTCTTTGAAGGTTGGCATGGGGGATGGTGTCAAAGTATTTGCTCAAATCAGCATCAATGATTTCGGTATACCCTCTGTTCATGGCATAGGATACGTCATCAGCTGCTTGGTGGGCTGACTTCTTGGGTCTAAATCCGTATGAGGTATCACTGTTGTTAATCCGCGCAACCAACTGCTCACTTCCTGGCAGGCCTGATTTACCCATCGCCAAATTGAACCGGGACTGTATCCGGTCTGTTCTGACAGCTGCCTGTACGTACCCTTTAAAGCGGAGTAGGCTTCGACAGTGTTTTCTTGTGAAGTGAAGTTCTGGTCGTCTGTGGGCCGTACGGAAAATGTTTGTCTGCAATCAGGCCAAACACATCGGTAGCGCTGTGTCGTTTTACCGTCACGCTTTCTGAAAATTGTATTGACCCGATTAAATATCCGGCCTGGCGGGGCTTCACGTTTGCATATGGGGCAACAGGTTGGGCGGTTTGGATCAGGGATTACCCCTTGTCTTTTTGATTGTTTTGATGAGATAATATTCATGGCGCATGTTTAGCGTCGTGAAGAGGTGTTGCTCCTGGGGCGGACAATCCACAGAGTCAATGCCTCTTCGTTTTTTTCTGCTATACTTCTTCCTCAAAAAAAGAAAAACCCTTGTAAGGGTCATTTAATTCTATCCGTTTAGGCTAGTTTGGGTTCATTTATTGCTAGCCGCAACACCATACTATAAAATGCTGGTTTAGTGAATACTTACTACGTTAGATATGCCCGAACTGAACAATCGGAGAATGTTAACTTTCGCCGGGCCGGTATAGGACTCGCTGCTTAACGCCACTTTTTTCTAAAAACATAAATACAAACCGCAACCACTAATTGAATTACAGAGATAATGCTTAAGACTACTCCTACAGACCACATGCCTAAAAATGCTGCTAAACCCATTAAAAATGACGAGATTAAAATTAGCAAACCTGATTTTCTGGTTAATCCATAAATAGTAATTACTATGCTAGATATTAGTAAACACCAAAATAGAAGTGTTAATACATCACCAAAATCTATCATCTGAAGTTGCCTATTAGGAGTTGCTGCAATTATTTCTTTTGGCATTGCTCTCGCCTTCATAAATAATTAAATTCTAGTATAACGTATCATTTAAATATTTACATATAGGATCTTTTGTGGTACATTTATTTCCTAAATGATTGGAGAAAATATAATGTGAATACTTTGTTGAAACGTTATACTAGTTAGTATAAACATCAAGATCTAATAAATAGCTATATTCACCTCTTGCTCCCCAATCTGCAATATAATCGTATGTCCCATCATTTTGAGCGGTAATTTCAATCCAGTGCGAAACTTCAGTTTTTTCGTCTTCATCCATAAAATCCCAATTATAATATTCAGCACTTCCATCTTGTAGAAGTTTTTGATCGTCATAATAAAGATATGGATCATCTAAATAAGATTCTTCTAAGTACCAGTGCGTATTGAATTGGGAAGGATTGGCTGCCCAAGTATCCAAATCACTATCATAAAAACCTATAGTGCTTCCATAATCTACCCAATCTAACCTTACCTTCGTTTTGCAAAGATCTTCTCCAGCCAGGTCGTCTGTTACAGTCTGAACCCATGCGTAGTAATAGGTAGTAGACATTGGTTCTATTGTATTGTTGGAATTAGTATTATTATTTCGGGAAAGTTTAGTTTCAAGGATATCCATTTCTTTTGGCAATTTTTCTGTTATTAGGTAAGTTCCTTCTTTTGGATTTAACTTAAGATGATAAGCTTTGGTTACCCCATCTGCCTTTTTGCTACCTTCAATTCTTACATGCATTGATTTTTCATCTTCTGTATAATTTACCTTGTCAAAGATTTTGACGGAATCATTTTGTGGTTTTAGTTCTTTAACGATAACCTTCTTGCTATCCTCTTCAGCTGCAGCAGTTGTTATCATTAATAAGGAAAAAATAACACACAAAACAGTTATTTTTAAAAACTTTTTCATTTAAACATCCTCCTATAAACATTTTATTTAGGTATCCTTATTGCTGTTAGAAATTAGTCGGTTTAATATTTTGACTCTGTCATTGAGCCTATGGATGTATCGACGAAGATTGCAGTAGATGGCTTGAAATCCTGACGGAAAAATTTGCATTTTTCTTGTTTACATGACTTATGCACTTAATGGCAATTGATTCCATTTTAAGTTACCATCGAACCACCTCATTTCTGCTCGATTGGGCCAATAAGCTTCACACAGCCTTTGAAAACGCTGAGCTCCGGTATCCATTATAGGGTGGACAATCTTTCCTGATAGTGAAGAACGGAATTCCACCCAACAGCGACTCCTGAAAAGGTGCCTTACAATTTCTCCATGCGTAACCGCCTCCCCCTCCTTATTCTGCTCCCACTGGGCAAAACGAACCAGGGTTTCTGCTACGAAAAGCAGGGTGAAATAGGCGTGGATGGTATTTTCACTGGTTGAATGGCACTGGGTCAGCCCCAGTTCTAAGCTTCGCGTTCCGGAAGAAAATCTCTATCCGCCAGCGCTTCTGGTAGGCCCCCACTACTTCCGCCGGGACATCAAAACGGTTACTCAGAAGAAGATACGCTCCTTTGTAAGTAGCCGGGGGTTCCTGGTCGGCCGAAAGAGACAATTCTTTTACTTCCGAAGTGCTGTCTTCGGTTAACCGGAGGACGGCCACTACCGCTACCGGCCGGTAAACCTTTCTTTTCCGCTTTCCTTTTGGTGTCTCCACTTCCCTGGAAAAAGCCAGGAAAAGACCCGGAATAGCCAGAGAAACCAAACCTTTTTTCCTATCGCAATGGACAAGGGTAGTATTGTCTTAAAAGCTGCCGGGCGTTCACCCGTACGTAACGGTCTTTTTTTTACCCCGTTCCAAGCGGTAGAGCACAGTGTTCCGCTTGGCCTTGGTCACCCAGTCGTAGGATAAACCCTCCAGGGTCCAAAGAAAATCTTTGTTGAAGTACCAGCGGTCCTTAGCTCAAGCCACAACCGGAGCTTTTCCGGCAAGGCTGCCCTTAAGTCCTTGAGCATCTCCAGGGACAACTCAAATTTCGTGCGGGTGCTGTCCCAAAGGGCGTAAAAGAGTGGGTATTCCAACCCGCTTTGCTTGACCGCGTGAATGGCCACCAGGTTACTTGCCCACAAGTGCACCTTGCGGCAGTGATCAAAAAGCCAAAATAAAAACGGTATCTTTTTGGCGTAGGGGTGAGGAATCAGACTATCGTCTAAAGCAACCACCTGCCTGTGCGTGTCCGCACGCAGACAGGCGTCCCCTTCTTGTAAAGCTGTAGCTGGGTCTTGCTGAAGGCGCAACACCCGCCGCCGGTTGAATTCCGCCCACGCGTATCCCTTGGTGAGGAAACGGCTTAGAGTGGACTGAGCAATTCTTCCGCCCAGCATTATCTTGAGTAACGTTTCCTGAGTGTAAAACTCAATCATCCGGAGACAGGAGGAACACCGGGCGATCAGGCCAGCTACCACTAGNNACTAGAAAGGCCAGTTTCCAGGTGGGTACCCCTCGCAGTTTAAAAATCCCGCTCTGGGTTAACAAGAGGGTTAAATCAAACCGCTCCCATAGAGCGAGCAGGACATAAACACCCCCGCAAGAACTTACCGGAATCTCCTGGTAATCAGGCTTATTTAGTTTGCTCAAGATAGACCACCCCCGCCTGCCTTTGGCGTGGGCAGGTTCAGACAGATTTAGGGGCGCTTTTCTTTTTTTAAAGCCCCTTAAGAAAAATCTGCCTACCCCCCNNGTTATCTCCTTGGGAGTGGTTTTTTCTCCTGCATACGCCTTTTTATTATTTTTTTTACTCAGGGTAGTTTCAACGGCAACAACATTCTTCCTTGATTTTGACATGTTACCCATAAGTATCCTGCAAGTGCATAACTCATGTATCTGTGGTTGCGGCCATTTCGGTAGCTGTTGAAATTGGAGCTATCCATTAGGCGAACATTTGCGGCACTCCCGGAAATCGTAATTTCGACAATTTCTCCGTGAAAATGTCAAGATTCAAGTTTAAGCCGAACGGCGCCAGGGGAGGACACCATACTAAATTTATTGGCTTGAGAACTATGCCCGTAGTATAGTATGATAAAGGCATAGTTAGAATAGCATGCGCGGGAATACCTCGATTTGATTCCAAGCTTTCTGGATTCCTTGCCGGGGTTTTTGAAAAAACGCATTTTTGTCCAAGCAGCATAAATTTGTCCAATTGTCAACTGTGAAAGTTGAGTTATTAAAAACGAAATCCCCGATTAAGGGGACGGAAATTTCGCTTCGACTGCCTCTAATCTTTTTGTTAAATTGTATTTTCTTACTAATTCAGACCAAAATTCAGACCAAAGCGAAAAAAGCCGGTAGAATCAAGGCTTTTAAGGAGGGATGTATTTTTCGATTCCTGCCGTGCGCACCATACGAAAATCTGCAAAGCCTTGTAAATCAAAACTTTGGCATTTTAATCAAAGGAGGTTAATTGAACATGAAGTATGAGACTTTAATTTACGAACAAGAGGGTGCTATTGGTATTCTTACACTCAATAGACCTGAGCGCTTGAATGCTATTAACGAAAAGATGATCGGGGAACTCGAAGAATTCTGGATGAAAAAAATGCTTGATTTGGATACAAGGGTGATCATTTTAACAGGTGCCGGTAATAAAGGTTTTTGTGGAGGACTGGACATAAAAGAAAGCTTCTCTAAGATTTATGAACTAGAGTCAGAGAAAATATACGAGTTTCAAGTAAGGATTGCAAGGCTTCAACTCTTAATGCGTCAAATTCCTCAACCGATTATCATCGCTATCCATAAGGCGGCAGTAGGTGGAGGATTTAGCTTTGCAATGGCCTCAGATGTGAGAATCATAACACCTGAGGCCAGGTTTTCTGCTGCTTATATCAATATTGGTCTTGGTGGCGCGGATATGGGGAGCAGTTATTTTTTGCCCAGACTTATTGGCGCAGGGCGCACTTATGAGTTTTTATTGACTGGTGACTTCATGGAATCTGAGGAAGCTTCAAAGCTGGGATTTGTAAGCCGCATAGTTCCTTATGACCATCTCCTCCCCACTGCTATGGAAATAGCTAACAAGATGGTATCTAAAAATCCACTTGGCCTGCGTTTAACAAAGGAGGCTATCAATCAGAATCTTGATGCTGCAGGATTGGAACAAGCGCTACAGCTAGAAAACCGCAATCAAACAGTGTGTTTCCTTTCCCATAAATTAATCAAGGGGGGTTAAAATCATTTGAACTATAGTCACATATTTCAATTGGAAGGAAGGGTGGCAATTGTCACCGGAAGCGGGCGGGGAATTGGAAAAGCTATAGCTTTAGGATTAGCTGATGCTGGCTGTGATATTGTAGTAGCAGCAAGGACAGAAGCTGAGATTAAAGCCACTTCGTCAGAGATTGAAGGTAAAGGAAGGAGGTCTTTGGCAATTCCCACCGATGTAAGACAAAGTGAACAGATAGCAACCCTGATACGAAGGACAGAAAATGAACTGGGTAAGGTTGATATTCTGGTGAATAACGCCGGCGGCTCATTTGCAGTGAGTACCTTGGATATGAATGAGGGGGGATGGGATGCCATATTAAGGGAAAATCTAAAAAGTGTATTTTTGTGCTGTAAAGAAGCTGGGGGAATAATGAAGAAACAAGGCTGTGGGTGTATCATAAATATTGCCTCAATAGCAGGAATTCGCTCTTATTCATTTAATGCAGCATATGGAGCAGCAAAAGCAGGAATTATCAACTTTACCAAAACCTTAGCAGTTGACCTTGCGCCTTATCACATCAGGGTGAATGCCATTGCTCCGGGGTTTATCGAAACCGAAGGGCTTTCAAAGCTCCTCGAAGGGGATAATGAGTTCAGAAGCTCAATAATGCGAAGAATTCCTTATGGGAAGCTGGGAAGACCTGATGACATTGTTGGCGCAGTTATTTACCTTTCTTCCGATGCCTCAGAATATGTTACAGGACAAACTATAGTGATTGACGGAGGAATGACTTCGATTTGATGCCCGCTGAAGCAGGTAGTGAAACGCGCAAATGGATACGCTGTCGAAAGTCATGGGTCTGTAAGGGGCCAGTACTCGCAAGGAAAGCAAGGGGACGTCAGACCGTGTGAAAAATTCTTCTAAAATTCTCCCATAAATAACTCCAGTTCGTAGTCTTCGTCGTTTTATCTTAGTTTATAATTTAAAATACTATGGAACCGGTACCTTATACCAGTACCGGTTTTCTTCTTTCTTTCAATCTTCTCAATATTTCTTTATTCCCAAGTATACTCATTACCCGTCTCAAGTTATATGCCAGAAAAGATAGAGCAATTTCGGTACTTACGGAAATCTTTCTTTTGGTCAAAAAGTAATAAGCTCCCCAGCTTCGTTTTATAGTACCAAATGGGTGCTCTACAATCATCTGCCGCTGTTTGTACTTGTCCATGTTCAATTCTGTCTGTAAATTTATTGTATCAAGAAAGTCCTGATCTACATGCCGGCATATAACCCTGCCTTTTTTACTTTTAGTACACCGATTTTTGTACTCACAGTTTTTGCAAGCATCATAATTTCTGTATTCGTAGCCAATTATGCCTTTACTCTTTTTTGTTCTGTCCCGGTGGTAATAAAGCTCTTTTCCCGCAGGGCAGATATATATATTTTTGTCTTTATCATATTTAAAATTATCCGCATAAAAGTCCTTGTCACCTGTTCCGTTAGAGTATATTTGTTTGGCAACATAAGGGGTTATACCATTCTCTACGCATTTCTTTAGGTCTTCAGCTTTGTAGTAGCCCTTGTCTGCCAGTGCTTCAAATTCTTTTCCTCCAAAAAGCTTCTTTGCCCGAAGGGCCATGTTGCCGAGTTCACCCAAGTCGTTAGGTTTTTGGGTAACCCTATAATCTGCAATTAATTTGTGCTTGGAATCTACTGTGATTTGGACGTTATAGCTTACATCGACGTTATTGTTGTTGCACATTAGCCGGGCATCAGGGTCGGTGGTAGATATCTCGTTTTTGCCGCTTTCTTTAAGTTGTTTTTCATATCCTTCATATTTATCCTTACGGCTGCGAAGCTCTTGTATTCTCTTCTTTATTTCTCCTGTATCGGGTTTCCTGTCACAAGTTTCAATAGCATCATACTCATCCAGTTCCTGTATGTATTTATCAATCTTTTCGTCAAGGTATTTTATATGCCGTTCAAGCTTTTTTACGTTATAGTTGTTCTTTTTTGAATTACAGGCACGAAACTTAGATCCGTCAATAGCTACCAGCTCCTTGCCGAATAAACCCCACTCATCACATAGTTTGGTGAAATCTCTAAATACCTTCTTAAGGGCTTTTTTGTTATCTTTCCTGAAATCGGCTATTGTTTTGAAATCAGGCTTTAACTTCTTTAAAAGCCATATTACTTCTATATTCCTTGATGCCTCGTGTTCAAGTCTTCTCGATGAACGTATCCTATTAAGATATCCGTAAAGATAAAGCTTAAGTAAATCTTTAGGATCATATGGCGGCCTTCCGA
>DFZP01000012.1:0-3302 GCA_002382125.1 Firmicutes bacterium UBA4053
TTGTGCGAAGAATCCGGGTTTTTCTTAATATATCGAGATATATTAAGTGATTGCGATGGTTTTTCTGCCTTGACCGTTTTTAGGTTCTGTGTTATATGTAGGAAAATTGCTGGCAAAAGGTTTTAATGGTACCATGGAGGTACCGGCCGGAAAGCAGCTGGGAAATTAAGCTAACTTAAGCTGAACTAAAGATACGGACGTTGACCATGGAGGTCTTGACTCTTAAAAAAAGGGGGGCTTTCATGGTTTTTTGTTTTTCAGACATTAAGGAGGCTGGCTTTCTGAAATTTTTAAAATATTAATTGGAGATTAATTTGGAGGGAAAAAGATATGGCATGTTTTCTTGTACCTATGGGAGAGGCTATTGTAACCACCGTTGTAAAGAAGATTGTGGAGAAGAATGAAAGGAAAGCTGATGTGGAAGGGACTTCACAAACAGGATTACGCTGGAGTCGCAAATTGAGCTGGCTGAATAGATTATTATGGGGTGGAGTTCTACTGTTAGCATTTGAACATTTATGGCATGGAGAAATTGTCCCCTGGTCACCTTTTTTGACGGCAATGAACAATCCGGCTGACGTAGGTCCGATGCTTCATGAGGTCGCAACAATCGGCACAGGGATGGCAATATTCGTAACAATTGTATGGTTAATAATGATTTCGATTGCTGATCAAAAAGCTAAGGCTATTCCTACTACAGTAGAAGGTAAAAGCTGATGCTTAATGGAGGATGAACTATGTTCTTTATAATTACTGCGTTAGCAGCTATAGTTGCGACTATCATCTGGTATGTTAATGCTCCGGAAGACAAATACAAGCTGAGCTTATTAAGTTTTATCTTTTGGGGAGCAACACTCATGTGGTTCGTTGACCATGTGATGGCATATTTAATCGAAGGCGGAGAATTTTTCGAAATAACTCTGGATGCAACGTTGCTGGGAGTTACTGTTGTTCTCTTTGGCCTCTTAGTGTGGATGATTGTGCTACTGGTCAGTGACCCCAAGGGAGTTTTTAAGAAACTCTTGAAAGGGTAAACCGAACGAACAGCGGGACGAACAGCGGAACGAACAGCGGGGGACGAACAGCGGGGACGAACAGCGGGACGGTTCTCCTGTTTGCCGCCTTCAGGCTTTATAAACCGTATGAACAGTCAGTCCTGTTATTTTCGCAATCTGTCTGAGGCTACTTCCTTGTAGGGGCCTTTCCTTTCCCCTTTCTGCCGGGTCAAAAACGGCAATTTTAGGGCCTAACGGCGCCGGTAAATCTACATTGTTGCTGCATTTAAATGGTATTTACCTGCCCCTGCAGGGCGAGGTGCGGGTTTTAGGCCGACGGATTACGCCCCAAACGGAAAGATGGGTTAAAAGCCAGGTGGGCCTGGTATTCCAGGATCCGGACGACCAGGTTTTTTCATCTACCGTCTGGGAAGATGTATCATTTGGTCCTCTGAATATGGGCCTGTCTTTGGAGGCGGTAAGCGCCAGGGTAGAGGAAGCGCTTAAGGCGGTACAGATGGAAGCTTACCGCAACAAGGCTCCTTATCATTTGAGTTACGGGCAAAAGAAACGGGTGGCTATCGCCGGCGTACTGGCCATGGAGCCAGGGATCATCATCCTGGACGAACCCATGGGATACCTGGATCCCGGGGGCAAAAGCGATCTTTTGGCTATTTTGAACCGGCTGAACAATGGGGGGATAACTATTGTAATAGCCACGCACGATGTGGATCTGGCTTATGAGTGGGCGGATAAAATTATAATCATGAAAGAAGGCCGCATCCTGGCGCAGGGGGATAGTTCTTTGCTGGCTGACGAGGAATTGGTTTATGAGGCGGGTCTGTGTTTTCCGATCATGGTGGATATTTTTCGCCGTCTCCCCGAATTAAATTTGCCCCGCCTGCCGCGTACTGTGAACGAGGCTGTTGATGTGCTGCGTTGCGCAATCAGGCGGGCTGACGAAACAAACCAGGAGTGTTTATAATTCGCCGGCATTCCCGGGGTTCATCTGGAAAAGTGTGGTTTTTATAGACTGCAGGTAAAGAAAATGCTATGATACAAGATAATAAACAGGAGGAGAAAGTTGGCTTAATAGAAAAATTCGTTTTAGGAGAGTTAAAATGACCAGCCGGGAACTTTTAGAGATTATTGCCAACGGTGAAAATTCTGCCGTGGAGTTTAAACGGGAAACGATCAGGCCCGAACACTTAGCCGAAGAAATTGTGGCCTTTGCTAACTTTGAGGGGGGAACTGTTTTAATTGGCGTGGACGACGACGGTTTGATCGAAGGGAGTCAAAGAGAAGACATTGAAGAATGGTTGATGAATATCTGTTCCCATAACGTTATTCCGCCCGTCATGCCTTTTTATGAGAAAGTCCGGCTTGAAGGCAAGATGGTAGCTGTTTTAAAAATCCCCAAGGGTATTCACAAACCGTATCAGACCTCGGCAGGGAAATACTTCCTGCGCGTGGGTTCTACCAAACGTTTGGCCGGCAGGGAGGATCTGGCCAGGTTGTTCCAGTTGTCCGGCATGGTTCATTATGATATAACTCCTGTGCCGGGTACTGCAGAAAAGGATCTGGATACGGCCAAACTCCACAGCTATTTTCTGGAATTTTATTATTTCGATATCCTGGAAGAGCCTCCTGAACAGCGCCGGCGAATCCTGGTTAATGCTGACATCCTGGCCCGGGTAGAGGAGCAACTATGTATTACCGTAGGGGGATTACTCATCTTTGGCAAAGAAACGGCCCGCCATTTGCCCCAGTCAGGAATAACCTATGCCCGCTTTCAGGGAAAGGATGTAACCACGGACATACTGGATAAGAAAGAAATCAACGGCACTCTTTCCGAGGTGATAGACCGGTGCGCCAATATACTTAAGGACACTCTGGCGGTACCTGCGCAAATCCAGGGAACCCGGCGCCGGGAAAAAGATATTCTACCCCCGGTGGTTGTCCGGGAAGCTCTGGTAAATGCTGTGGTACACCGGAATTACAGCATTGCCGGGTCTAAGATAAGGGTTTTTCGTTTTCCAGGCCGCATTGAAGTGCGTAGTCCGGGTCGTCTGCCCAATACCGTCACAATTGAAAAAATGAAAACCGGTACCTCTTTTAGCCGCAATCCTTTCTTGCTTAAATATATGGAGAACCTTCGCTACATGGACCGCCTGGGACGGGGTGTGCCCATGATGATCCGGCAAATGAAAAATCTGGTGGGCAAGGAACCGGGTCTAGAGGAAAAAGGTGAGGAGTTCTGGTTGACTCTTTATCTTGAGTAAAACAGAGGGACGAAACAGAGGGACG
>DFZP01000021.1:0-3590 GCA_002382125.1 Firmicutes bacterium UBA4053
TCCTACCCGTGTCTTTAGAGGGCATGGCGCCCATACTGAGCGGTCTACATCACTCAAATAGAATTACGGGAAAGACTTTTAGAATCCAGAACAACAAGAACAAGGGGGCTTTTATCCCATGGAAGCCAGAGCAGTTGCCAAATATATACGCATTTCTCCGGCCAAAGTTCGCCAGGTAGTAAATCTGATTCGCGGCCACAGTGTTAGTGAGGCCTTGGCTATTTTGAAGTTTACATCCAAGCGGGCATCTTTACCGGTGGCCAAGGTTATACGTTCGGCTGCTGCCAATGCCGAGCACAATTACGATATGAATAAAGATAATTTATTTGTTGCCGCAACCTATGTGGATCAGGGGCCGACTCTTAAACGATACCGGCCCAGAGCTTACGGGCGGGCGAACGTTATACGTAAGCGCACCAGTCATATAACCGTTATTTTAAAGGAAAAAGAATTGGTTTAAGGAGGATCGAATTTGTGGGTCAGAAAGTACATCCCCACGGTTTGCGTTTAGGGATTATCAAGGATTGGGACAGTAAGTGGTTTGCCAACAAGAAGAATTTTGCTGAAATTCTTCTTGAGGATGTTAAGGTTCGCAAGTTTGTTAAGGAGAGGCTTTATACTGCCGGTGTCTCGCGTATTCAAATCGAGCGGGCGGCTAATCGCATCAGAATCAGTATTTATGCTGCCAGGCCTGGTATTGTAATCGGGCGGGGTGGAACAGAGGTCGAGATTTTGCGCAAAGAACTGGAGAAGCTGACAGGAAAACAGGTGCATGTAAATATTGTTGAAATCAAGACGCCGGAAACAGATGCCCAACTGGTGGCGGAGAATGCAGCAGCGCAGATTGAAAAGCGGGTGGCTTTTCGCCGGGTCATGAAGCAGGTTGTCTCAAGGGCTATGAAGATGGGCGCCAAGGGTATTAAAGTGGCTTGCAGCGGCCGGCTGGCAGGCGCTGAGATTGCCCGGATGGAATGGTATAATGAAGGCAAGGTGCCTTTACATACGTTAAGAGCTGATATTGACTATGGATTCTGTGAGGCTAAAACTACTTATGGCAGGATTGGCATTAAGGTGTGGATATATAAAGGAGAGGTATTGCCGCAAAAAAATAAGCCTGCCATTGGTCCAAGGGGGTCAATAGCCGATGTTGATGCCTAAAAGGGTTAAATATCGTAAGCAACATCGTCCTGGTACGAAAGGGAGAGCCAAGGGAGGGTCTGATATTCATTTTGGCCGGTATGGTTTGCAGTCACTGGATGCGTGTTGGGTAACCAGCCGGCAGATTGAAGCTGCACGTATTGCCCTGACCCGCTACATGAAACGGGGCGGGAAGGTATGGATTAGGATTTTTCCTGATCGACCGATTACCACCAAGCCTGCTGAAACCCGTATGGGCAGCGGTAAGGGAACTCCGGAATACTGGGTGGCGGTGGTTAAGCCGGGGCGAATAATGTTTGAACTGGATGGAGTAAGTGAAGAAGTGGCAAAAGAGGCTATGCGCCTGGCGTCTCACAAGTTGCCCGTAAAAACCAGGTTTGTGAAACGCGAAGGGGGAAGTGAGGTTAATGAAAGCTAGGGAGTTGAAGGATTTAACTGATGAGGAATTAGTCAAAAAGCTTGGGGAGTCAAAAGACGAGTTGTTCAAACTGAGATTTCAGTTGGTCACGAATCAGCTTGATAATCCGAACAGGATAAAGGAAGTACGTAAAAACATTGCCCGCCTGAAGACTGTTATCCGCGAGCGCGAACTGGGTATACAGCATGCTTGATGTAAGAGTGAAGGTTATCGAAGGGGGGTAAGGGCAAGATGGCTAGACAAAATTTGCGTAAGGTACGGGTGGGCCGCGTGGTAAGTGATAAAATGGATAAAACCATAGTGGTTGCTGTGGAAACCCTGGTACGGCATCCCCTTTATCAGCGCACTGTTCGGCGCACGAGAAAGTTCAAGGCGCATGATGAGCAAAACACCTGCCGCATTGGGGATCGGGTACGCATTATGGAAACCCGTCCACTATCTAAGGATAAAAGATGGCGTTTGATAGAAATTTTGGAGCGGACAAAACAAGTGTAGCATGAGGGAGGAGAATATCGGGTGATTCAGGTGCAGTCTATCCTGAATGTGGCGGATAATACGGGTGCACGCCGTCTAATGTGCATTCGGGTTTTAGGAGGTTCTAAGCGTCGCTATGCCAGTTTGGGTGATGAAATAGTGGCTTCGGTCAAGGAGGCTACGCCCAGCGGGGTGGTTAAAAAAGGCGATGTGGTCAAGGCCGTTGTTGTACGTACCTGTAAGGAAGTGCGACGGGTAGATGGCTCTTACATAAAGTTTGACGAAAATGCTGCGGTTATTATTAAAGATGATAAAAGCCCGCGGGGAACCCGTATTTTTGGTCCGGTAGCCAGGGAACTGCGCGACCGTGACTTCATGAAAATTGTTTCTTTAGCTCCGGAAGTAATTTAAGAAGTAATTCAATCTATCCAAGTTAAATTAAAAATATATAACTCCTTAAGTGTTCTTTATGTTTTTGGCTTACTGCCGAGGAGGTGGGAAAATGTCCCAGGTTCATGTGCGCAAAGGAGATACTGTTTTGATTATTTCAGGTAAGGATGCCGGATCGCGCGGGAAAGTATTGTCCGTGCAGCCCGGGAAGAGCAGGGTAATAATAGAGGGAGTAAACAAGGTTAAACGTCATGCGCGTCCTACCCGCAGCATGCCGCAGGGGGGAATTATAGAAAAGGAATCTTCTCTCCACTGCTCTAATGTTATGCTGGTTTGCAATAAATGCAGTAAACCTACTCGATCTGCCAGGGTTTTGCTGGAAGATCAAAAAAAAGTCCGCGTCTGTAAAAAATGTGGAGAAGTATTTGACTAAACTCCCCCACCCTAACCCTCCCCATTGGGGGAGGGAAGGATGGGGGAAGGGAAGGATGGCTAGTAATGCCGAGACTCAAGGAAAAATACAGAAAAGAAGTAGTAAAGGCCATGATGGAGAAGTTTGGTTATTCTAGTGTGATGCAGGCGCCCCGGTTGGAAAAGGTAGTTGTTAACATGGGCGTCGGCGATGCCATTCAAAATAGTAAGGCATTGGATGTTGCCATAAATGATCTGGCGATTATTACCGGTCAGCGGCCGGTGGTGACCAAGGCAAAAAGATCGATTGCTGCTTTTAAGTTGCGCCAGGGGATGAGGATTGGCTGCAAGGTAACCTTGCGTGGCGACCGGATGTACGAATTCGTGGATAAGCTGTTTAATGTGGCCTTACCCAGAGTTCGTGATTTCCGGGGGGTTTCACCGGATTCCCTTGACGGTCACGGTAATTATAGCCTGGGCGTTAAGGAACAACTGATTTTTCCGGAAATCGAATATGATAAGGTAGAAAAAGTACGTGGTATGGATATTATTCTTGTAACCACGGCTAAAAGTGATGAGGAAGCAAGGGAGTTTTTAAGGTTGATGGGAATACCCTTTAGAGCAGCCACCGGTCGCCGGGCGATAGATGCCGGGAAAAGTATCCCGGCATGAAATAAGAAGGAGGGGGAAGATTGGCCAAAAAATCGTTGATAAACAAGTCCTTAAGGGAGCCGAGATT
>DFZP01000021.1:3623-4705 GCA_002382125.1 Firmicutes bacterium UBA4053
GGGGGCAGTTTTTCGTGGCGATGACAGATCCTGTAGCTGACTTCTTAACCCGTATCCGAAATGCTAATACCGTATACCATGAAAAAGTAGAGGCGCCTGCTTCGCGCGTGAAACGGGCGATTGCCGGTATTCTTAAAGAAGAAGGGCTTATCAGGGACTATGAATTTATCAATGACGGTAAGCAGGGCGTTATTCGAGTTTATATGAAATATGGTCCTGAAAAACAGAGGGTAATTATAGGAATAAAGCGAATCAGCAAACCAGGCTTAAGGGTTTATGCACGGAAAGATGCTGTTCCTCGTGTCCTGGGAGGGTTGGGGATTGCTATTATTTCTACTTCCCGCGGCATTATGACTGATAAAAAAGCCCGGAAACTGGGTTTGGGCGGAGAGGTCATTTGTTACGTGTGGTAGCGCAAAACAGGAGGTGATATATAGTTATGTCGCGTATCGGTAGGCAACCTATTATGCTACCTGCGGCTGTTGATGTTCAGGTTGAAGGTAACACGGTTTGTGTAAAGGGTCCAAAGGGTCAACTGGTAAGAGTACTCCACCCGGATATGCTTATTCGCAGGGAGAATGATCGACTGCTGGTTGATAGAGATTCTAATGACAAGATGCACTGTTCGCTGCACGGTTTAACACGTACTTTGATCAACAACATGGTCCTGGGTGTGACTAAAGGCTTTGAAAAAACACTAGAGCTTACCGGTGTTGGTTACCGGGCCAGCAAGCAGGGCAACAAGCTGGTACTGGTCACGGGTTATTCTCATCCTGTGGAAATTATTCCTGACGAGGGCCTGGAAATTGATGTTCCTGTTCCAAACCGGATTGTGGTGAGAGGAATGGATAAAGAAAGAGTAGGAAATCTGGCGGCGAAGATTCGTACAGTGCGTGAACCTGAACCCTACAAAGGTAAAGGAATTAAGTATGAAGGGGAAAAGATCAGAAGAAAGGCGGGTAAGACCGGAAGTAAAGGCAAGAAGTGATAAACAGGCATGATCATTCGAGTTCTTAAGATACAAGGTGTGATTTACGATTTTCAAGGAGGTAAGCCAGGTTGATTAAAAAACCCAGCCGTGA
>DFZP01000045.1:0-1773 GCA_002382125.1 Firmicutes bacterium UBA4053
AACGAGAAGGGTTTCTATGTTAAGAGCCCGTAATGACCTTTTGCTCGACCCATGGACGTCTTCACAGTACCATGCAGTAATCTTTCCGACCACTGCAAAGCTTACAAAAACGCCCACAGATCTGTCCGCCGGTTGGTAACGAGCCTTTATGACCCGTTATCAACCTTTGGCCGACTGCTGCAGAGCCATCATTTGACCCCGCAGCAGTCTTGGCTCGGCCATTACGAACCCTGCAGTGATAGTTTCACCAGAGAAAAAATAAATATACACATAATTATAACGTTCAAGTTAAATCACTAAGGGCTGAATTCCTGAGCATAGCCATGTATGTATCCATAAAATCATCCTTGGCAGCTTCGTGTATACAAAACTACTCGCCGGATGCCCGTAAATTTCTGAGGTTTTGAATTATCGTGTTCACGTCATCAGATGAGGATTTAGCCAATTTGATCAGAGTTTTTTCTCTGATGTACATTGACCCACCATCCCCAAAAGAGACTTGGTATTTATTGGTACCAGGTACAGGAAGGGCCTTTATACCCGCTCCTCTTAAATAACTAAATGCTTCATAGAAGTTCATTATCCTTCACCTCCAAAAATTAAACTAATGGTTAATGTTATGTTACAATATTTTGGCTTATAAGAAAACTTATTTATCTTGAAAGGTTTAATGTAGAGGTTTAACGGTATTTCCTTTATGTCTAGTTTTTCACAAATGAATATTTAGTATATCCCGGCTGAGTATTTTTTTAGATGCTTGGAGAATAAAAATCAGAACAGAGGTGAAAATATTATGTTAATAGTTGTAGACCCTGGGCATAGCGGGGATGATTTAGGAGCGGTTGGGTTTGGCTTAAAGGAAAAGATTTAACACTCAAGCTGTCCAGCCTTCTGCTTGAAAGGTTAAGGAACTACCAAGTAGAAGTTATCTCCACACGGGATAGTGACATCAACGTGGGCCTTTCGGCGCGCGCCAACCTGGCCAACAACCTCAACGCGGATTTCTTTTACTCCTCAGAAAACAAACTGACCGGTTCCCTCTCCCTCAAAGGGAGAGGACCAGGGTTAGGGTGATGGGTGGGAAAACGCCCCCTCCTCCTAACCCCCTTCCACGATGGGAGGGAGAATTGCTAAATATGCTATAACGGCCTGGCAAATGCGCTGACCTCCGGCCTGATGCAGGCTCTGAACATTCAACGCAAAACCCAGTGGGACCCGGGTTATGAGTATTTATACTCATAACCCCTGTTTTGCCATGTACAGGATAGTATCTACCACCCGGTTAGAATAACCCCATTCGTTATCGTACCACGATATTACTTTAACCAGCGCTCCGTCGATAACCATCGTAGACAGAGCATCAACTATGGAGGAATAAGGATTGCCGTTGAAGTCTATGGATACCAGGGGCAGCTCGCAGTAATCCAGGATGCCTTTTAATTCTCCTTCTGCAGCCTGCTTTAACACGGCATTAACCTCTTCCTTGCCGGTCGGCCGGGCCAACTCAGCCACCAGATCTACTACCGAAACGTTTGGAGTGGGAACCCGCATGGCCATCCCGTTCAGCTTTCCTTCCAGTTCCGGCAATACCAGGGCAACTGCTTTGGCTGCTCCGGTGGTAGTAGGAATAATGGACATTGCCGCGGCCCGTGCCCTGCGCAAATCTTTGTGGGGCAGATCCAGGATCTGCTGATCATTGGTATAAGAATGTATGGTAGTCATCAGTCCCCGCAGTATACCGAACTTTTGATGCAGCACCTTGGCTATGGGCGC
>DFZP01000045.1:1796-5178 GCA_002382125.1 Firmicutes bacterium UBA4053
GTTCAAGGTGTACGGCGGCTGCTTTTCCATCTGTATAGCGGCCGGTGGATTCAACTATAACTTCTGCCCCTGTCTCCCGCCAGGGCAGCTGATGTGGATCTTTCTCCGACAGCACTGTGATTTTCCGGTCCTTTATCACGAAACCATCATCTGTAACCGCTACGTTATATGCCAGCTTACCGTGCACGGAGTCGTACATTAAAAGGTGGGCCAGTGTTCCAGCATCCGTCAGATCGTTTACAGCCACTATCTCCACTTCAGGACGATCCAGAATGGCACGAAAAACACTGCGTCCAATGCGACCAAAACCGTTAATACCAACCTTAATTGCCATCTACACCACTCTCCTGTTTAATTCTTTTAGATATTTTTTGTATTTTCCCCTGTTATGGACAACAGTACTCTTTTTGTTTCTGAAAATGATGATAACATAGTGGATGACTTTTCCACAAGTTGATATATCAAGGCTTATCCGCTATTCTGTCTCCTTAAGTCCTGCCCAGGTTCAATTTCCAAAGGAATTTTTAGTTTTAAAGGGAAATCCTTTCTAAGTAAGAAATTTTCTTTTAACATTTTTCGTCAAAAGAAGATAAATTTTGCCGTTGGACAGACTCATATCTAAATTAGATAGCTTTTTCTTGCCTGGACAAATTAGCCGTCCTACCATAAAATATCAGGTGGGGGGGGGTAATCAAATGATCGTTGGAAGCCGGAGGACCTTTAAAAAACACAGGGAGGGAAATATTACCGCTACATTTGGTACAGATTTAATGTTACAAGGGGTAACGAGCATACCCAATTTACTTTTACGGCATTACGTAGGGATTGGAATTACAGATGAAGAGATGATGGTTCTGCTTCAATTGTTGCGGCTGCGCATGGAAGAAAAAATTCTCCACCCCACACCGGAGATGCTGGCCGAATATCTAGAGGGGGGCGTTGCCCGCGTAGAACAAAATTTGGCCAGTCTATTAAAAAAAGAAATCTTAACCGTTACTCAGTACTATGATGAAACCCAGGGCAGTATTTTAAGTGGATACGACTTTGAACCCTTGTTTGAAAAACTATCCGAAGCATGGGCGTGTGCAAAAGTAAAAGAAATTGAAAAAACCCGCGTTTTACTCGAAGAACAATGCTCACCTGCCAGGCCGATGTGGAAAGCTGAGTTTGGCAACCTAGTCAAGAACTTCGAAGAAGAATTTGGTCGTCCACTTTCGCCCATGGAAGTAGAACAAATCCGGCAGTGGACAGAGGAAACCGATTGCTCTCTTGTTCGGGATGCTTTACGCCGGGCTGTCTTAATGGGCAAACATAACTTTAAGTACATTGATACCATTCTTCTGGAATGGAGGAAAAACAATCTTCGGACAGTGGAGGCTGTAGAAGAATACGAGCAATGTTTCCAAAAAAAACGCGGGAAAAGCACTCTTTCCTCCGGCAGGGCAAATGTAAAAAATGGTATAAATGGGAAAAGTGGGAAAAGTGGGAAAGCAGACGAACGAAAAAAGGAAATGATTAAGACCCTTTATTTGAGTTGATTGAAATTATGAACGTTCGTCAGGAAAGGAAGTCAAAGGATTGGATTTCTGCAAGCTTTGCCATAACCGGGGCTTGATCATCGAAGGCAACCTGGCCATCCCGTGCAGTTGCCTGCCACAAAAGGCTCTGGCCAGGCGGTTTAAAAAATCAGGCCTTCCCCCGTACTTGCGCACCTGTACCTTTGAGAATTTTGATTTCAAGTATTATTCGCGTCAAAATATTGATCTTTCAAAAGGCTTAAGCTATTTTGATTCGGCACGTTTAACCTTTCAAGCAGCTTCAGACTTTGTTGCCGCATTTCAGGAAAACACCGTTACTGATGGACTCCTCTTTACCGGCCCGGTGGGAAGCGGAAAGACATTTTTAGCCTGCTGTATTGCCAACAATTTATTAGAAAAGGGTCACCTTGTTTTATTTGTCATCGTACCTGACCTTCTTGATCTCATCCGGTATACCTATGATTCCAACCGTTCACCTGACGATCCTACTGAGCAAGATCTGCTGGAAACTGCCCGGCAGGTGCCACTGCTAATTCTGGATGACCTGGGCGCCCACAACTATACCGAGTGGGTGCGCAACAAGCTTTATTCAATTCTCAACCACCGCCTCAACTATTCTTTACCTACCATAATTACCACTAATATCAACCTGGAAGATCTGGAAGAACATTTAGGCGAAAGAACTACTTCCCGGATATACCAGATGTGCCGTCCTTACCGGCTGCCAGTAGATATAGACATCAGGGCCGTGCAACGCCAGCAAAGGGTATAGTCTACGGGTAATAGCACAGATTTTGTCCGGCATCCTGAGTGCGTTTTCCTTACCCTTTCCTGCCATTATCCTCCGTCACTCCGATGCCATCCAGAAAAAATCCTCTCAGAAAAGCAGGAATTTCCGAAAACAGTGTCGAAAAAACTTTATGATTGGCATAAAGTTGGTAGTGGAACCTAATTCTTCTTCGTCGAGGAAAAGGAAGCCACTATTTAAAGAAAAGGAGCTTTTGTTTATGTCAAAGAGAAAGAAAACAATGCCCCTGTTAAAGATTAGCTTATATATTTTGACAGCCATATTTATTACCATCTCGTTACCCCTGGCCGCCAACGCCGCAACCCATATAATAAAGACTGGAGATACGTTATATGATTTGAGCAAGCAGTATAATACCACTATCGAAAAAATACAGAATGCCAATAGCTTGAAGAACCACCTCATTTACCCCGGACAAAAACTCGTGATCCCTGAAACACAGCAGGTCAAAAAGCAAACATCTCCCCCTTCTCAAACAGAACACAAAAACCCGGATCAGACGGTGAAAGTTATCTACACAGTGCGGCAGGGCGACTGTCTTTTCTTAATAGCCCGTCGCCATGGAACAAGTATCCAGGCCATTATGTCCGCCAGTAAGCTAGCTTCCGAACTCATCCAGCCAGGCCAGATCTTAATCATCCCCACCCGCTCCTCTTCCCGGCCCGCAAATACCCCGGTAAAACCAGCAAGCCTATCTTCCCGCGGCGGATCCACTTTCTCTGCAAGAGACATTTTAACTCTGGCCGCCTCCTTTCTTGGAACCAGATATGTATATGGAGGGTCCGGGCCACACTCCTTCGACTGCTCGGGATTTGTTGCTTATATTTACAGCTCCGCCGGCTTTAATCTTCCGCATAACGCAGCGGCTCAGGCGGCCCTTGGCGCACCCGTAGAAAGAGACTTACTCCAGCCGGCCGACCTGGTATTTTTCAGCCACTACGGCAGCCGGGGAATCAACCATGTAGGGATATACGTGGGAGAAGACAGGTTCATCCACGCTTCGGTTAGCGAAGGGGTAAAGTATTCCTCTCTTAGC
>DFZP01000102.1:0-11248 GCA_002382125.1 Firmicutes bacterium UBA4053
TTCGATGCTACAGGCCGACGAGACACCGGCTTGGTTCGGAGCGAATCTGCCAGCGCTGCATATTGCGCGTGGTTTCTTAGTTTTTTAACGTCACAAAGCTTCTCTATCGTTCGCTGTTGATCTTTTTGCATACTGTTATCTGCGCGATTCGCTTAAGCCGATTNNGGCCTTTCGCATATGTAGCTCCTTGCAAACAACGGCAAGCACTCAATTTTCATGCTTTATGGAGAGGACGTCAGCTCTCATGGGTAACTCCTCTGAAACCAGCTCCTGCCTTTTTTCACAATCATAGGTCAGGTATGTGTCAGTGGACTTATTCTGCATATATACAAACTGGTAGTGAGGCTGACGTTTTTCTTCTTCATAAGCGTCATAGGCTTCCGCCTGACATGAGGAACAGGCGTTAAAAGGAACAGATATACAGTATGCCCGGGCTAAACGGCCATAACCGTAGTTGGCCTGGGAATCTATAGTTATAAAACCGGGACACGAGTGGCAAAGCCGTACACTCTCCACCTGTTCTTCATCTATGTGATCAGTGTCGTAGTAAATATGTTTCTTGCGTTGGTAAAAGCGACCACTGCCGAACAGTTTTTCTATGTCGACAGAATCTCTATTCTTCCATATTTCGTATGTCTGGTTAATCATCTGGCGCACCTTGGCCGCCAGTTCTGCGTTTTCTTTCATCCTTCCCGGCTGGTAATCCGGTTCCTGAACATGGGAATAATCTTCCCCGGCCAGAGCCAGCAGGATTCCCAGGTTCACGTAGGGTAGAGCAGTCTCGATGGCATATCCGCCCTCCAGTACCGCCAGGTGGGGGTTAAGCTTTCTGGTAAATTCCGCGTATCCCTGGGCTGTAAACCGCATACTGCCTAATGGGTCGGTATAGTGATTATCCTGACCCGCCGAGTTTATGATAAATTCCGGCTGGAAGTCACGCAGAATTGGTAAAACAAGGTTTTCCACCAGGTAATGAAAGGTTTCGTCTGTCATTCCAGGCGGTAGTGGAATATTGATGGTACGGGCGTAAGCCCCTGGACCGCCCAATTCATTGGTAAACCCCGAGCCTGGATAGATAGTACGGCCGTCTTGGTGGAAAGAAATGCATAATACATCAGGGTCATGATAAAAGATATCCTGCGTTCCGTCTCCATGGTGGACATCCGAATCTACAATGACCAGTTTTTTTATGCCGTAGCGGTGGCGCAGGTAATCTACAAGAACGGCTTCATTATTGATGTTACAGAACCCCCTGTTGCCATGTACCAGCCGCATAGCGTGATGACCGGGAGGGCGAACGAGCGCAAAACCATTTTTGATTTCGCCCGTCAGAATACGGTCCCCCAGCAGCATGGTTGCTCCAGCGGCAATCAGGTGGGCTTCCGTAACCTGGCTTTGTACTCCGGGGATGCAAAAGTGAACGCGGTTGATATCATGCAACGTAGACAACCGGGGAGGATATTCCACAACCTGGGGTAAATCCAGAACCCCCTCTTCAAATATTTGATCCCTTGTATACAACAGCCTTTCTTCCCTCTCCGGATGAGTGGGGGAAATGGCCCAGTCAAAGGCGGGGAAAAACACGATGCCTGTTTTTTCAATTGCCATTGTTCCCCACCTCCGCCCCGATATGATGCAGAATTCCTCTTGGTGTTTGCACCGTCATGTCGTAAAGCCGTCCTACGGTAACCCAATCCCTGACCATGTTAAAAACCTCGCTCCTGGTTGTTTCAAGTCCGTCCAGGTTGCTTTCCAGACCGTACTTGCCGGCCCGCCTGGCAAGCCACTCTTTGGCAAGTTCAAAAACCTGATCGATTCCAAAGGGGTACTTTTCCAGCTTTCCCTGGTAGCCTTCTTCTAAAACGGTATAGGTTGCCTGTTCAGTATCTGCCCTGATGCTGACCTGCAGAGTGGGACGGGCGACTGCCGCCCCGATAGCGTTGGCTACAGAAGCATAAGGTGGAACAACAGGAAAAAAGCCCAGGCGGGATGCGATCCGTGGAATAAAGCCACTCGCTCCCCCTCCCACTCCTACGACCGTATCGGGACGAACCCTTTTTTTCTGGAGAACTTCCCATACCCGATAAGTGGGCTCCTGTTCCCACTGGACAAACATTCCTAAGATTTCTTTCACAATAGTCTCAACAACGAAAAGGATCACTTCTGAGGCTATTTCTTCAACGCTGGCGGGAGAAGAACCCCTTAACATATTCATCGCCTGCCGGGCACGTTGCTGATCGCCCAACGTGGTTAATCCCAATGTCTTCAGCGCATCGGTTGGCGTCGGCAGCGGACCACCCAGGCAAAAGGGCAGGCCCATCCGCTCTGAGTAAACGACGATTTCCCTGCCTACCCGTTCAACAACACTGTCTCCCCCGATGGGCACCGATTTAACTGCCAGCGTGCGTACATGGGTCAGAAAGTCGTCTATTCTGGCTCCTTTGGAAGAAAGTAAAGGCTGTCCGCCAAGTATTAATGACAAGTCAGTGGTGGTACCACCAATATCTACCGCCACAGAAGTTTTTCCCGGAGGAGTTAAAGCCTGTACTCCCAGGGTGCTGGCTGCCGGCCCGCTGAAAATGGTTTCAATGGCCACATCCGGAGAATAGGACAGCGGTAAGGTTCCCCCATCGGCCTTAAGAATGAAAACCTGTGCCTTAATATTGCGCCAGGCCAGGGCTTCCTGTACAGAGTCGATAAACAACTGATACTTTTTCTTTGTTGCACAACTGAGGTAGGTAGAGGTTAACCGCCTGGGGAAATTTAACTGGCCGGCAACCTTATGACCCAGTTCCACATCCCAATCAGGATACTTTTTCTTTACCTGCCTTTCTACTGTTGCTTCATGGCTGTTGTTCCGGCAGGAAAACTTTCCTGCTATCGCTACTTTGCGATAACCCCCGGCTGCCAGATCATCTATTGCCTTGTCCACCTGGGAGAGATTAATGGGCGTTATTTCTCTTCCCCGGTAGTCAATGGCCCCGGTAACTATGTGTATATCGGTTGGATAACGGTACGAGTCATGGCTCAAACCCGGGCCGGGCATAATTAACAGGCCAACCCTGTCGTATTTCTTCTCGGCAATGAGGTTGGTGATCATGGTTGTGCTCAAAGCCACTCGACTAACCGATTCTGCCGGAATTCCTTTCATTATTGTGTCAAGCGCTTCCAAAACAGAGGATAATAAATCTTCCCGGGTTGACACCTTGGCTGTTGCCAGTACCCTGTCTTTCTCCAGGAGAACTGCATCAGTATAAGTGCCTCCTACATCGATCCCGATATTCACTCCTAAGTCACCTCCATTTCGCTCTTCGCAAGAAAATCCTGTCTGTGGTTGGATCCTTTGCCCAGTATGTTTTCCTGCCAGCGGGCAACCAGATTCAATGCCTCCAGCGGTGTCAGTTTACAGACGTTTAAAGCAGTTAACTCTTTCACGACTTGCCTGCCTGCCGGTTCGACATGAACTTTGCCATCCATGTCTGAGCCGGGATTTCCCTTGGTTGGAGCCGGTTGTTTTGCTGCAGCCTGCCGGTACTCCAGACTATTCATTATTTCACGGGCACGGCTTAAAATAACCCTTGGCAGGCCGGCAAGCCGCGCTACTTGAATTCCGTAACTACGGTCGGCTTTGCCGGGTAAGACCTGGCGCAGAAAAACAATGTCTTCTCCCTGTTCCTGCACAGTTATCGTAAAATTCCTAACTCCCGCCAGCTTTTCCAGGTCGGTCAATTCATGATAATGGGTTGAAAATAAAGTTTTTGCCTTTACCTGTGTGGCTATATATTCCACCAGCGCCCAGGCAATGCTGATTCCATCGTATGTACTGGTACCCCGGCCTACCTCGTCCATAATGATCAGGCTTCTTACAGTGGCGGAATTTATGATTGTCCGGCATTCGTTCATTTCCGTCATAAAGGTACTCTGGCCAATGGCCAGGTCGTCGCTGGCGCCAACCCTGGTAAGAATTCGATCCACAAGCCCGACTTCAGCCTGCCGGGCGGGGACAAAGCTGCCCATTTGAGCCATCAGTACCAGTAACGCTGCCTGCCGCATATAGGTGCTTTTACCGGCCATGTTTGGCCCGGTAAGAATTATTAGACGATTTTCTTCGTTTAATAATATGTCGTTGGGAACAAACTCTCCCGTGCTCAGTACACGTTCAAGCACAGGATGACGGCCCTCCCGAATAAGAATGCGATCTTTTTCACTAACTTGAGGGCGTGTGTAGTTTGCTTTAATTGCAGCTTCCGCCAGGGAAAGCAGGCAGTCGGCCGTAGCCGCGGCATGCGCTGTTTTTTGCAGTGCCGGGATGACAGCAGCCACCTGATCACGTATCTCTACAAACAACTGGTACTCCAACTGCACCAGGCGATCTTCCGCACCCAGGATTTTTTCTTCTAATTCTTTTAACTCGGGCGTGATAAAACGTTCAGCATTGGCCAGCGTCTGTTTTCTTATATAATCTTCCGCCACCAGGTTAAGGTTGGTCCGGGTCACTTCTATATAATAGCCAAATACTTTGTTAAAGCCTATTTTCAACGATTTAATCCCCGTCCGTTCCCTCTCCCGGGTTTCCAGATTAACCAGCCAGTCTTTACCACTACGACTGGCTGCCTGTAAACGATCTGCTTCCGGATGATAACCTGGTTTTATGATTCCTCCTTCCCGTACTGAGAAAGGAGGATCTTCACTGATAGAATTCTCCAGTAACTCCCGTAAATCCTCCTGGCAGTCAATTGCCCCTGCAATTTCCAGCCATAACTTTGCCTGATTATTCAGCAAGAGTTGTTTTAAAGAAGGCAAAACGGAAAGAGAATCTTTTAAAGCCAGCATGTCGCGGGCGTTGGCTGAACCGTAGGCCACACGCGCCGTTAACCTTTCCAGATCGTAGATGGAAGAAAGAAGCTGTTTTAATTCGTGCCGGAAGAAAATATTGTTAACTGTTTCTTCCAGGGCGTCCAGGCGGTTCCGGATAGTCTTCAGATCCAGCAACGGCCGTTCTATCCAGGATCTTATAAGACGCCCGCCCATAGCCGTAACGGTATAGTCCAGCACCCATAAAAGAGTGCCCCAGCGGGACCCGTCGCGCATGGAAGCTGTCAATTCCAGGTTGCGCCGGGTGATTGCATCCAGAATCATATACTGCCCGGGGGAGTATAATTGAACCTGGTTAATCTGCAGCAAATCGCATTTTTGAGTGTCCTTTAAATAGACCATTAATCCGCCGGCAGCATCTACTGCCCGGGGGAAAGTATTCAGTGCCGATTGCTGCCAGGCCGGTCCCAATTGCCTGGAAAGAATTCTTATGGCTTTTTCCCGGCTGAACGTCCCGGGGGAAACAAATGAAATAACAGCAGAACATCTTTTTTTTATCCTGCTGGCCGTTTTGTTATTTTCCGCGGCATCTGCCAGTAAGATCTCTGCGGGTTGAAGCCTGGCCAGTTCATCCAGCAACATATTTTCACTGCTGTCGCCGTCGAACTGGGTGGCCATAAACAATCCCGTGGTGACGTCGGCAAAAGCCAGGCCATACGAGGTTTCCATCGCTCTCACGGCTGCCAGGAAGTTATGCTTCTTTTCTTCCAGCGTCTGCTCTTCTATGAGAGTACCCGGAGTAACTATCCGTGTCACCTGGCGACGAACTATTCCCCTACCGGCTCCTGGTTCTTCCATCTGCTCACAAATGGCTACTTTGTAACTTTTTTGAATTAAACGGGTGATATAGGTTTGAGCGGCATGGTAGGGGACGCCGCACATAGGTATCCGCCTGTTTTCGCCACCATCGCGGCCGGTGAGGGTGATCTCCAGTTCCCTGGCTGCCAGTACGGCGTCATCGAAAAACATTTCATAAAAATCACCCAGACGGAAAAAGAGAATGGCGTCTTGATGCTGGTTCTTGATCTCCAGGTATTGCTCGATCATGGGTGTATAGCCCACCGGTTGTTCCCTCCCCGGCACATTATACCACAAAAGNNTCGTAAATCTCGTAAATATTCAGTGTGCGGCCAGCTTAATTCTGAAATTTTTGCCAAAAGAAGAAGGAAAACAAAGGTAGATGTAGAACGGTACAAAATATGGTACCCAATCATTTTCAGAGATAATTAAAAAACATCATGGTAACACTCGGTAGATAACCCTTCAAAAGTTGAAGGTAAATATTCAGTGAAGCAACTTTATAAAGCAGTGGCATGATGTTGCCCTAAAGCGAACGACTTGCGTAGCATCGGTAACAGCACCCGGCGAAGCTTCGGGTAACCGGACAGCGGTGTGAAACCAGCGGCATTCAAAAGTTATTCAAGCAAAGAAACCAGTATCTTGCCGCCTTTGCAGCACCGCTAGTCCGGTCCGAAACAAGCCGTGGTGCTGTCGAGGCGAAGCATTGGAGTGAGCGGGGACAACATCATGCCTCGGCGAGTTAACTGAATACTTACAGTTGAAGATAGTATGTCTAGAAGAATCGTAATAAATTGGCAAAAAACAAAGATTGAGTTCAATTCCTATAAAAGATGGGTTGATCTTTGGAGGGAGGACTAAATGAAAGTTAATCGAAAAAGAAACGGCACAAAAACAAGTGCTTTTGGTTCCCCTGGAAGAATTAATCATGACTCCACTTCCTTTTATACAAGTAGATTGTATGAGGGATTGCCCAAAGAGGAACCAGTCAAGTATGTAGAAAATCCAGTCCCGCTAGAGTTTATGGATAAAATCCTTTGTAAATCGAGTGAAAAAATGGAGAAATTATCCGATAATAGCATTCATTTGATGGTTACCTCCCCTCCTTACAATGTAGGCAAAGAGTATGACGAGAATCTTACCTTGAATGAGTATAGAACATTCTTGAAAAGAGTGTGGAGTGAAGTTAAAAGGGTTCTTGTTCCAGGAGGTAGGGTTTGCATCAACATAGCTAATTTAGGGAGAAAGCCGTACATCCCTCTTCATGCCTTTATCGTTGAAGATATGCTTGATCTAGGATTTTTAATGCGAGGTGAAATTATCTGGAATAAAGCTTCAAGTGTCAGTCCTTCAACTGCGTGGGGTAGCTGGCTTTCTGCTAAAAATCCAACATTGAGAGATATTCATGAATATATTTTGGTCTTTTCTAAAGGTTTGTTTGCAAGAGAAAACCTCAAAAGAAAAAGCACAATTTCCAAAGAGGAGTTTCTTGAATTTACCAAAAGCATCTGGACATTTGCCGCCGAGCCGGCAAAAAAAGTGGGTCATCCCGCACCTTTCCCAGTGGAATTACCTTACAGACTAATTCAACTTTATACTTTTGAGGACGAAGTGATCTTGGATCCGTTTATAGGTAGCGGACAGGCTGCAATCGCAGCAGTAAAAACAAAGCGTCACTATGTGGGATATGACATAAATGAAGAATATATAAAATTGGCAGAAAGACGAATTAAAAAATTCTTTTTAGAGTTTAATGCTCCCAGGCTGTTTGAATTTGATAAAAATGGCGAAACGGCTTATACTTCTTCGTTCCAAGGATCATGTCGATGATCTTTCGTCTACAAAAGTGCGTCCTGCGGTATGCCTGACTAGTCCTATTGGCCCGCATCGTCATGTCATTGTGGTCTTCTATTCAGGCTTTTCTTTTTTTCCACCAGTAGTAGAAAACCGCTCCTGCCAACACTATGATTACCACTACGTCCAGACGGTGGAACCAATACTTCAAATCCTCCCAGTGCTGGCCCATCTTCAGACCAAGGTAAGTCAAAAAGAAGCACCACGGCAGTGAACCCAAAAACGTATACAAGACAAAACGCCAGAAATTCATCCCCGAAATTCCTGCCGGAAGGGAAATGAAAGTACGGATAATGGGCATCAGGCGGGTAAAAAATATCGTGGCCTCTCCATAGCGTAGAAACCACCCATCAGCCAGCTCAAGATGTTTTAAGGAAATACCCATATATCGTCCGTAACGCAACAAGAAAGGACGTCCGCCCCACAAGCCAAGAAAATATGATAAAACAGACCCTGCTGTTCCCCCTGCAGCGCCTGCCATAGCCACCCAAAAAAAATCCAGCCTGCCCGTAGAAACCAGGTATCCTCCAAAGGGTAGAATCACTTCGCTGGGTAGTGGCACATTAGCGCTTTCAATAGCCATGCCAATGAAAATACCCCAGTAACCCAGCGAAGAAATGAAGTCAACCGTCCTTTGGATAACAACCTCCAGCAGGTACGCTAAAGACTCCGGCAAAAAAACTTACCCCCTCTAAAACAACCTTCTACAACTTTAGCTTTTTCCAGATCCTGTCCAATAGGGGGTAATCTCCATCCGGACCGGGGAAAACCGGCCTGTGTGTGGAATACCGGCGATCGAATGCTACCAGCCCCAGAGTACGGCATAGGTTCCGGAAATTAAGAGAAATGGAGGAAGGCGCAACACCATACCTGGCTGCCAGGTCATGCTGGTTTACTTTCCGGTCTAATTCCAAACGCGCCATGGCATATATCACCGTGGCCACCCATACGGCGGATTTGCGGAAAGAAGGACGTTCCAGCCAGCAGTAATCATGCCACAGGCGCAGGGCAGAACCCTTCTGCTGGCGGTTGTAACCCCGCAGTTTTAAGTCTTCCTGCACCTGCCGGGCTACCATAAGACAACCGGGGAAAGGCCACTGGTAATCATCCGGAACCTCATTTTTCACGAGTGAAAGTGTTGCCTCCCTTTTGTTAATTCTGCCGCTGGTCAGTCCCAACTTCCGCCATACTTTTTGAAAGTCGTAGGCAGGTTCACCGTTATGTTCCCGCTCGATTTCTGTTTGTTCCAGTTCCCGCAGCATTTCCTTTAAACGTTCTTTCCCCTCAATACTACGGCAGGCCTGTCTGGGAGTCAGGCCATTAAATACAGATTGAGGATGATCAAGCCAGCAATCATAATAATCATCTAAAAAATCATTGGTAATCTTATGTGTAATCTGATCCGAAACCAGATCGCCATCTAGTTTTACCGGAGTACAATCCTTCCTATTGTTACTTACCATGTCAGGCAGTATATAGCTAAGCCCCATTTCTATTACCCAGGTATTAAGCAGGCATGCCCGGCTCTTAAGATAAGAATTTACTCCTTCCCGGATCGAAATTCCCCTTTCCCGGCAATATGTTTTTAAATCATCCCGTATCCTTTCTAACAAAGCCTCCCTACAGGAAGCAGGTATAGCCAGACCGCTGGTAGAAAACTCATAAGTTTCTCCCACCTTGAGTACACGCATAAATAAAACCATTCCAGTATAAAGTTCCTGGGCCGCGTTCAAATCATAAACAGTCATCCCGGTATGACAAATCAAATCCTGCAAGACCAGACCTTCCCTGGGAGGAATATCCAATACTTCGTAGAGTGATATTCGTGCGCTGGACCATCCTTTCAACAGTTCCTTTTCCTGCCCGGAGAGATCGGGATTCTTCTGAAATAATTCGATAACCGTCTCACCGGTTGATAACTTATAATCAAAGATAAACCATTCAAAGCAGCGCTCCATAATAAATTCATCGTACTGGTCAATCAACTCAGGGTCGAGTTTTTCCATGTAAAGTTGTTGGGCACGGGCTGCTTCCCGGGCGAAGAAAGGTTGATCGGCAAATTCCCCCAGCTTGCGCCGGAGTTGCTGACCTATCTGCTGCCACCTGAATTGTGCCAGTGAGACCACTTTGGCCGGCATGCCACAACACTGTTTATAAGGCTTGTTGCTGCCACATGCACACTTATCTCTTTTTCCGGTCCCCCGCATTCCTTTACACCCCCCTGTGTCTTATATTCACGAAACCGCTTAAAAATTATTTCACGGATATAAATCGACACACATTAACAATTAATTCAACGTCCTGTACCCTATTCCTGCTGAAAGATCACACTTCTAATATAATTTCTGCATCCCGGTGTAAAACCTTTATACCCGGCATGTTTAAAGTTTCTGCAGCCAGATATATTCTCCCTTCTCTTACCAATAAAGCATCGCCTGATTTCACAAGATGGTTATTAACAAGAGTATTTCCCTTACTCAAAGGCAATAATAATTTTTTATTCGTTAACGCACTTCGACTCACAAAATTAATTTTCTTCTATATGACACGCAGTTAGCTATCTTTATGGCTATCAACTGATAAACGAATTAAACCATGCGGCAAAAAGGATTTTTACCCCTTTACGGTGAAATACTTATTTACAACGCAACTACTTTATACGGCCTGATTATGCCAATGCAAATAAGTGGTAATTAAACTGCGAGGTGTCTACCCTTGTCAACCGGGACTTTTTTGATCATTGACGGCAACAGCCTGGCCCACCGGGCTTTCCATGCCATACCCCTGCTTTCCACCAGCCAGGGAATAATTACCAACGCAGTATACGGCTTCACCAATATGCTCTTAAAAATTCTGGCCGGGCAACCAACACAAATGGTGGCAGTTTGTTTCGACAAAGGTAAGATCACCTTCAGGCACAGCGATTATAAGGAATATAAAGCCCATCGCAAACCAACTCCCGACGAGCTGCGCCCCCAGTTTCCCTTACTAAAGGAACTCTTGCGGGCCATGCGCATTCAAACACTGGAATGTGAAAATTACGAGGCCGATGATTTAATTGGAACACTGGTCACTCATGCAGAAAAAGCCGGGCTGATCAATATTATCCTGACCGGAGATCAGGACGCCCTGCAACTTGTCTCCCCCCAAACCAGGGTATTGCTAACCAAAAAGGGAATTACGGAACTTAAGGAATATACGGAAGAAAAGGTACAGGAGCGCTTCGGGGTAACCCCTGCCTTGTTCGCCGATTTCAAGGGGTTAACAGGTGATCAATCAGACAACATTCCCGGCGTGCCAGGCATCGGACCTAAAACAGCAGCCAGTCTGTTAGAAAAATACGGTTGCCTGGAAAAAGTACTCTCCCACGTGGCAGAATTACCTGCAAACCAGAAGGAAAAAATTGAGCCGTTTGTCTCCCAGGCAATCCTGTCCAAGCAACTGGCCACCATAGTGCGGGATGTACCATTCCCTGTCGAGCTGGACAAATGCCGTTGGTCAGGCCCGGATTATCAGGAACTGCTGACACTTTTCAGCAGGCTGGAGTTTAAAAGCCTTATTCGCTCTATTACACAACAGGATAAAGCAGATAAAAAACATAAACAAAAACGAGAACCGGAAAATCTCTTCAGCCGGCTGGCAGTTGAGATAGACACCTACCGGGTGGGCTACCGGCAAATAGATCGCCCAAAGGATTTAGAATGGCTGGTAACGGCAGTAC
>DFZP01000014.1:0-3647 GCA_002382125.1 Firmicutes bacterium UBA4053
TGTTTTAAACAATGAAAAACTACCGTATAAAGCGGCAAATTTTTCACAAAGAATTGCCGGTGAAATTTCCAGCTGATAAAATAAAAAGTGCTTCCCTTTGATTCCTGACAGAATCAAATACAAGGGGAAACACTTTTCAACATAAAAACAAATTGAGATTATACAATTTCGGCTGCAATGTCAAGACCTATATGCAAATCATTTTTACAGTGCAAATAGTAATCCACTGCAACACATGTGGTTCGCAAATGGTCTACCATGCCTGTTATGAAGTACAATACAAATCCAATACCCTGCTAACCAAGATCGTCATACTCAGATACAAGTGCAGGCAATGTAACATAACACATGCGCTTAAGCCGGAATTTTTAGCATCCCGTCATCAATATGATACATTCGAACGCCAAGCCTATGTGCTTCAATATACTTATTCCCATGAAGCAGAATGCAGCCTAAGGAAACTCCAGAACGAACTTTTCCCCCTGGTACCAGTATCCCACACCGTCATGTATTATTGGGTACGCATCGTGGAGATCAAAAAGCAGAAAACGGAACCACTTCTCCTGGCTGACCTGCAACAGCTACTTCCCCAAAAAGATATTGCAGAAGAACTGGCCCAAGAGGCTCAAAAGGCGCCGCCTATCATCCGGGACAAAGAATATTCACGTAAAACAGTAATACTGTTGCAGTGGACAAGCCTTTATACCAAAGTTTTGGATGCCTGGGTGCGATTTCCGGCAACTGATATTGCCGCTTGGCCTTACCGCTACCTCAACCGGATTTTAGACTTGCTGAAATCTCACATCTTCTTATAAATTTCTCACTATCAAAACCGCCGGTATTTCCCATAGTTTTAAACCACAGCCTCCTTGTTGCTGAAGTAGAATGTTTCTATTCCAAAATCTAAGCGACAAGGAGGAAAAACCATGAATGATGACCAAGATATGGAACGTGCTTTGTTCCGCTACGGGCTGATCCACCCTCTCTTGGATGACAGCCTATCCCCCGGGGAGAAGACTGTCCTTAGGAAACAAATACTTGCCAAAACATACGAAATTCCCCATAGTAACCGGACTACCTTATGTGAAAGAACCCTGCGACAATATCTTAAATGGTACCGTGAAGGAGGCTTTTCCGCATTAATGCAATACAAACGGAAAGATAAAGGAAATGTGCGTGCTATATCGGAGGAAGTATTAAAAAAAGCCTTTTCCCTAAAAGAAGAGCTCCCTACGCGTAGTATCCGTGAAATTATAGAAATGCTGGAACTATTGGGAGAAACTACTCCCGGCAGCATTAAGCATTCAACTCTGTCCAGATTAGTGACCCAACACACCAGTTGGCTGCGGCAACCAACTCCAGGCAAAACTTTCCGTCGCTACCAGAAGGAAAACGTTAATGATACCTGGCAATCAGACGTTAAACACTGCATCTATTTACCGGATCCCCAAAACCCCAAAGAATACATAAAAACTTATTTAATTGCATTTCTGGACGATAAAAGCAGGAGAGTTTGCGGCAAAATCTACTGGGCGGAAAACGGCGCCAACGTAGAGGATTGCTTCCGCAAAGCACTGATCCAGATGGGAGTGCCCCGTTGCTTTTATACCGACAATGCAAAGATCTATAAAACTAAACGTTTGCAAACTATTTGTGCGGAACTGGGAAGCCAGCTAAAATATTGTTTACCCTACTCCCCTCAAAGTAAGGGCAAATTGGAAAGATTTAACGCCTATGTCGACCGTTCATTTGAACCGGAAGCCCGGCGAATAAGGATTCAAACTTTAGAAGAGTTAAATCACTACTTTGAAGTGTGGCTTGCAGAAAATTATAACCATAAGGTACATGCTGAAATCAGGCGAACGCCCTTGGAAGCCCACCAAAGCGAACAAGCCTGTCTTAGATATATAACCCCGGAGGAATTACGTAAAATCTTTATCCAGCGTCAAGTTCGCAAAGCCGACAATGCGGCCACGGTATCCCTGGGTGGCAATCTTTATCGGGTAGAAGGTTTTCTGGCTCGTAAAAAGGTGGAACTGCGGTATGATGCCAAGGACCTATCCTGCGTTGAAGTCTACTACAACGGACAGCAATACAGCAATGCCGAAGCCCTTATCATTCGGGCTAATGTATGGGATGGAGAAACAAAATCGACCACAACGGCGCTCAAGCAGCAGAATGAAGCTGCCGGTGAAAAGGCGGTGCAGACCAGTTTTCTAAAGCTATTGCAGGAAAAACATGAGCAAAAGCTTAAAGACAAAGCTCACCGTATTCATTATGCCAAGCTCTATCAAAAGGAGGATGAACCACATGTATGAAAGCTATTTTGGGTTTTCTAAAACTCCTTTCATCCGGGATATTGATGTAAAACAATTGTATTTTCATGCAGATTTCCAAGAACTAAAGGGTCGTCTGCAGTACGCTATTGAGAACCGGCTCTTTGCAGCCGTTACCGGAGAGGTAGGAAGTGGCAAAACCACTGCTATCAGAGCTGTGGTAGAAGAAATTAACCCTGTCACCCATAAAATCATTTATATCTCCCAGTCGGATATGTCACCCAAAGCCTTTTATAATGAAATCCTGGAACAAATTGATATAACTCCCTCATATTTTAAACCCGAATCCAAGCGGAAGGTGAATAAGGCTATGCTGGAGTTGTACCAGCATGGTAAAACCCCGATTGTTATTGTGGATGAAGCACATTTACTCACTGAAAAAATGTTGGAGGAAGTTCGTTTCCTGGTTAATTTTAATATGGACTCGCTATCGCCTTTAAGCCTCATCCTGGTGGGTCAGCCGGAACTTTCGGAAATGCTGGCCAATCATAGCATGCGGGCTATCTCCCAGCGTATTACCATCCGATACATGCTAAAAGAACTGGATTTACAAGGAGTGGAAGACTACATCAGAACACACATCAAGGCGGCAGGAGGGAGTAGTGAACTTTTTACCGGTGAGGCTGTCCGGGAAATCCATACTTACAGTACTGGAATACCCCGAAAGATTAACTTGATCTGCGATAAATGCCTGCTGAATTGCTATTTGAACAAAACCCGTATTGTGGATGACATTGTGGTAAAAAGAGTCATTAAAAATGAACTGGAGCACTAAGGGGGATTTGTATATGATGTTTACCTGTCAAGCCCGGTTTGGCCGGAGAACTGAACAATGGAATGGAAATATTGTGAGTTTCAAAAAATATGGGAGCCATTACGAAATCAGAATTGATAGTCGTTCATGTATTGCAGTGATCTTCGGCAAAACTACCAGTGGAGGATTTGCCTGCATGCCTGATTTTGGCGCGGGTTGCCATTTGGTAGATCTAAAAGATCATTTCTTGAATACTGAACAATTAACCAAAGTATTGGGCAAAACGGATGGTATCACCGTGAGCACCGCATTACGTATCCTTGCCGAACAAATTCAGTTTTAGGCGTTTGCCACAAAAAGTCAATTTACGCTAGTTCATGGAGGTTAGGCAATGGGCAATGGTAGAATATTTAAAATGAATACCCCTTTAGACATAGAACAAAATATGATTCCTTTGAGTTCATATTTTATTGCCACAGGCTTTATTGACATGCTGCCCACAGCACTTAGTATGGCTAGGGAATTAAATTACGGTTTTAATGAAGTGGCTGAGGCAA
>DFZP01000087.1:0-7075 GCA_002382125.1 Firmicutes bacterium UBA4053
TTCTGGGGATTGTAATTCAAATCGTGATTTTAAAGAAAATCCTGACGGACAGTTTGCCAAAGGCTTTTTAGTCAAAGAATTAAAGAGCGTTATTCAAACCTTATCCTGGAGGTGATCTAAATGATAAATTTTGCTGAAAATTTAACGTACTGGTACCTTCGCTTTAATGGGTTCTTCTTGCTGCAAAACTTTGTTTTGCACCGGGTAGATCAGGTAGAAGGAAAGCGTGCAAGGGGTACTGCAGATTCTGACCTGCTGGCAATCAGATTTCCCTACGTCTATGAGAAAATTGGTGGACAAAAAAAAGATTGGGACCGTGAACAATTTAAAAATTGGGAAATTGAAATTGACAAATTTCACCTGNNAAGACTCGAACAAGCAATCCAGCGTTTTGGCATTTTCCCAAAAGATGAGGTTTCTTGCATAGTGAAGAAGCTTTATCAGGAAAAATATATAAAAAAAGAGCCCTGGGTTATTGCAAAACTGGCCGTAACAGAAGGAAATAATACAGGTCTGTGGTTAAATTTACTTCTTGATGACGCAGATAAGTTTATACGAAGGCGAATTGAATCCTATTTACCCGAAAAATATTCAGATCGTATTTATTTCCCCGATGCTCTTATTCAGTATTTAGCCTGGAAAGAGAATTATAAATGACAAAAAAAATTGATGAGAAAAAGGCCCTCTTCTCTGATTTTTTGATCAAGATTGAGCAGGGGTTATGCTTGGCTCTAGAAAAGGAGAGCAGACGATTTCCTTCCTGGAATAAACTGCTATGTAAATTCAAAAAATTCCGGTCGAGGTTTGACTCGGAGGCCAATGCCTTGTCGCGCGAACAATCGGATAAATTTATCAGAGAAGCGACAGAGTTGGTTAACGAGATGTGCGTTGCCCAGAAAATCCTTACATCGTCAAGACAGGAAGTTACGCAACTTGATTACGAGCCCCCTTTGTCTTGTACTCGCAGAACTATAGACTTCCGCTCGGCAGCAGCCGACGGCAAAGTCACGTGGTGGGACGTTAAAACGGTTCACCCCGAAGGAAAGGATGTCTGGGGTAAATACGTTGACCATATGCGCTGTAAGTTGTTGCATGGACTTACTCTCGATAAAAATGGTTTTGGGGGAGAATTCTACCACAAATACTATGCTTCCCGCGATAAGTTTCTCAAATACACTTTAGAATTGGAAGAAAAGATAGCGAACTCAGGAAAGGCAGGGAAGGATAAATTTGTTATGGTTTTTTGTGGTAACAGGTGGGACTGGGAGTTAGATGACATTGAGGACTTTGCTGACTTCTACTTTACCGGCTATCATCGTTATGATGATCACTTTGCCGAAATGGAGGAGTACTACATTAAAGAAAAAAATATCTCTTTGTCGAGAACCATTAACCGGTTTTGCTACCTGAGGCGAGCAGTCGCCGAGACCGAGCCTGACGAGTGGGTCCAAGATGTTCGAGGTCCCAGATTTGGCTCAAGACACTAAAAAACCCCTTGCCGCGCATTGAAAAACTTTTGAAATTGCCAGTAAATATCCGACAAGGGGACTGAAAGCAAAACTCCCGCCCCGTCAACGGTTCGACCGCCGTCTGTTGCACCAATTGACCCGATGAAGGAGGAGGAAAACAGTTCCTAGTTGAAACAGAAAAAGAGCTTGTAGATTAACAACTCAAAGAGAAAAAATCGAATATCCGTGAGGGAGGGAAGTAAAAAGTGAGTTCAAAAAAATGGGGTAAATATACAGAGGATGAACTTCTTGAGCAGATGGCCCAGCTTGAGGCTGACCCTTCTTTCCAGGAACGTCAGAGTCGAGACAAAATGGCATTCGCGGTTGCGATGCTCTCTAAAAAATGCCTGGATTCAAAAGATTATGAAGCTGCGCTCTATCATGCCAATCAAGCAGTTAGTATGTTTCCCGACAATTCCACTGCTTATCTTGCGCGCAGTTATGTTCACGCTCACATGAATAACGCTGAAGCCGCGGAACGAGATTTGCTTAAAGTATTGGAGTTGGAACCAGGCAACATGATTGCCCGGAAGAACCTTAAAAATCTCCATGCTAATATGCGTCGAGACCTCAGCGGGAAAAGTGGGTGTCTGATACCTGTAGTTTTTACTCTTTTGCTGTTTATTCTGGCATTATTGTTGACTATGGCACTTTTGTAGTAAAAAAAGGGGGTGCAGGCAGTGTGGGTAGTTGTCTTTGTGGTGGGTGTGTTGCTGGTTTTGGGGTTTGGTCGATTAATTGGGCTTAGTGGAGGTAGTGGAATTCTTGGGAGTCTTATAGGAATAATTCTCTGTGCTGTGGGAGCCGGGGGTCTTTGGGGTATTGGTGCAGGTACTATTAGCTGGAGGGCTATCTTTGACTTTTTGGGGTTTAGTGGTTAAAAACTACGGAATCATCGGTGTTCTGTTAAGGCCTCAATATACCATTAACGGCTAGATATGGCATATAATTCCTGGCAAAACGCCTGACGAAAAATGGTGAAATTGCTCTTTGATAAGCAGGAATGTGCCCCTCCTTGTGTGGAATTCTTCTCCAAAAGATATTGAAGGGGACTCAACATTGGCTTCACTTCCTGCTAATATTGATCCGCACGAGATCGAAAAAACCCTGAACATGTTTTCCCCGGAATGGCTAAGAAATACGGCGGCCAAAGTCGGGTACGTCCAGCGCAGCCGGAAGATCGATCCGGTGGTCCTGTTCTAGATCCTGATTCTTGGTTTTTTTTCAGACCTGATCCCTTTCTTCCCTCAAGGTCAAGCCCGGCTGTTCTTCGCCGGGAAAGGGTTCTTCCACTTCATCCGTACTTCATCCGTAAAGAAAAGAGGGAAATTTTTTGAATCAAAATACTGGATTCTAAGGATGGCCAAAGATATAATATGAAGGGGTGTACTTTAGATGGAGAATCAATAAACAAATTTTATGCCAGGGAGAATAGTTATGCTGATTTACCTTGACGTCTGTTGTTTAAATAGACCATTTGATGATCAGTTGCAAGGGAGAATTCGCCTTGAATCAGAAGCTGTTTTAACAATTTTAAATGGTGGCGAAAAAGAAAAATGGCGGTTGCTCAATAGCGAGGCAATAGAATTTGAAATCTCTGCTATTCCTGAAGAAGAGAGAAAGAAGAAAGTTGCTGCTTTAGCTGCCATAGCCCAAGAAAAAACGAAACTGGACGAAAAAATAAAGTTACGCGCCAAAGAGCTTCAAAAAATTGGTATAAAGGTTTACGATGCTTTGCACCTTGCATGTGCTGAATATGGCGGCGCAGAAGTATTTCTGACAACAGATGATCAATTGCTGAGAAAAGCAAAGAGAAATAGGAACAAGCTAAAAACAAGAGTAGAAAATCCAGTTCTGTGGCTTATGGAGGTGACAAAAATTGAACGCTCAAGCAATGAGTCCTAATAAAATTAAAAATGCGGGTTTAATCGCTCTGGCCAAAGCTCTTGGTCCTGTGGGTATGGCCCGGTTTATTCAGCAGTACGATACTGGGGCGGGAGATTATACGATGGATCGAGTAAAGTGGCTTGATCAAATGAGTCTTGATGAAATAATTGCGATAATTGAAAGACGACGGAGGTAAAATTATAGGAAGTCAGGTAACGGCAGGCTGATTATCCCGACTTTTAACACGGGATGCAGTGAGTCGTTTGGAAATAGTGTGTTTTTGTCACTTCCATCTGGTAAAAGTCGGGATAATCTTTTACTTCAGTCCATAAAGCTTTCGAATGAGTTCATCATCTCCTTTCCAACAAGGGGTCTGATCATTGCTTGTTAATGGATTTTGGCTGCCAGTAGCTTTCTGGATGGCATCCCGTTTCATTTCCGTATCAGCATAGGCGTAAATCATGGTGGTTTCCAGTTGGGCATGCCCTAGCCATTCGGACAACAATGCCAGAGGCATTCCTGCCCGGTAAAGATGAATACTTCTGCTGTGGCGAAAAAGGTGGGGGTGCAAATTATCTGGAACTTCCGGGCAGATGGCTTTTGCTGCATGACCATACTTTTTCATAAAACGAGCCACATTGTCATCGGACATTTGTTGCGAAATGCCGTTTCTGACTGTGTAAAACAGGAATCCTTCCGGACTGCCCCCGGGATGAAAGATCGTCATGTAGTGCCGAAAATGTTCCACCGTCTTCGCCATCACCGGAACAATCCGTTTTTTTTTGCCTTTCCCGGTTAGATGAACACAGGGCGTTTTGGAATTCGCATGAAAGTCGGGTACCTTTAGATCCAAGATTTCCCGATTTCGGGCACCAGTATCATACATGAGAATCATCAGGAACAGGTTTCGGATACCCATTTTTGTACGGAGATCCGGTTGTGCCAGGACGGCTTTTAAGGCTTCTTCGGACATGAAATCCACTGGTTTGGAACCTGACTGTTTAAGAGGGATGTTTTCCAGATCCTTCTGGAAAACCATCACCGTCAGATCCATTCTTCCCCCATACTTAAAAAAGGAACGGACCCCTGCCAACCGCTGGTTCCTTGTGGATGTGCTGCAATGGCGTTCTTTTTCCAGCCAGTCCAGATAGCCCAAAATCATACGGCTGTTGATGGTCTTGAAAGTGATATCTGTAAGGGGAATGTCCTTTTCAAGGGTGATGAAATCAAAAAGCTGGTTCAAGGTTTCACGATAAGATTTCACCGTATGGGGGCTGCAGCACCTTTGATTCGGCAGGTATACCGTCAGGTACTCATGAATCAGGCGAAACAGGGTTTCATCCTTCAGTTTCTTCATAGCGCTACCTCCGGAATCAACTCAGAAAACCTGGCCCACTCAATGGTTGATGCTTTCACCAGTCTTTCCGGAAGCAAATGAATGTAATAGGCGGTACTGGAAAATTCGGAATGCCCCATATAGGCACTCAGGTAAGGTAGCCAATTTGTAAGCGGAGCCTTTGCTGCAGTGATCCCATTGAAGTGCACCATGATGAAATACATTTTTAAGCACCTGTACGGCTCTATACAGACTCCTGTAATACCCTTTTGAAATCTCACTGTCTCCGATACGCTTCTTTTGAGAAGATAAAAATTCATCCAGAATGGCAGGTTCGTAGTAAGTGATTCCGTGTCGAGCACAATAGTTTCTAATGGGACTATAGGCACTGTACCGGTAAGTCTTAATCGTTGATTGATGTAGTCCAAGCCTTTTTAGTTCCTCTAATGCCTGGTTGATGAGTAGGTCCAAATGAATTTGCATCATGGCATCCCTCCAATAGTAAAATTCAGACCAATGTCTGTATCTTAATTATTGGAGTTAAATCATCAGAAAGCTACAATTATTACAAATTATTATTCCGATTTTTTGTCGGATAGCAAGAACAAAAACGAGCTGTTTTTAATGATTCTCTACATTTTAAATCAGAAAGTCGGGATAACAAAAAAGTCGGGATAATCAGTCTGCCTTAAGGCGCGTTTCTACCGTTCTTTGCAAAGCGTCGGGCTGCTGTCCCGGTTACCTTTTTTGTTTTTAGGAAAGCTCTTCCAAACCCCATCCTCCGAAGATGTCTGGAAAGGGTACTTCGGGATATTTTTCCCTTTTTCACCAACCCTTCGCCTTCCAGAATCCGGATGATTCTTCTTACGCTTCTTTGGGGTAACTCCTGTTTTAACTCTACTGCCCGGTCCAGGATTTGCCTTTAGGTATTCTTTTTAGACTGCCGGTATCACTTCTGTTTTTTGGTTCTAGCCCCTCATACCCGCCTTTCCGATAAGCAGCAAGGTATCTTCTTGAGACGTCCCTTGCAGATATGCCTCCCTTTTCCAGGATCTTATGCCGGATACGGCGCTTTTCTGACTTTTCTAATTCCATTGTTGAGAAGCGGGGCTATTATTTCGTACCGCGCTTTCCGGCTGCTTTTATTATTTCTTTGTTCATTTTCATCCCTCCGGTGTTTTTCCTTTTAGCCTACCAGAGGGTTTTTTGGCCAGCAACGCAAAACTTAAGTGGGTATTAATTAATTCAGACAAATACGCCAGTCAGGTAGTTGAGTCTAGCCATATGTTTGTATCGCCAAGGACTAGATTGTTGCTTTTAATCTCTGGAAGTTCTTTAAGTATCCTCTCCAGCATCCCAAAAGACTTTAACCCTACCAGTTCAATCTCGTTAATTACCTTCTGGTAAAGCCTGAAAAGCAAAGCTCTTAATGCTCCAGCATATTGATTGCTCTTTTCCTGAAACTCTGCTCTCCATCTGCGCAGGGTTGAAAAGCTTGCTATTGTCTCTACACGTTCAACCGGGGTTCCCTCCTCCATATCCCGTAAGGCCATTTCGGAATCACAGATTAAATAATGTTTATACGGCCTTATGAAATCCGGGATTACGGCATGTGTCCTTTCACATTTGTTGCAGATTGCCCGCTGGATGGTAATCCACTCAATTGTTTCCTCAATGTGAATGTGCCGCTGGTATTTTTCATGAAATACCATCTTGCTGTTGCATTCAGGGCAGATTAACTCTAAGCCTTCCAGGTACCGCAAAAAGTTTTTACGATAGTCCTTAACATTTCGTCCTAAATATACTATAATCATCATGCGTGGTGAGGGCTTTGAGTTGTTAAATGCGGCAGTATTTAATGGAATACTCAGAGCCTTCTTCATATCCCCCCTCTTTTATCTGGGAAGATACTACCATAATCATAAATGGTCAGGCAACATAAGCAATAAAAAGGCATTTAGAGTGGGCAGAAACATCAAACATCGCCACCTGTTCGAAAATGTTGTTGATTAGATAGAAGTCACCGTAGCAGACTGCACTCCCAAGGACTACCTTTTCGATGTTGGTGAAGGAGTCGAAGTTCTTGGAGAAAGCGATCTTAAGTCTGGCGGCGATAACTTCGTCTACACTACCAAGATACAGAATGCGCCGGTGTTTGTTCTTGCCTTTCTGGCGGTAGGCCTCGACCAGTTCGGCATAGTAGTAAGTTTTGCCTCCCTTGGTACGGGGCGTAATCTTGATAAACGAGGGCAACCCCTCCTAATAGTCTATACTAACTATCATAAGGGATGAGCCTCTGTATGTCAAGTATTTATCGGCATTGTCAGTGCTGACGCACCAAATA
>DFZP01000001.1:0-16179 GCA_002382125.1 Firmicutes bacterium UBA4053
CGTACCAGGGGTATTCTGCTCATTGTTGATGACATCCAGGCTGGCTGCGGGCGTACGGGCCCCTTTTTCAGCTTTGAACCTGCAGGAATCAAGCCGGATATCGTTTGCCTGTCAAAATCAATCAGCGGCTGTGGCCTCCCCCTGGCACTGACCCTGATCGATCCGGAATTTGATATCTGGGCGCCGGGGGAGCACAACGGCACATTTCGCGGCAATAACCTGGCTTTTGTCACTGCCACCGAAGCACTCACTTACTGGGAAGATGACACTTTCAGGCAGGAAATAGAAGACAAAGGGAAGAAAACGAGAAACTATCTGGAAAAGGTAGTACAAGATTACCCGGAAATACAGGGGGAAGTACGCGGCAGGGGTCTTATGCAGGGCATCGCCTGCGGCGTAGCCGGACTGGCAGAGAAAATCTGCGCCGCTGCCTTCAATCGTGGTCTGATCATAGAAACTTCCGGGCCAGACAGCGAAGTGGTAAAGCTGATGCCGCCCCTGGTAATAGACGAAGCGGGACTTGAAGAGGGGTTCCGGATTTTAGAGGCAAGTATCCAGGAGCAGGGAATCCGGACAGTCGAATGGAAAGACTGGAATGTAAAATACGGGCCTAAGAAAAAAAACCGGCCGGTGGATTGTGGCGTACCGGCTACTGCCTAAATATTTCTAAAGAGAGGAGAAACGAAGATGATTGTCAGAAATCTGGACGTTATTACCGGTACGAAGAATGATGTTGTTGCCGGGACATGGAGGAGCCGCCGGCTCCTCCTGAAAAAGGATGGAATGGGTTTTTCCCTCCACGACACCATAATCCGGGCCGGAACCGAAACCACTATCTGGTACAAGAATCATGTTGAGGCGGTCTACTGTATTAAAGGCGAGGGTGAGCTTGAGGTGGCTGCAGACGGGACCATCTATCCGCTCAAGGAGGGTATAATGTACGCCCTGAACAACCATGAAAAGCACTATTTGCGTGGAAAAACCGATCTGCGGATGATCTGTGTGTTCAACCCGCCGTGCACAGGCGGGGAAATACACGATGAGGACGGTTCCTATCCTCTTATTAATGACGATTAGATAAAAACAGCCATTAGTTGAATGAACCGGAAACTATTGAATATCATCCTTGATGCTGAGTTAAGTATGCAATCATATATGGTAACTAGAGCTTAAGGACATAGAAAAAGCTGATTAACGCAATATTGCAAGTCTGACCCCTGTTTTCAGGTCTTTCAGGAAGTTTCCTGCTACGGCAATCAGGTTGGCAGGGCTGCCTGGCAGCACCAGTCCTGCTCCCTGTTCCAGACCAACTATTCTGGCGCCGTTGGCGGTAGCCGCCTGCAGGATTTCAGCAGGAGACAAACCTGCTTCGCGGTATAGTTCCAATTCTTTCAGGTAACCGTTGCCGTGCTGTACTCCCAGGGCTCCGGAATCGGTACCCACTCCTAAGGTTATCCCCATAGCGGATGCTTCCGCAATCATGGCTTGATGTTGGCGGTACGTTCTTTCTGCAATTTTCCGGTGTTCCGGATTGATGTTGCGAACCCCGGGTTTTAGAGACCAGGCGGCTACCGGGATCAATGTGGGTACCCAGGGAATGTTCAGTTCCGCCAGCATTTTCAGGGAGTCGCGGCTAATGAAGTAGCCGTGTTCAAGAGAGTCGACGCCTGCACTGGCAGCCATAGTTACAGCCTGGTCGGAGTTGGCGTGGGCCATAACTGTAAGCCCCAGGGAGTGTGCTTCTTCAACAATAGTTTTGAGCTCTTCCTGGCTGAAATGGATGGGTCCAACTCTGCCGTATTCTTTGAAGCTTACTATTCCTGAAACAAGAACCTTGATTTGCCTTGCCCCGGCAGCGGCTAGCCTGGACACGGCTTCTGCCGGGTTAGCGCCGGTATTTTCGCCCAGAAAAGAACCGTACATATTTTTCTTGCGCAGGGCGTTTCCGGTAGCTATAATCCGGGGGCCGGTAATTTCGCCCTTTTGTACTTTTTTGCTGAATAGCAGGTTAATGCCGACACTGTCTCCTCCGTCCCGGACGGTCAGGATACCGTTGGCCAGGGTGTTTTTTAGCCTGGTGATCATCTGGCGCTGGATTTCGTTGGGATCCTTCCAGTTCTGCATGGCCTTTTCAGAATCTATGCCATCCAGCGCAAGATGGACGTGGCAGTCGATTAAACCGGGCATTATGGTAAGGTTGGAACAGTCGAGGAAGGAGTTTTTTTTGCGGTGGTTCTCATTTGTGCCGGATTCGGCCTTAGTGTCTGGCGGGGGGAGGGAGTGTATGTTTTTGATCATGCCGCTGTCGATGTGCAGAAGCATATCGTGCCTGGCAGGTGTTCCGTCGCCGGTAATCAGAGTACCGGCGAAGATAAAGTAATGGCCTTTTGCTGGTAGAGTAATTACTTGCATTGTTCGTTCCTCCGTAACTAACTATACTGGATTTAATGTTTTTGTACAACTCCATTTTAAGGGACACGAGTGAAGAGGGTTAAGGTTCTTTTAAACTTATCGATTTTGTATAGTAGGCAGGAATTGGTAAATAGAAAAAGAAAATTTAAAGATATTATTTCTTGGCTGATAGCTAAATAGCGTCAATCACGGGGAAATCGCGCCTGACCAACGAACTGGTTGTGGTTGGTCGTTTTGTCGTATGAAAGGTTAATCTGCCATTTATTTTTTTCTTTTCAGGGAGGAAGTTTACCATCTTGTAGCGTATTATTTTATTAGAGGTCTTTTTCAAAAAGGAGGTAATGGTCCTGCTTCTTCTGGCAATTAATGGCAGCCCGCGGCTGGCTGGTAATACTGCCTATCTGTTACTGAGCATGCAAGAAGTAGTAGAAGGTTTGGGGGCCGGGTTTAAATTTTTGCAGGTTACCGAAATTCTGGCCGGGCAGAAAGTTCCTTTTTGTGTTGCCTGTTCTCACCCCTGCGAAGGGAAATGTTACCAGGGAACACGCCTGGCTGAGGCATTTGATATAATGCGCGGGGCTGATGCGATTATTATTGGTAGCCCTGTTTACTTTGGCGCTATATCGGCGCCTCTTAAGGCGCTGTGGGATAAAACCAGGGTATTCCGGAGAGAAAAAGCTTTGCTGAATATAGTAGGAGGAGCGGTTGCCGTCGGTGGTGTGAGGTTTGGTGGCCAGGAACTTACTGTTAGAGGAATCCAGGATTTGATGTTATCCCAGGGGATGACCGTTGTTGGGGATTGGTGGCTGGAGGATGAGGCAGGGCATATGGGAGTATGCGCTCAAAGTCCGGCTAATAAAGATGCCGAGGGTCTTGAACGTATCCGTGTACTGGCTAAAAGGGTAGTGGAGGTAGCCCGGGCTACACAGGGTTTGCGCCGTAAAAGCCGGTGAAGCCGGAGAGCTGAAGCTTTAAAGGATACAAGACCCCCGGTTTTAATCTTGATTACGCCGGGGGTGTTTTTGTAAAGAGGCAGGGGGTAAGTTAATGGAGATCAGACTGCGCACCGAGGAACTGGAAGAGCAGTTGCTTTCACCTTATGCCTGCCGTAGCCGGGCCACCCGTGGCCGTCTTAACCCTGAGGAATCATGCCGGGTGCGCACGGCTTTTCAGCGGGACCGGGACCGTATTATTCATTCTAAAAGTTTTCGCCGGCTGAAAGGGAAAACACAGGTTTTTATCATTCCTGAGGGGGATCATTACCGTACACGGCTTACTCATACCCTGGAGGTAGCCCAAATCTCGCGAACCGCCGCCAAGGCCCTCCGGCTTAATGAAGACCTGACGGAGGCAATAGCTTTAGGACATGATCTGGGACATACACCGTTTGGTCATGTAGGGGAGGAAGCGCTGGCGGAGGTTTTCCGGGAAGGTTTTAAACACAATGAACAAAGCCTGCGGATAGTGACCGGCTTAGAGGGAGGGGCTGGGCTTAACCTTACATGGGAGGTAAAAGATGGGATCGTAAACCATACCGGACCCACGCTGCCTGCTACTTTGGAGGGTCAGGTGGTGAGAATTTGCGACCGCATCGCCTATATTAACCACGATATAGATGACGCCATAAGGGGAGAAATTCTTGCCCCTTCCGATTTACCGGCAGAGTGCCTGAATGTGTTGGGATTTACCCACCGGGAACGGATTAATAACATGGTTATGGATTTGATTCTTAACAGTTGGGAAAAGCCTTTTATTGCCATGAGCCCAGAGGTTCAAAAGGCTACGGATCAACTTCGCGCATTTCTTTTTGAACATGTTTATATCGGTTCCGAAGCAAAAAGGGAAGAGAATAAAGCGCGTCACGTGGTTCAGTATCTTTTTGCTTACCTGACGGATCATCCCCACCTGCTGCCCTTCGAATACGGGAAAAGGGCTGAAACTATGGGGGTGGAAAGGGCAGTTTGTGATTATATTGCCGGAATGACGGATCAGTATGCTGTTGCTCAATTCACCAGGTTATTTGTGCCGCGGGCTTTTTCCCTGCCGGAATAAAAGGGGAGTCTTATAAATACAAAAATTGTCGAGAGCGGTGAAGGAAAATTGATCATAACAGCGAATAGCTTAATTATAAGGTAAGCAGGTTTTAAAGTGGGCAGCAACGAGAAATTACTTTTCCTTTAAGGGAGATCTGAATGGGAAACTTCATTGCTGAAGATGTGTTGGAAACTATCCGCCTGCAAGTTAATATAGTAGAGTTGGTAAGTGAGTATGTCCGCTTGGAGAAAAAGGGTAAGGACTATGTTGGCTTGTGTCTTTTTCACCAGGAAAAAACACCATCTTTCACAGTCAGCGAAAGAAAGCAGATTTTTCATTGTTTCGGCTGTGGTGTTGGCGGAAATGTTTTTAAATTTATTATGTTAACCGAAGGTCTATCCTTTCCGGAAGCAGTAAGGCAGTTAGCGGCAAGAGCAGGTGTGTTTATTCCCGTTACCGAACGTGCTGATGAACAAAAGAGAGCAAAAACCCGGGAACGTGCCTGGGAAATTAATGCAATAGCAAGGGATTTTTACAGACGTATTTTAACCAGCCGTGCGGATGGTTCGGCAGCCAGGGAATACCTGTTAAAGAGGGGCCTTGATGAAAAAATCCAGGAACAGTTTCAGTTGGGTTATGCCCCGGACAACTGGACTGCGCTGGTTGATTATCTGCTTGGGCAAGGATGTCTGTCCGCAGAAACAGTTGACCTGGGTCTGGCTGCTGTAGATGATCATGGCAGAGTTTATGACCAGTTTCGCCGGCGGATCATGTTTCCAATCTGCAATCCACAAGGGAAAGTGATTGGTTTTGGGGGCAGGGTTTTGGGAGATGCTCTGCCAAAGTACCTAAATACTAAAGAGACTAATGTCTTCAGTAAAGGCCATGTTTTATATGGATTGGATCTTGCCCGGACGGCTATCCGTGAAAAGGGTTTTGCCATTATCATGGAAGGTTATATGGACGTGATTACTGCCCACCAGTCTGGTATCAAAAGTACGGTTGCTTCTTTAGGTACCAGCCTGACCGAGGAGCAGTGCAGGTTGCTGTTGCGTTATACTAAAGATGTAATGATTGCTTATGATACAGACGCGGCCGGTGTAGCGGCAGCTTTACGCAGCCTGGATCTTTTGCAGGAACTGGATTGCCGGGTGCGGGTGGTTACCATTCCGCAGGGCAAGGACCCGGATGAATATCTCCGCCGTCACGGTGGTGAGGGATGGGAAGCCTTGTTGAAACAAGCGGAGCCCTTGCTGGAATATAAAATTCGTCAAGCCAGCCGTGCCACCAGTGATGTAAAAGAGATTCTGCAAAGGGTAATTCCTAATGTTGCAGGTATGGTGAGCCCGTTAGAACAGGAAGAAGGTATCAAAACAATAGTTTCCCGTCTTAATTTAAGTTGGGAAGTTGTAAAGAGTGAGCTAAAGCGTTTTAGGCTTGACCGGCGAAAAAAATGGCCAATTCCGGATAAAATTGCTAAAAATACGCATAATATAATACAAAGCAGGTTAAATGCGAAAGGAATTGCTGAACAGGAGATCGTAAGCTTAATTTTGCAGAACCCGGGTTATTTGCCGGTAGTGAAAAGGGATTTAGGAGAAGAGTTTCTGGAAGATCCCGTACTGAAGAAAATATTTTTACTGATCTGCAAAAATGAAAAGTACAATCCAGCAGCATGGATGAATCAACTGGATGATCACGAGCAGGCGATTTTAAGCTGCCTGATGATGGAAAGACCTGTGCAGAATGATGTGCTTAGTCCACTACAGGATCTGATTGCAACAATGAAAGTTTATGACAGGAAAGCGAGGAAAGTCCATCTTTTACAGGAACTCGCCCAGGCAGAAAGGGTTCACGATTACCGGCAGGAAACGTGTTTGTTAGAGGAACTGCAGCAGCTTTTAGAAATTGATCGAAAGAATTCGGCCCGCTCAGGAGAGGGGGAAAGAGCCGTATGAAGAACGAAGCCAGGATCGACAGCATTAAGGAACTGATTGAGGAAGGAAAAAAAAGAGGAGTACTTACCTATACTGAGATAATGGACGGTTTGCAGGGCACGGACTTAACGCCGGAACAAATTGACGACGTCTACGAAAAACTGGCCGGTATGGGTATTGATGTGGTACCTGAAACTCCCGACGTAGAACCCGCGGAAAACACCGCGCTGGAAAATTCGTCTGAAGAAGTAGAAGTTGATCTGAGCATCCCAGAGGGTGTAAGTATAGATGACCCTGTACGAATGTATCTTAAAGAAATCGGGAGGGTGCACTTATTGACTTCTGAGGAAGAAGTAGAGTTGGCCAAACGTATGGAAAAAGGTGATGAGGAGGCCAGGCGCCGGCTGGCGGAAGCAAATTTACGACTGGTAGTAAGCATTGCTAAACGCTACGTGGGGCGGGGGATGCTTTTTCTTGACCTGATTCAGGAAGGCAATATGGGTTTGATTAAAGCGGTGGAAAAGTTTGATTACCGGAAGGGCTACAAGTTTAGTACTTATGCTACCTGGTGGATTCGCCAGGCGATTACCCGTGCTATAGCCGACCAGGCCAGGACAATTCGTATTCCCGTACACATGGTGGAAACCATTAATAAGCTGATTCGGGTATCGCGGCAACTGCTTCAGGAATTGGGCAGGGAACCTACGCCTGAGGAAATTGCATCAGAGATGAATATTTCAGAAGAGAAGGTACGGGACATTTTAAAGGTTGCCCAGGAACCAGTATCTTTAGAAACGCCTATCGGGGAAGAAGAAGACTCGCACCTGGGAGATTTTATTGAGGACCACGAGGCGCGGGCGCCGGCTGAAGAGGCCTCTTTTGCCATGCTGAGGGAACAGTTGGACGAAGTTTTAACTACTCTTACCGATAGGGAGCAGAAAGTACTGCGTCTGCGTTTTGGTTTGGATGACGGCCGGGCACGTACGCTGGAAGAGGTGGGTCAAAAATTTGGTGTAACCAGGGAACGCATTCGGCAGATAGAAGCCAAGACATTGCGTAAACTTCGTCACCCCAGCCGGAGTAAAAAACTAAAGGACTACCTGGACTGAACTTGAGACAAAAGAATATGAAAATTTTTATCCGGAACTTAAAGGTGCCGGATTTTTTGTTAAGCCATGGTAAATTATTGTATTTTTTGGTGAAGCAAAGAGATTTTTTGCATCTGCCATCGAAGTACCTATTTATGCAAGATCAGGGTGAAAGTGGATAGAGGAGGCAATAAAATAATTTATATTTTTTGTCAAAACAAAGAAGGACTTTTTGGTATTTAGCAGAACAAAGTAAGTATCTACTGGATTAATACCCCAGTATGTGAAGATAACAATTAAAAATTAAAGGAACAGGTACTCTCTTGCCGGACAGATGAAAGATATGGCCTGACGGGATCTCTTGCTCAAGTTAGAGCAACAAAGACAGATCGTGTTACCCCGTCGCAAATCTGAAGCCTTTGTCCGGGGCTTCGGACATACCAATCATCCAGGTGTCCCATGACACAACCGGTATCACCGGTAGATTATCTGTGATGAGTGTATCCAAAAGATAGACTTCACCCAATTGTGCTGCCTGGATAACGGCCAGCCGGCAAAACCAGAGATGTTAATGAAGGCACTTGTTCTGCAGCGCTTATTCGATCTCTCCGATGATCTTGTATTCGCCGCGTGCCAGATTATCCTTTAAGAGGTTTACGGAACGTTATCTGCCAGTCCTGATGGTGTTATCCTTAAATAAAATTTTGTCTAATGTGGAGATAGAAGTAGTGGGGGCGGTGAACCTGGAATGAAAATTAAAAAGTACATCGTTAGGGAGATACAGGATGCTATGCGTCTGATTAGAGAAGACATGGGTCCGGAGGCGGTGATCATCAGCAGTTACCCTTTGCCCAGAAGGAGTCTGTTGGAGGTTTTTTCTCCCCGTCAATTGGAGGTTACAGCGGCGCTGGACGACATAAAGAGCCCCGGTTACCGTTTGCCCGTTAAAGGAGTGAGTGGTTTCTTGCCCGGACAAGAGGTGAAAAGTGTGGCTAACTTTAATAGCATTCTGATGCAAGAGGAGGCTGGCATGGAGCTTAACAATATCGAACGCTGGCGCAGGTATTTGCTGGAAACAGGGGTTCAGAAAAAAATGGTGGAGCATCTTCTTTCAGACCTGGAAAACGAGGTTCCTGAGACTTTTGTGGAGAGGGATGAATATCTTGTCCTGTTGCTTAAAGGAAGGATTGCTTCCCTATTGGAACCTTTTTATAGCAAAGAAGAAGATGCCCTGGTATATTTCTTTATTGGGCCCACAGGAATGGGGAAAACCACTACCATGGCCAAGTTAGCGACGAGGTGGTCTTTGTTTGACCGGAAGAGAGTCGCCCTAATAGCTGTATCTAATCGCTGCTTGAACATAGAAGAAGAACTGGAAACATGCGCCCGGATAACAGAGGTGTCCTTAGAAAAGGTAATGACATCACCGGAGTTAGCTGCAGCAGTACATCGACAGTCGGATAAGGATATAATTCTTGTTGATACAGAAGGCATCCCTTCCAAGAATACGGGTCAATTATTAAAATTAAAAGGCATGCTGGATGCCATAGAACAGCCGAAGGAAGTTTTCCTGGTCTTGAGTGCTAACACCGGGGACAGGGATTTATATAGAATCATAACTGATTATGACCGGGTAGGCTTCTCAAAGATAATATTTACCAAGTTTGACGAGACAGATACTTATGGTTCTTTTTTGAATGTGGTTTGTCAGACAGAAAAACCTGTTTCTTATGTTGCATACGGTCAGAATATTCCTGATGATCTCTGGCTGATAAATCCTAAGGACCTGGCCAATTTACTTCTCAAGGGAGTGCAGGAAGGTAATGGGCGGGATGTTTAAGTCAAATCCGGTTGTCTTTAAACATCGCAATTCTTTAGACGAAGCTTTTCACCCACAGCGAAAAGGGGCAAGAGTAATTGCCGTAGCCAGCGGTAAGGGGGGGGTGGGTAAAACCAGTCTGGCAGTTAATCTTTCCCTGGCTTTATCAAAGCTGGGCCAGCGGGTGATTATCATGGATGCCGACCTGGGGCTGGCTAATGTGGAAGTGTTACTTGGTGTTACGCCGCTTTTTACTTTGTTTGACTTTTTATATAGGGGTAAAGATGTTGAGGACATTTTGATCCCCGGGCCGGGTGGGGTTTTTATTATTTCCGGCGGTTCGGGGTTTTTAGAATTGGCTGGTTTGAATAATCAACAGCAACGAAAGATAATTGATTCGTTGGCTGCCTTTGATGAGCGGGCGGATTTTGTAATTATTGATACGGGGGCGGGCATCTCAAGGAATGTTCTTAGTTTTGTGGCTGCCGCGGGGGAAGTGATTATAATAGTTACTCCAGAGCCTACTTCTTTAACTGACGCGTATAGTTTGATCAAGATCCTGGCCATGTTTCAGGTTCATTCAGAGGTGTTGCTGGTGGTTAACAGGGCTGCTGATGAACGTGATGCAGCATCTGTAACACATAGGATGGAAACGGTGGTAAGCCGGTTCCTGGAGATTGGAATGGTTCATCTCGGTTCTATTTATGAGGACCGGGCTGTAATCAGGTCAGTACGTAGCCAACAACCATTTGTTATCTTCCAGCCCGACAGTATTCCTGCCTTAATCGTCAGTACTATGGCTCATTATCTGGTTACCGGCAGCCGTTCGACCGTTGGGTACGGTAATTCGGGAATAAAGGGATTTGTCTTAAAAATGGTGCGCCTTTTTCGTTGACATTTAGTTCCTTTAATCAAATTCATGATAATCTGGGAAGGTGTGTTTTTCTTGCCAGATTTGCCGGAATTAAAAATAAGGCAAAAAAATTATAGTTGCCAGGAAAGGGGAAAATCAGTGGTATGCTTCTGCCGTTCAGGATATTCGCAATGGCGAGCTTTATATAGAAATACCGGCTCAAAAGGCCAATGTCCTGGTTCTTTATCCGGGAAGTGAGGTAGAAATAAGGTTTTTCGATTCGGACGCCAGTTTTGTTTTTACCACTTTCTGCCGGGGCAAAACAAGCGAATCAATACTATGGATATACTTTCCAACAACTTGGTTAATGCAACTACTAACGGTTATAAAGCGGATAGAGTGATCCAGAAGTCTTTTCCGTAGTTATTGCTTGTTCAGCAGGGCCAGCGTCAGGCAGGAGGGCTTCCCCCTGGAAGGTGGGAGTACATAGGCCGGACTAACCAGGGGGTTGCAGTTAAGCAAGTAGTTACCAATTTTACACCTGGTCCGGTGCAGGAAACGGGCAGTTTTAATCATCTGGTATTAACGCAGCGAAATTGCTTTTTTGTAGTTAACTCTCCTACCGCTGACCAGCCGGCCCGTGAGCTTTATACCAGGGACGGCGTTTTCCAGGTGGACAGCAAGGGTTACCTGGTACGGTTTGACGACCCGGCAGTGCTGGTAAAAACCGGAGGCAACTGTTATGCTGCTCCTGCCGGCAGGTAACAGCGAAATCCTAACCGAAGAGCCGTTGCCTTTTAATAAAGGGCGTTAACTTGAACAGCCAGGTTACGTTTTGAAAATCCAGCTTGTACCTTAAATTTTAATTGATCATCAATGTATAAATCTAATTCTTGGTCAGTTTTCCGATTTAGGGTCAAAACATCTCCCCTGGTCAGTGCTAAAAAATCCTTGACCATAATATTTGCTTCGCCTAAAACAACGTTTAATTCAACCTCTGCCTCTCCAAGCCAATACTGAATATTATTTATTTCTTCTGTAGCCTCAACTGTTTGGGGAAAAGTATAGTGTATTGAAATCTGGGATAAAACCGGTTCTAACATAAGGTAAGGAAAGCATAAATTAATTAACCCCTGTGTAGTGCCTATCATCGTGGTAAGCGTAATAACAGCCACTATTTCTGCTGGTGAAATCACTTGATAAAGATGAGGGTTTGCTTCTATAGCTTCTAATTGGGGTTCTATGTTAAAAATATTCATCCAGGCCAGTTTTAAATACCCTAATATCTGGATATTAAGCTGCCGTACTACTGACATTTCTATTTCTGTTAACTCGCGCACTTGTTGGGACAATCCCCCTGAGCCACCAAACATTAAGTCAATTACCGGAAAGAGAAACTGAAGATTAGTTTCCATAATTGCTAATCCTTTACATGGCTTAGCGGAAAAAACATTTAATATAGTGGGAATAGGTATGGAGCGGATAAAATCATCAAAAGTGAATTGCTCCACCGAAGCTACCCGTACATTGCAGTTAAACCGCAGGTAAGCAGAAAGAAAATTAGATAAAAGACGGACAAAGTTATCGTGCAAGGTACTTAAAGTGCGTAATTGTCCTTTAGAAAATTTATCTGGACGGCGAAAATTATATAATTTATAACTAATATTTTCCTCGTTTTCCCTTAAATCTTTAACCTTTGCTTTACCCGAGGAAAGAACAGCTAATAGAGCATCTATTTCTGTTTGGGAAAGAATTTCTTTTTCTTTCATTTACCCGTTTCACCTCACGAGCGAGTCTGCACCCGTTCAAGGGCTTGCAAAATACATCCTTGCTGAAATAGTTCAACAATAAAATCTTAAATTTTGCGTAAATTATTGGCCAAGCCCCACATTTCATCACTTGTTCTAATGGCTTGGGTATTTAACTGGTAGGCTCGCAGAGCTTCAATTAGAAGCGACATTTCTTCAACTAAATCCACGTTAGCTACCTCATAAAAACCCTGCTTTAGCGTACCAAATCCTGGTTCACCAGGTTTCCCTGCCTTTATTTTCCCTGCGGCCGGGGTATATAAAAATAAATTGTCTTCTACCCTTTGCAAGGCAACGGGAGCCGTAAAATCATATAGCTCAAGCTGGCCAATTCCGTGAAGGGTACCGGTTGCATCGCTAAATTCTATTTTTCCATCTTGATTAATCATAATTTGTTGGTAATTCTCCGGTATTTTAATTTCCGGAGCAACTATATAACCACTGCTGGTAACCAGGTTGCCTTCTTTGTCTAACTTTAAACTTCCAGACCGGGTATAAGCCGTATTTCCATCTGGCAAAGCAACGCCAAAAAACCCTGAGCCGTTAATAGCCAGGTCCAAAGGGTGCCCTGTTTCCTTTAAAGGACCCATAGTAAATACTTTATCAATAACCGCAACTTTAACTCCGCTACCATCAAAGATATTTTCTACCTTGCCTGGTAAAACAGGATTTTGTTCCTTAACAATTTGCTGGTAAACTAAAGAGGTAAAAATAACCTTATTTTTTTTATAGCTCACAGTGTTCACGTTAGCCATATTACCGGCTATTGTATCTAATTTTATCTGCTGAGCGTTACAAGCCACCGTAGAGTTAGCTATGGCCCGAAGCATTTTCTTTTCCCCCTTGTTTATTTTATACTACCAATTTGGCTTACTGCTTTAGCCAACAGGTCATCTTGAACCTGAACCAGACGCTGATTAGCTTCGTACACCCGTAAAACTTCAATTAAGTTAACCATTTCATTGGTTAGCTCAACATTAGCTTGTTCTAAAAATCCCTGATATACCTGCGGATTATCTATGCTCTGAAGACCTGCTCCCTGCGGTGGTTGGTAGAAACAACTGTTTTCACCAGGTATAAGTAATTGCAGATTGGTAAATGAAACAATCTGTAAAACATTTATTTCCTGGTTATCAACCATTATCTTGGCATCCTTCGTTACTACGAAATCTTCACTGCCCACTTGAAGGGGACCGTTTACGCCTAAAACGCGATCCCCTGCTGCCGTAACCAAGTAACCTTCACCATCAACTTGAAAGGCACCATTTCTAGTATATTGTTTTCCGGTTGGAGTTTGGACGGTAAAAAACCCTGCCGTAGTCAGCATTAAATCAGTAGGCTTATTTGTTTCTTTGGCCGCCGCAGGACTAAAATCGGTATAAATTTGTGAAACTAATGGACCCAGGCAGCTATACCCGACCGCCGGCTTATTTTGTTTTGGCGCTCCCCCCATTTCCACTTGTTCATTAACCAGGAGTAAATCAGCAAAATTTTGCAAAACAACAGTTTGTTTTTTATAACCGGCAGTATTAAGGTTGGCCAGATTTTGCGTTAAAGTATTTAGCCTTGCTTGTTGAACATCTACCCCGGCTGTGCTTATATATAAACCCCTAATTATAACCTTCCACCTTCTTTCAATTTACTTTTGTATAAATTCAAAATAAGTTCAACTTCCCCTTTTGACCGACCAAACTCTGCCGCCAGTTCTGCAACACCCAAACCATTCTTATAAGTCTGGTAAATTCGTTCTTCTAAAGTTAGAAACGGTTGTTCTGTTTGTTTAGCCAAAAGTTGAATTTGTTTTTTCTCTATTTGTTTTAGTAAGTCTCTGATTTCTTCTCCTAACTGAACTAATTTATTGATTTGGGATAAAATATCATCTGTTAAATTAAACATAAGACATCTCCTTAAGTTTTCCGCGTAAGGCTTTAATAGCCCGGGAGTGCAATTGACAAACCCTTGACTCGGTTATATTTAAAACCAGGCCAATTTCTTTTAAAGTAAGCCCTTTTTGGTAATATAAGGCCAAAATAAGTTTATCTCTCTTTTCAAGAAAAGATATGGCCCGGACTAAAACCTGTTGTTTTTCTTCTTTTAATATTATTTCTAAAGGTTCCACTGGTTCTACCGGATCAAAGTCAAATAAACTTTTGCTTTCAAAAAAGCATTCTTGATCTAAATAGGTTAACTGCATTTGCCTGGCGTAACCGTTTATTTTTTTTAAATCATCCAGCGAAAGCCCGGTTTTAGCCGCTATCTTTTGGTCATTTACTTCTTCCTCGTTTAGCGCAAGTTCTTTTTTTGCCTCTTCTACTTTATTGATCTGACTCCACAAACGACGAGGAACCCAGGAAGACCGTCGAATTTCATCAATCATAGCTCCTTTTATACGAAGCTTGGCAAAGCTTGTAAAATTTACTCCTCTTTCAGGATTAAACTTTTTCAAGGCTTCAAGCAAGCCCATTACCCCATAGCTTTCTAAATCTTCTTTGCTAATTCCTGCTGGTAAATGAATAGCCAGCCGGGCCGCTAAATATTTAACTAACGGTAAATAAAATAAAATTAATTTATCTTTTACTTGAGGATTTGGATTAGTATAATACTCACACCAAAGTTCTCTTTCTTCTTCTTCTTTCATAAGAAACTTACCCCTTGTTAAAACCTTCTTTTTGCCATTTTACTAAAAATAAATTTGAATATTTTATCCCGTTGCCTCTCCCTTAAATCTAAAAATTCTATTCCTAAATGGTAGGCCTTGTCTCTTTCTATTTCTTCATAACGTAATACCCGGGCTCTGGTCTCAATTTCAAAAGGATTATTGTTAATATCCTTATCAGCAAAAGGTAAAGTAAATTTTACCATGATGATTGTCCCTGTCTGACAAGAACTTTTGCTAACTATTTTCATTCCCCCAGCGCTTAAGTCTAAAGTTTTTGTCTTAATATAAGCTGGTTCACCTTTTTCCGGTGGAACTTCAGCCTGCCAGACATCCATTATTATAAGAAAACGAACATACATACGCTGTTGTACTTCTTCAATTTTTTCCGGTAAAGCAAGTACGTAAAATAATAGTTTTTTCTCTCTGTGTTTTCTTAAAACAAAAGTATAAAAAAGAAAGCTGGTTTTTTCTTGAACAAAACGCCCTAAAACTTCTTCACCAGGGTTTAAAATTAAAGGTCGTCCTTCTTTATAAGGCACCATAATCGTAAAATAATCTTCTCCAATATCCTGGACCAAAGAAGCGTAAAAATTATTTTCGCTATTTCTGGCTAATTTTACCGGTAAATTTAATTTAATTTTACCTTTTTCTTGCTCTTTTAAAAACCCTCTCGCCAAAATTTTTCACCTAACCCTCTCCCTCTAACCCCCTCCCCCTTGATGGGGGAGGGGGTTAGAGGGTGTACCTTGTATATTTACCGAAAAAGCTTGACCAGCTTTTGGACAAAAACCTCTATATCCCCGCGCTTACTTAAAACCAAGTTATGATCATTTTTTCCTAAAAGAGTAATAAAATTAGTCGTTATTTGAGCCACGCTTTTCGTAGCCTGACTGTAAGGATACATCAATACAAAAGGATTCTGGTTTTTTACCGCCTCACTAACAATACTTTCCTTACCAATAAACCCTAAATAGTTTATCTTTATATTTTGTAAAAATTTATTGGCGACAAAAGTTATTTTTTCAGCGGTTAAAAAAGCTTCTTGTTCATTAACCGCCTGGTTAACCACTAAAAAAACTCTTTCGTGGATTTCAAATTTAGCCAACACCTTAATTAAGCTATACGCATCGGTCAAAGAAGTTGGTTCAGGAGTAACAATTACCACCACTTCTTCGGCGGCAGCAACAAATCCTAAAACATTACGCGAAATACCCGCTCCCGTATCAATTAAAATAAAATCACTTTTGTCCTGAAAAAAACTTAAGGCGCCAATTAATCTTTCGCGCTGGGACTGCTCCAGGTTAGCCAGTTCTTGAAAACCTGAACCTCCAGCTATAATTTTTAAGTTAAAAGGACCTTTCGCCAAAATATCATCTATGGTTTTGTGGCCAAATAAAAGATCATGAACAGAATAAGGAGGAACAATACCTAAAAGCACTTCTACGTTAGCCAGCCCTAAATCAGCGTCAACAATAACCGTACGCTGATTCCTTTGAGCCAGAATAAGACCCATATTAACTACCAAACTCGTTTTTCCAACGCCACCCTTGCCGCTGGTAACGGCCACTA
>DFZP01000053.1:0-3749 GCA_002382125.1 Firmicutes bacterium UBA4053
AGCATACCCGCAAACAAGGCAACTCGGGCCACGCGGGTCGTCCGGGTATGGTTCTATTGAATTGCACCAAAACTATTATAAACTATTCTGTTTGGCCGAACAAACGAAAAAATATTTAAAGAACTACTTGCCCTTTCTTGAGCAAGAATGGTAAACTAAAAAAGGGCAAATTTCTGCTTCCGTATTTTTTAAAAGACAGGGTGGGGTCTTATGTACCGCCGGGAGTTTGAACAGGTTTTAAAGCTCCTCACCGCAGCCGTCCAGGAAGTGTACGGGCGTAGCCTTGTTTCCCTGGCGGTTTTTGGTTCCGTTGCTCGCGGCACCCCCCGCCCGGATTCCGACATTGATCTTCTCCTCGTTGCCGAAGATTTGCCCCGCGGCAGGATGAAAAGGATTGCCGAATTTACCAGAGTGGAAGCGATCATCATGTCCNNGCCTTGCCGAATGCAAATCCATTAAACCAGATCTATCTCTGGTGATTAAAGAAAAGCACGAAGTGCTTCAGGGAAGCCTGTTGTTTTTGGATATGGTGGACGAAATCAGGATTTTTTACGACCGGGGGAATTTTTTGGCCCGTTATTTATCTGGATTAAAAGAGAAATTGCACCGGCTGGGGGCACAAAAGATTTACCGCGGGGGATCCTGGTACTGGGTACTGAAGCAGGATTACCGGCCGGGCGAGGTGATTGAAATTTGAACACAACCACTCTTATTTGTTCAAGGCCACCAAGAGGCTTAAGATCCTCCCTGTGTTGTTCCAGGAAGAAGCTTATTCTGACGTGATCCGGGAGGCCCAGGAAATTGTGGAACTGGCTTTAAAGGGGGTGCTCCGGCAAATCGGGGTAGACCCCCCCAAGCAGCATGACGTCGGCTACCTCCTGGTGGAATTTAAAGAGCGCTTCCCGGCCGAAGTGCGCAACGAAGTGCACCACCTGGCCAGAATATCTAAATGGCTGCGGAAAGAACGTGAATTTGCTTTTTATGGGGACGTAGATTTTATTCCCACCGAAGAGTATACGCCGCAAGACGCCGAAAAGGCGATGGACGACGCTCGCTTTGTAGTCCAGATGGCTTCCCTGGCGATCAAAATCGCGTAGGGAAAGCGGCTATTTTGGCCTTGTCGCTACTGGGCGCGGCCTCCAGGTTGTGCATATTAAATGAAAAAGAAATAAAAGATAAAATACCCAGGGATTTTTTCGCCGGGCTGGAACCAGTGGAACGCATCCGGATTACCATATGGGTGTAAAAATGCTATTCATCAAGATGGGTTGAAAATGAAGATTATTGTTGACGCCGACGCCACCCCGAAAAGAGCGCTGGAAATTTGCCGTCAGGCGGCGAAATTTCCCGTATCCCTGGTCACCGTGGCCAGCTTCAACCACCGGATCGAATCCGACCGGCACGTGGTGGTGGGAAATTCCCCTCAGGAAACCGATCTACAGGTGGTCAACCTTGTCGCCAGGGGGGATATCGTGGTTACCCAGGATTGGGGCTTGGCGGCGATGGTCTTAAACAAGGGTGCCGCGGCCATGTCTCCTTCCGGCAAAATTTTTCGGGAGGAGACGATTGACTTTCTCCTTGAAGAAAGGGAACTTAAGGCAAAATTTAGAAGAAGCGGGGGCAAAACCAAAGGACCGGCGAAAAGGACGGCCCAAGACGACCGAAATTTCCGGGAAAGTCTTTTCAAGCTGCTTGAAAACAGAGTCTGAACGGCTGCGAGAATGATCTATCTGATTTATCGATTCTTAGTATTTTTATCTGTTGCCACCTATACATGCTTAACACCCCTTCTTCTCTCCTTCTTTACGAAGGAGATTTTATCATAGGGGGGTCAATTTTAGATGACGAAAAGGGGTCAATTCTATTTTACGATCTAGACAACCTAATAACAATTCTTAGTAAATAAGTTACCATAACCGAATGGCTCTCATGCCCGGAAGCATGGCTCTGCTTTTCCGGAAGGGCGGCTCACCACCCTCCGGAACTGCGGCTCCGCCGAACCGGTATATGCATTGCGCTGCTTTTCCGTGTTAGTCTTCCACTATTAATAAACTAATTTGTCCTTTATATAAAGGAAGTGTTTTTTGGGCTGTCTCTTTGAGTTTTTATGTAAATAATTCTAAACAAAGCAAAATACGCTTCCTAAAATGAAGGCAACTTCCTAATTATTACTGGTAACGAGGCGCTATCTGAATAAAATTTATTTTCTATCACATAGCTATCACATGGCTATACATAAGGATTAAACGATAAAATCCTTATGTATAGGGATTTTCAAGCCTCTCTGAATTCTGTTTTATGGAGTTTTATCACATAAGCGTCACATAAGAATTAAAAAAGACTAAGCCCAAATAGGAATATACCCGGAAAACTTTTTGGATTTATTCATTGGATAACGTGGAAAAATAACCAGGGTAATCCAGTAGTTTTAAAACCTGATCCGCATCAGCNNTAATAACTGATGGGGCTTAAATTTGAGATCAGCTTATTCTATCGCCAATGTCTCCAGATCAATACTATTCAAAAGCTCCTTCAGCTTCTTTAATTCCTCGTAATTCAAGGTAATACCCTTACCCATTTTTTCATGCTCCGGCGCCCAGTCTCGGATGTCTACTTTTGGTTTACGCTCGTTCCAGCTAACCAGGTTAAATTCCTTCATCCAGCCTTTGGAGCCTTCTGAGAGAACGCCCAGGGGTTTGGTAATTTCAAATTTGAGATCAGCCATAGTATGATCTCCTTTCTATTAATCTATTAATATTTAGTCTTTATGTCGTGGCAATCCATTAAACCTTTGCTTATCTTTTCACCGCAAGTTTCCAGAATTCCTCCCACATCTTTCGGATGATAGGATACCGTGCATTGCCATTTGCCAAAGCGTCCATCCTGATTGACCGCCTCAACCCACTCTTTCAGATATTGCCTCTTGGTCTTATCCTGATGAGTGTCTCTCCCTTTGACCTCTAATACCAGGTATTCACCGGATACGAGCTTAATAATGAAGTCCGGCCGGTATTTTCTAACAGCGCCCTGATAGATGTAGGGGATATCAAATCCGAGATGGTTATTTTTCACCCAGGCAGCTACGCTATCATGGTTATCAAGAACATACGACTCCGAAGCCTCCCAGGTACTGTCCAGGACACAAAAATTGACATGCGCCCTGACCGTATATGCACACGGCTTACCGGTGTACCAGACAGGCATATCACCGGTAGACCGGATAGGACGTTCATGGTCGAAGACCAATACTCTTTTCTCCGTATTCTGGCAACGGATGGCATTCCAAATGTGTTGAACAACCTTACTCATGTTAAGGGTCAACACCAGTCTTTTCCTGAATTCATCCGCCGCAAAAAGGGGCGGTATAATGCTCACTTTATTTGATTTAATAAACATTTCCACCAGGTAAACTATCTGCGCCAGCAGATATTCACGGTTTCCCTTCCATGTCGTTTGCATCTGGTCAAAGATTTCACCGGCGGTTTTAAAAACAATTCGTTGCATCCGGTATTCGCGCGCCAGTCCCTCCAGACTAATCTGTGAAATCCGGCTAATGTCGGGATGGCCTTCCACGATCGGCGCCAAATCAACAATTTCCTTCACATACATAGTATCCAGAGCCAGAGACTCCACCTGCTCCACTTCCAGCACCAGACGAGGCTGATAAACGGTATCAATGCGGATAATATTCGGCCAGGTGATTTGGAATTCAGCTTTGTCTTTGTCCGGTTCAATTCTTGTCTTCGGCC
>DFZP01000092.1:0-3202 GCA_002382125.1 Firmicutes bacterium UBA4053
ACGGGTATTGCGTATATATTTCGTCAATGCGGTGTTTTATAGCAATTTCTTCTTCCGACGGTGGCACCGGCTTATAGTAGATATTTGTCCGGTTTATGCTCAATAATTTAGCCTGAACCGTAAGGGATATTTCTTTGTTGCCCCGTTCCACCAATTTTAAACGCTCATCCCTGGCTAAGGTCGATGCCAGATTTTTTTTTCAACCAGTTTAACTGGGTGGTTAGCCGCCCTATCTCGGAGTAAAGCTCTCCCATCTTCTTTTCTTGAGCAGACTTGGCTATTTTTGAAGCCTTGTTCTCATCGGAAAATAAGCTCGGCAGATTCTTTGTTACTTCCTCCTTCCATCTTCTAAGTTGGGTTGGATGGACGCCATACTCTGATGCTATTTCGGTTATTGTTTTTTCTTCCTTTAAAAGATCCAGAACAACCTGGGCTTTAAAATTCGCTGTATAATTTTTTTTCATGTTCTAATTGTATCTTAATTTTGCCTTTTTTACTGTCTGAATTTCTGGGTCCATTATAACTATAGTTGAATAATAAACCTCTATATCATCATCCTCTAATTCTTCCATTGCTTTAACTATCTCTTCCAACCCTTGGAGGATATAGATAACAATGTTAGTATCGACTACATACCTATTGGATACTGGCTCCTGGCCGATCATCTTCGTCCTCCCTAACTCGTAACATTTCCTCCACCAAGTTATTCCGATTCTTCAAGATACCCGCAGCAGCCCTAATCGCTCCTTTGGGTTTGATTCGTTTGGTCATCTTAATGGTTATTTTGTTTTTAGCCGGAGTAATCTCTACCCAATCTCCCGGTTGAATTTTAGCCATCTTTAACACCTCTCCAATTGCAATCCTACCATCCGGTTCTATCCTCTTTTTTACTGGCAGCATCATTATCCCCCCGAATGTAACGTTGTAGTTTTTTACTTTTATTATAACATGTTAAGTTTTTTTAGATCCATCAATAGTTTGTTTTATTATAACCATTAGGCGAAAGAGATTCCGGTCGCCCGCCACCTCACCCTGGAGGAGCCGAGCGTCAGAGGTTTGGTGCTGCAGCTTCCCCGCTTCATCCAGGGGCAACCGGTTCCAGTCGTCTCGATCCCGGGAATTGCTCAAGAAATCCAGGGATTCTGGTCTCTCTGGCAGATCTCGGTCACAAGTCACGAGTTGCGTGTCGCAGGTTGGAAAGGTGGTCCCGCGGCTCTGGACTCTGAACCCGAGACCTGCCGCAGGCGCATCATGCCGCTGTTCCTGGCCGACAACGGCAAGGTCTACATTTCAGGAGCAACTCGATCAGAAGGCCCAGGTTTATCCCGAGATGGTGCCTTTAATGATTTTGCGAGTGATGAGCAATGAGGACTGAGTGTTGATATTACATAGGTCTCCGTATATAATAAAATAGAGAAAGAATCTTTTTTGGAGGATATTGGATGCCGGTAATCTCAGAATTTTATGGCATTAAAATATTTATGTTCTGGAATGATCATATACCACCGGTTTGAGCGGGGTGTATTAATATGTTTCACAAGGTAGTTCAAGTTTTACCTACAGATGATTATAAGGTCTACATTTACTTTTCTGATGGGAAAATTAAGCTTTTTAATGCAAAAGAGTTAGTATCAAAAGGAGTATTTAAAAAACCACAAGACATAAGTCTATTTAAAGACGCATGCACAGTTATGAATGATAATACACTGGCCTGGGATATATCAGGAAACTACGATCCATCAGATTGTCTTAATCTTGATCCTGAAGAACTATACAATTCATGTCCAGAGGTTAAAGAACCTGACATTATTAACGCCTAAATCAAACTTAAAGGGGCTGCCGTCCATGGCGGCCCTTGAGCTACGATGAGTTAATGAACCTGTAATAGAGCCGGAACGTCTTGCCGGCGGCCTTCGAGTTTCCGTTAAAAAGAGGTGTAACGCAAAATGAAAGAAACCTGGCGCAGCCGGATTCTGCGGGAATTTACCCCCGGGGTTACCCGGCTCACTCTGGTAGCCGACCCGGACGGTCTTCTACTTGAGGAAGGAATTCTCGAAGGCATCCGGGAGCGTGGTTTTGAGCTGATCCCTTTTGAAGATCACGTCGCTTTCCGCTATGCTTATGAGTCCGGGTTCCGTTCCCGCTGGGACCGGGGCGAAGAGACGGACCTGGTGGTCGTATTGCGGTCTGATGCCGGCGACCTTGCTTCATTGCCGTTCGATCTGCTGCAGGCAGGCCGCCGGCTCTCCTTCAACCTCGGTGATATTTTTCCGCATCTTAGCTATCCTGTCGTAGCGGTCCTGGACCGGGGCGATCTTGATGTCTTGGATGATGCTCGGCAAAAGCATGCACCCGGACAGCTCGGCGACAATGCCACGAAGGAATTCGTCCTCCGGCACGTCTTCGGGATTGCGCCCGAGTTCATCAAACAGCCGGCCGACTTGCTCCGCGTGCTTCTCCGCCGGCATTACCGCGGACAACGCGTCCCAGATATGCTCGACGAACGGTTCATCCAGCTTCTGCGCCAGAACAACGCCTTTGACGAATGGCCGCTGGAAGCTCTCGTCCCGGACCGGGAAGCCTTCTTCACGTTTCTGCAAGAGCGCTGGCCGGTCTTTCTCGATCGCGTGGCGGCCAAAGGGGAACCGGGTCTGCGGGAAGCCGGGAAGCCGTATGGCCCGGCCATCGACGGCCCCCTCGATCTGCCCTTTGAGCACCAGGACGTCCGGGTTTACATCGACAATCTGTTCCTTGAGGGGCTTCTGCATTCCGTACACCACGAGAATGCGGATACGCTTTCCAATACCTGGGTGAGCGTCGGTGTTCGAACCGATCAAGCTGAAGACAGGCTCCGTCGCTTAACTAAACTTATCGAAAGTCTTCAGTCCTCCATTCCGGCCGAAGACGTCAGACATAAAGAATGGTTCCACTTCGCCCGCGGTTGGGCGCAAATGAAAGTGATGAGTAATGATGACTGGGGACTGAGTGAAATGAACGGTGTTTCGAGCCGGTTGCATGCACTCATCCAGGCCGTCGATGGGCGGTTCACCGCCTGGGTCCGGAAGCGTTATGCCGGACTGATCAACCTTCCGGCTGCTCCGCCGGTAATGCTTCATCATATTCCCCGCTTTCTGGCCCACTCATTACTCAACACTCGGTCCTCGCCACCACCGGCAAAGCTTGCTTTGCTCCTGGTCGACGG
>DFZP01000092.1:3211-8848 GCA_002382125.1 Firmicutes bacterium UBA4053
CAGGCTGCCTTTGCCGGCAAGCCGCCCATCTTCTTCTGGTAATTCGGGGGACACCATATTAAATTCGTAATTCAGGGGGCAGTATCTTGCGTTGTCGTTCCCATTTACGGTGTAGCGGTAAACCAGTATAATAAATTGATGGTAAGAAATTTAACTGTGAGGTAAGACAGGTGCTGAAAGTTACCTTATCTGAAAAAGGCCGGATTTCCATTCCAGTTTCTTTGCGAAAACGCTATGATTCTAAAAAAGGGTGACAAATTAGAAGCAGATGGGGCCATTGTGTTACGTCCATTTCCACAGCACCCGCTTTTAAATTTGCGGGGGAAGTGCAAAAGTAAAGACCATGAAAAACTAACGGCTTTGCTGCTTAAAGAACGGGCCCTGGAAAGAGAGCGCGAGGAACTGTGAGTGAAGAAAAGCTGACTCTTATAGAGGCCCCCTGGTCCCGGGTAAAAGAAGCGGCCAGAATTAAAGCCGGAGGCGGCCTTTCTTACGCTGACGCTTTCGTTTTGGGGTTGGCCCGGGAGATAATGGCTCCGGAATATAACAGAGGAGATGATAAAATGACGTTATATGAAAAAATTGGCCTCTACAAAGCTTCGATTGATGAGCGGCGCCCTTTCGAGGGCGCGTCGCTGGATGAAATAAAGGCCTATTACCGTATCGGCCTTACATGGTCAAGCAACGCCATCGAGGGAAACACGCTTACCGAAAGTGAGACGAAAGTGCTGCTGGAAGATGGACTGACTGTCGGTGGCAAGCCCCTGAAAGACATCCTCGAAGCGCTGGGCCACGCGAAAGCCTACGATTTTATATTCACCCTGCTGCGTAATCGCCGGATTACTGAGGCTGACGCTCTGACCATGCACCAAATGTTCTACCGGGAGATTGATGCAGAGGCTGCAGGCCGGTATCGCACCCGCCCGGTCATGGTCACCGGCTCAAAATATGCAGTGTGTAAACCAGAGCGGATTCAGAATGAAATAAATCAACTATTCCAATGGGTGGCCAAAGAGCGGTACAAATATCACCCAGTAGAGTTTGCGGCACAGTTGCATAAGAGGTTTGTATTCATCCATCCGTTTATCGACGGTAATGGGCGCATATCCCGCTTGCTGATGAACACGGCCCTGATTCAGGATGGTTATGTGCTGGCCATTATTCCACCGGTCTTGCGCCACGAGTATATCACGCTGCTGGAGAAGGCGCATAAAGATGACCGGCCATTCATGGACTTTATCGCGGAGCGGGTAATGGAATCCCAGAAGGAAATAATACGACTTCTACATATTCCGTTCCCAAAGCTCGGATAATACAAACTTCATTCCGTATATTATATGCCAGCGTATCGCCCCCTTGTTTTCCGGTCAGGTGAGAGCCTTGCCTTGCCCAAAATCAGGCGGCCGTGTTAAAATAAGTGTGAGCAACACCAGGAGGTGGATAATAATGAGCCTGCCGGCGAGCAAAATCGAAATTCCGCCAAAAGAGGTTTATACCTATGCGGATTACGCCCTGCTTCCCGAAAGCGCTCCATACCAGCTGATTGGGGGGAAACTTGTTATGACACTGGCGCCGACTACTTATCATCAGGGGATTTCCATGCGTTTGGAATTAAAACTGGCCGCTTTTGTCATCGAAAAAGATTTAGGCATGGTTTATTATGCCCCGGTCGACGTTTACCTGGCAGAGACAGAAACCTACCAGCCGGACATAATTTACATTTCCAAAGAAAGGTTGCATATTATTGAGCCGGCTATGGTAAAAGGGGCCCCCGATCTCGTCATCGAGATTCTTTCTCCTTCCACGGCTTACTACGACATGAGGGAAAAATTCAAGGTTTACGCCCGGCACGGGGTTAAAGAATACTGGATTGTCGACCCGCATGAGCAAAGCATCGAAGTTTACCAGGGAGAAGAGGGTAAATTCAAGCATGTCCAGCGGGTGGAAAAAGAAGGGAAAGCACAATCCGCGGTTCTCCAAGGCTTTGCGGTGGAAGTAAAGGATATTTTTGTCAAGCTGCCCGGTTAAAGCAATTTGCTGGCTTCCCCAGATTATTTTGGGTTGTTTCCTAATAGAAGTTGTCTTTTGGGGGGTTGCTGAAAATCGTCTGCTTGGAAGAGAAGCCCGTGAAGCTAAAAGATAAATACATGAAAGCTGCTGATGTCATTAAAAATGCCGGGGCTATAGTTATCACCGCCGGAGCCGGCATGGGGGTCGATTCTGGACTGCCTGATTTTCGTGGAGATAAAGGTTTCTGGAAAGCCTACCCCATGTACGAACGCCTTGGCATTAATTTTTACGATGCCGCCAATCCTGCTCATTTTGCCCGAAATCCTGCTTTCGGCTGGGGGTTTTACGGGCACCGCACCAACCTCTACCGCAGAACCGTTCCTCACGAGGGTTTTTATATATTGCTGAAGTGGATTGAAAAATATTGCCTTGATTATTTCGTTGTTACTTCCAAGGTGGACGGGCAGTTTCAAAAGGCCGGTTTTGCTGAAGAAAAGGTTTTTGAAGTGCACGGGTCAATTCATTACTTGCAATGCAGCAAGCCGTGTTCCATGACAATCTGGGAAAACAATGAAAACATTCTGGTGGATCAGAATACTATGCAGGCGCAACATATCCTTAAATGCCCCAATTGCGGCGATGTTGCGCGGCCGAACATATTAATGTTTTATGATTTTTCATGGGTTGGCGTGAGAACAAATCACCAGGAAGATGATTTTGGGGAATTTTTAAGAAATCACTGTGATGATCCGCTTGTGGTAGTTGAGATGGGGGCCGGCACGGCAATTCCTACTATTAGAAAGCTAAGTGAGAGGTTGGGAAGCCGTCAAAATGCCACGGTTATTCGAATTAACCCAAGGGAGCCTCAAATTAGTGAGCCGCACCTCTCTTTTGATTGTGGGGCACTGGAAGGGTTGCGAGGAATTGACAACTTTTTAGATTGAACTGGCCTCAATGTATGAAAGGCAAACAAAATGAAAGGAGGACTATCTTATACAGGGTATGATTTCCAGTAAAGCGGTTTTGCTGTGGCTTGTCCTGGCTTGCCGCCTTTGAAGACGGAGGACATGTGATATTTGGGCATGGAGATGAGGTCAGGAAAGTAATCAGGGAATTCATAAGATGAATGGCCCATCTCGTTATCCTGTTTAACCTGTTTCATTCCTGTAGCCCCTTGATTATTGTAGTCGTAGTAGTTATAATTTACTTGTAACTACTATGGTTACCTTGAAGGAGGGGTTGGGTATGAGACCTGTAAGCATCGGTATCCGTGACGCTAAAATAAATCTTGGCAAATTGCTCAAGGAGGTTCAAAAAGGGGCGGAAGTTATTATTACCGACCGGAACAAGCCTGTGGGCAGAATCGTTCCGGTTTCTGCGGAAGAGGATCTTCCCCTTGCCGGGCGCATAGCAAGCCTGGAGAGAGAGGGCTTGATCCAACCTGCTAAGAAGAAAAAGGCGAGAAATTTACCTCCTCCTTTACCCCTGCCAGATGAATCGGCCCGCAGAATGTTGGAGGAGGACAGAGGTTAATGCATAACAATAATCCCGTTGTCGTATATTGGGATGCTTCAGCCGTTTTGTCTGCGCTTTTCAAGGATAGACACAGTGAAGAGGCGATAAACTGGTCGCGCCGGGAAGGTGTCCATCTTATCTCCTCTCTTTCCTGCGCCGAGGTTTATGCGGTTATATCCCGCATAAGGCGTGAAGGTCTTCTGGCTGATGTGCTTATAAATGCCGCTTATGAATCCCTGGAGGAAGGCCCATGGAGGCGTCTATACTTAATGCCGGATTGGGACGGTTTTAAATCCTTATCTCAGAAATGGCCACTACGGGGCGCCGACTTATGGCACCTGGCCACTGCAAAAACGTTACAAAAAAGAATCCCGGAATCTTACTTATTGACTTTCGACAACAGATTGATAGTTGCAGCGGTGGGTGAAGGTTTAAATGAAGGCGTAATTTCTTGAAATCTTTGGAAATTAGCTCCCGAAATCTGCGTCGCATTGGGGGTGAAAAAGACCGGTAGATTTGAAATTAAGAATGTTTTTATTAAGAAATGATTTTTGGTTTTCGCTTCTTAGTGAAGATCGATAAGAAACGGAAAGCTTCTTATCAACATGAAAAAAGAAACGAAAACAGTTTATCCTTAAGAAATAATTCGAAAATACTATGCCGGGCGGTTTTGGCGCGTTGGGGATTATGAAAGAGCAAAACGAATTTTTTCCATCCTGCAGGAAATTTGACAAAGGGATAGGGGGTCAGGTCTTGAAATATCACTTTTTACTATCTTATTAATTTAGAGGGGTTTTTCCAATTGCTTTACCCTACTGCTCATGATAAAATAAAACCAGGTTAAACCTTGCTTTAAGGGAGGTTGAAAGCATGTCAACATTAAAAGAATTGGTAGAGCAGTTGCCCCCTGACCTTCAGGATGAGGCAAGGGTTTTTGTGGAGTTTTTACTGGAGAAGAAGGCGAGGAAAAAGGAGAGAAAACTTCGTCAAGATTGGGTAGGTGCACTTAGGGGTTACCGTGATCAATACACCTCGTTGGAACTCCAGAAAAAGGCTTTGGAGTGGCGAGGCGATTGATTCATGTATCTGGTGGATACCAATATATGGCTTGAGCGACTGCTAGATTAAACAAAGTCTGAAGAGGTTGGTAATTTCCTCGCCCGCATATCTTCTGAGCGCATCTTTATCACTGATTTCGCCTTCCATTCCATCGGTGTGGTGCTCAGCAGGTTAAATAAGAACAAGGCGCTATTGCGGCAACGTTTTTGCAGCGAGCCTGAAACGGCAAATGAAGCTGCATGTCAGACATACAGAAATGTTATTCTCCTTCAAATGAGAATGTAGTAAGATTTGTGTAAATGGTTATACTTACCATAAAAGGAGATGACCATTTATGCAAGAAGTACAAGACAAAACAATCAGGGAACTGGCAAAAGATTGCAAGACAGTAGATGACGTCCATGAGATGCTCAAGAACCTGTTTAAGGATACCTTACAGGGAATACTTGAAGCAGAAGTAGAAGATCATCTTGGCTACAAGAAACATAGTTCAGATGGCATTAATACCGGTAACAGCCGTAACGGCGAAAGTCAAAAAGACTTTAAAAACCAGGTTTGGGGAAACAGAACTGACCGTTCCAAGGGACCGTAATGGCGAGTTTGAACCTAAGATTATCAGGAAGTACGAAACCACCTCCAACCAGCTGGAAGAGCAGATTATCGCTATGTACGCCAAGGGTATGTCCACCCGTGATATTGAAGAGCACATGCGGGACATCTATGGCATTGATGTTTCTGCCAGCATGGTAAGCAAAATTACTGACAAAATTTTACCTATGATTTCCGAATGGCAGTCCAGGCCGCTTGACCGTATTTACCCGGTGGTATTTCTTGATGCCATCCACTTTAAGGTCCGCAAGGATAAGCGATTTCGTTCTTCTTGAAGGGGTCAATCGGAAGTTTTGCCCGTAAAAAAGGCTCAACCGGCGGGTATTCGCTGCTTGTTGAGCCTTAACAATACCTATGCGCAAAGCCTGCCTTGTTTCATCATCAACCTGGGGAATTTATTTTTTGCTCCCCGAGCACCTCGTCAAAAGATTCTGGAGTAGGCTG
>DFZP01000033.1:0-8123 GCA_002382125.1 Firmicutes bacterium UBA4053
GAACCGTCCCTGCTTGCCTAGACAAGTTGAGAACTGTTCCCACTTGTTTCTATGCGGGCTTCTCCGTAATCTGAATTGATACGGAAGAAGGTTTTCCTTTGCGGTAAAAGACCACCTCTACACGTTGACCAACTTTTGCCCGCCGGATTAACTCAACTAATTCATCTGGAGTAGAAACCTCTTTATCATCCCACTTGACGACTATATCTCCCTGTTCCAGGCCGGCTGATGCTGCAGGACTACCGGGCAGAATACCTGCCACCAGCGCTCCCTGTGTACCTTTAAAACCCAGGTAAGCAGACAGTTCCTTACTCAAAGGTTGTACCTGAACACCCAGCCACGGGCGAACCACTTTACCCTTGTTAATCAATTCGCCAAGAACCTCGTCTACCGTCTTTGTAGGAATAGCAAAGCCAATTCCCTGAGCCTGGGCCACGGCAGTGTTAATTCCTACTACTTCACCAGCCAGATTTAATAATGGCCCCCCGCTGTTTCCTGGATTAATTGAAGCATCGGTCTGCAATAAATTCTTATAACTGCGGTTTTCTACCCGGATAGGACGGCCTTTGGCGCTGATCACACCTACCGTTACAGTATGATCCAGACCATACGGATTGCCTATGGCAATTACCCAGTTGCCTGCTTTTACCCGGCTGGAATCGCCTAATTTCAGGATGGGCAGACGACTTCCCGCATTGACCTTCAAAACAGCCAGGTCCAAATCATAATCCGATCCCGCCACTTGTGCCCGCAGAGGTTCCTTAAATCCCTGAATATTAACCATAATCTTGCTTGCCCCATTGATCACGTGTTCGTTAGTCAAAATATATCCGTCAGAAGAAATGATAAACCCCGAACCTAAACCATGTGACTCCAGGGGCGGTGACTCAAAACCAAAAGGGCTACCAAAAAACTGTCTGAAGAAAGGGTCATTTAAAAAAGGATCTGCCTGCCGCCCGCGCACAGTGGTAGTGTCGATTTTAACTACCGCTGGACCAGCATTGCTTACTATCTCCGCCACAGCATCAGCATTCACCCCCGGCGGAGTATCAGACGCACTGGCCAGACTGTTTTCTACCGGTCCCGTTTTATTCTTAGGCCACGGACCCAGGTCATTAACCAAAAAGCAACCGCCCGCAAACATGATTCCCGCCACAAAGGCAGCCAAAGCAACAAAGAGTATAGATCGCCTGAAATCAGCCAAATATATCCACCTACCTGTAGCTTAAAATTACTTGCTCTATTATTATATATTATTATAACAAAAGTCAACACCGTTCACCAGCAGGTAATATGTTGCGTAGTCCTAAGATTCCGTTGCTCTTTATTTAGCTGGGTCAGAGTACCGGCTGACAAGTATATTTTCAAAAATTTTTCTTGTCTTAAATGACGTTTAAAAAAAGGATATGTTTAAGGGTAACTTTTGCCCGCCGGCAATCATAACTTAATTATTGTGAACCGGTTCTTTAGCCCAGGGAAAGTTTCTTAAACTTAACTATCAGAAGCAGGTGATTAAAAATATGAGAAACCCCGTTCCTGTCACACTGGAAAAGACGACCAGTGGTAAGAAATACTTAATCAAGGATATTCTGGAAGCCGGACCCTTCCGGCGCGTTCTCGACCTCGGCATAGTTCCCGGCACCATCATTGAAATGATCCGGACGGCCCCTTTCGGCGACCCGGTGCAGTTCAAAGCAAGAGGATTTCATTTTTTCCTGCGCAAGGAAGAGGCCCGGCACATACTTGTCGAGGTGGCGGAATAATGAGCAGTTGTCTGACTGTTGCCCTGGGGGGCAACCCAAACATCGGGAAAAGCACCTTGTTCAACACTCTTACGGGCCAATGCCAGCATGTTGGTAACTGGCCGGGGAAAACCGTAGAACAAACGGAAGGATACCTTGCTTACCAAAGACAAAAAATCAAGCTGGTAGATCTGCCCGGTATTTATGGCCTTAACACGAGTTCACCAGAAGAGCTTATTGCCCGCAATTTTATCCTTTACGAAAAACCGGACGTAGTTCTGGCAATGGTAGACGCCACCAACCTGGAACGCAACCTCTATCTTGCCCTGCAGTTCATGGAACTTACACCCCGGCTGGTGCTGGCGGTGAACATGATGGACGCGGCGCAAAAGCAAGGCCTGGAAATTGATACCGACAGGTTGTCTACTGCTCTAGGAATACCGGTAGTGCCCATAGTCGCAGCCACCGGGCAGGGAACAGATCTCCTGCTGGAAACAATAGTTCAGGTTGGCAACGGTATTCTTCATTCCAACCCTCATGTTAACTATGGAACACAGATAGAAAATTATATCTGTGGCTTAAGCGACATGCTCGACCTTGCCGGAATCAACGAATGGCCGCGCCGGTGGCTGGCAGTAAAGCTGCTTGAAAACAATAAGGAGGTCGTTGAAAAGCTTAGAACCTGCGGCTGCCGGGAGATTCTGCAACAAGCGGCGGTGTATAGAAGCCTCGTTGGTTCCCGTTATCAAAGCAAAATTACAGGAGCCTTATACCGTTTAAGCCAAAGAGTAACTCAAGAAGCAGTAACCCGTATCAACAATCACCGGGTAGATATTACCGGACGGTTAGACAACATAATACTGCACCGGCTGGCCGCCTTCCCGGTAATGTTGGCGCTGCTGGGAATGATATTTACAATCACGATTTTCGGAGCCTCACCACTTACCGAACTGTTGGGGAACCTTTTTAACTGGCTTGCTGTGGGAGTAAAAAATGTCCTGGATTACCTAAAAGCGCCATTTTGGATCGCCGGCCCACTGGTAGACGGCTTGATAGTCGGCGTGGGAACAGTTGTCTCGGTCATGCTCCCCACTATGGCCATTTTCTTTATTCTTTTTGCTCTTTTAGAGGATAGCGGCTTTGTCCCGCGCCTTGCCTTTATCATGGACCGCCCGATGAAGACAGTAGGTTCCCAGGGAAAACACTGTATCAGTTGCCTTTTGGCTTTTGGCTGCAGTATCCCGGCAGTAGTCTCCACACGCATAATGAGCGGCTCCCACCGCCTGCTGGCCATTCTTACCAGTTCCATTCTCCCCTGTAATGGCCGGCTGGGCGTAATGCTGGCCATAACCGGCGTCTTTTTCGGACCATGGGCTCCCCTGGTGATGGTTGCATTGATCATCATTGCCGCAGGTGTTATGATGTTAAGCACTTTTCTGCTCCATATAACATTCTTGCGCCGCGAAAGCCCCGGTTTTGTTTTGGAACTACCCCCTTACAGACTACCCCGCCTGCGGGGGTTAATTATGAGAACGCTGCGCCAACAAGTACTCCACGTACTGGTCAGGGCTACACTCATAGCCGCGCCGATGACAGTGCTCATCTGGCTGTTCAGTAACCTGCCCGCCGGTATCCAAACATCAACAACCATTACAGAACAACTGGCTGCCTGGCTAAACCCGGTTGGTCTGATTTTAGGACTGGACGGCCGGGCATTGGTTGCAATCCTTTATGCCCTGCCCGCTAAGGAGATAGTTTTGGGAGCGCTGGCCGTTACCAGCAGCCTGGCAAGTAATTTAGGGGGTTCTGCAGTGCTGGGAGATTACCTGCTGGCCCACTGGACGGCCTTAAAAGCATTCACCTTCCTGGTTTTTTTTATGCTTTACCTACCCTGCACTTACACCACGGTGGTTACTTTTAAGGAAACAGGTAGTCTTAAATGGACATTGACTGGCATACTTGTTCACTTCTTGATGGCCTTAATCACTACCTGGGTAGTTTATAGAACAGGGCTGCTGATCGGCCTTTAGAAGGTTTCCGGAAATTCTTCCGGCAAGTCACCCTCCCCTGCCCCCTCCCATCGAGGGAGGGGAAGAAATGAGGAGTATTCCGATAAGTCCCCTCTCCCCTGGGGGGAGAGGGTTAGGGTGAGGGGGAAGCGAGGTGAAACAAATGAGCGAAACCAAAGAAAAGTTTTTCACCGCCAGGGGCTACGCAACCTTAAATGCCTCAGAGGATGAACTTACCCCCAGCATGGAGGATTACGTGGAAATGATTTTCCGGCTGAGTTCAAACCAGGGTTACACACGGGTAAGGGACATAGCTGCCGCCCTTAATGTACAACCCCCCTCGGTAACTAAAATGCTCCAGAAGTTGCATGAGAAAGGGCATGTCCGGTATGAAAAATACGGCATTGTCAGGCTGACCGCATACGGGCATCAACTGGGCGAGTATTTGCTTAACCGGCACAACGCCCTGCGGGAATTTTTACAGATAATTGGAGCGCAGGAGAACCTGCTCGAGGATGTGGAAGGCATAGAACACAACGTCAGCGCTCCTACCATGCAACGTCTGTTGGACCTGGTTTGTTTTCTGCGAAGCCACCCCTATCTCATAGAAGAGTTTAAAACAAGACAAAGCAAAGGATAATTACTCAGGCAGGCAGGTAACAAAGATATGGCAGCTTGCGCCAGTATATTTTATGCCTTTGTGTCTTTACGCCTCTTTATGGTAAAATACATTTAGTACTACAGCGTAGTATTGNNCGCTCGAACCGTCCCCATGGCTCCGCTAACTTTTAAATTACGCTGTAGTGTTAGCAAATTTACTCTTTGAGGGTGCGGCTATGGAGCGGCTACAAAAACTTATGGCCAGAGCAGGCGTAGCTTCCCGCCGGCGGTGCGAAGAACTGATTGTCGCCGGAGCGGTAAAGGTAAACGGCAAAATAATAACCCGCCCAGGCACATTGATAGATCCGGCAGTGGACAAAATTGAGGTCAACGGACATCCCGTAGAAAAAACCGGGGGAAAAGTGTATCTCATACTTTACAAACCAAGGGGCTGCGTCACCACCCTTCACGACCCGCAAGGACGGTATAAAGTTGCCGACCTGGTGAAGGATGTTCCGCAACGGGTGTACCCCGTAGGCCGCCTGGATTATGACAGTGAAGGACTGCTCCTGCTGACAAATGACGGGCAATTGGCTTACTCCCTGACCCATCCCCGTCACCAGGTACCCAAAACCTACCTGGCCTGGGTCACCGGCGCCCCCTCAATGGGAAAAATCAACCAGATGGCTGAAGGATTAATGTTATCAGACGGCCTGACCTCGCCGGCCATGGTATATGTCCGGCGCAAGTTGCGGCACGGAACATTGCTGGAGATCACCATTCATGAAGGCCGTAAACGACAAATTCGAAGGATGTGCAAACACATCGGCCACCCAGTGTACAGGCTCAAGCGGATCAGCCTGGGTTTTCTCACCCTGCAGGGACTAAAACCCGGTGAATACCGGCCTCTCACCAGAGAAGAAGTACAACAGCTAAAAAAATGGCAGGCAATTTGTCTTAAAAAGAAAAGTTCGCAGCAGGAAATTTCTCTCTTTCAGCGAAAAAGCTAATAATACATCTATTCATGCTAAACTCATAGGAGTCTTCGAATGTTTTGGCAAATAAATCGGGAGGTGGGAACATGGCCGGTTTGCAAGCTTCGGATATCATAGATAGAGATATTAAGGCGAAGGTACGCCTGGACATCAAGGGAATAGCCAGGCCGGGACGTTTTCTTTTTGGCGGCAAACCAATGGACAAGGCGGCAGAAGATGCCAGGGAACAACAGGTGACTTTGTTGCGAAACGTACCCGTACAGGGAATACACATCGACGACATCGATTTGGGCATTGAGACCTATACGGTTTACGATGAGTCCACCAATAATGAGGTGGCTTACGCTCCCGTGATACTGCAAATCACAGCAGATTCACTGGAAGACTTGATCAAGTTTATTATGCGGGAAGACTTTCGCAAAATTGAAATCAATTCACCAACCTCTCTTTCCCTATACCGCTACGACATAGAACGGTTAATCTTTGCCATTGCTAAAGAATTAAGAGACTATCGCCAACACCTGGAGCGCACACACAACCTGCACTAACCATAAATAAAATCATTGAGCGGGCTGTGATAGCTGCCAAACGGGAAGGCGTTACCGTCGGCATAGGTCACAGAGCTGTACTAACAGATGAATAATAAGGAGCAAAAGAAATTATGGAAAAGGTTGTACGCGGCATCCGGGTTCTGGTACACGTCAATACAACCCGTTCACAGCAGGAACTAAAACACGTTTACCTAAAAGAGGCGGTACAACTGCGCACCGACCTGCTGCCTCAATAAAAAAATACCCGCCACATAAGTTTTCAAGCACTAAGAGAAGTAAGGGATGTTTATCGGCCTAGAAAAAAGGTTGTTTCATTTGTGGACTGGCATAAACACCTTGTATTATTTTTAATCCGGACGGGCATAATCAAGTCTGATGATGTTTAACGGGAGGGCTTAAAAAAATGGATTGTCCGGTATGTGGTGGCAGGGCTAGCGGCAAGGTGGGTATAGAACAGTATTATTGCTGGGATTGTTGCACGGAGTACCGTTTAAACAAGGAAGGAATCCAGATTTACGAAATTACAGAAGATGGCAGCCTATTGTCCTTTGATCCGCTTAATGAAAGTGTCCAGTAAAGTTAAGATAAAGGAGTGAAGAGGGTTGCGTTTTGATTTCTGGCGGGGAATAATCGCGGGTGGTCTGTTAGGTGTAATGACCAGTATCTTGATGAGATCGCAAAATAAGACAGAACGGAGAAACTTGCTGGGCAGGGTTTATACGCGCAGGCCGCGATCCAGAACCCGGCAATTCATCAGAGGGGTTACCAAAAGTGTAACAGGCATGATTAAGTAGTTCGGGGATATTAAAACGAATGTTGAGACGCGGCCGGGGTGATTAATCAGGCTTGGTTTCGATTGGCTTTTTTATCATGGTTGGTACCTGTTGTTTTCTCGGGCCTGTACGGCCCATTTTTGTTTTCTGGTTTACCAGGTACAATTGATTGTACGGGAATACCGGTTCGATCGAGTAAATTTAAATTTCCCAGGTTATGTAATGTGCATATTTCGGCAGGTACGCGCAGTTGATAATCGGCCACGAATTCAGGTACGGAGTAAGGAAGCCTGATCATAACCCTGGTTACCCGGTCCGGACAATATTCGCCGGCCAGCAGTCCCGTAGTAGCGCATACTTCCACCAGCACGTGGGTATTGTCCACTTCAGCAGGCACAGTTCCGGCAGCAAACAGGTCGGTGATCATATCTTCGGCGGGCGTGTTGGGTCCCGGCAGCAGGCCGGATTTATTGTCCACGGTAGCGCTAACAATGTTTGCCGGACGCGGAAAATCGTGGGGCGGAATGTTTTTTAAGGCTTGATTCATAACTTGCCGCCAGATGAAAGCCGGATAGCGCCCTCCGTACTCGAAAGGCATGGACTTTGGTTTATCGTGACCAATCCATACCACACCTACGAGGTCAGGTGTATAGCCGGCAAACCAGAGATCCTTTCCCTCATCCGTGGTTCCCGTTTTGCCGGCCGCCGGCCGGTTCAAGCGGGCATTGGTTCCTGTACCGCTTTGAATTACATCCTTTAACATGTCGGTAATTAAATAGGCGGTGGAAGGTTTCAAAGCCTGGTAGGGTTCAGCTTTATATTCTTTTAAAACCTTGCCGTCCAGGCTTTCTACTCTTAGCACGGCCGTGGGTTTCACATAAATACCCCCGTTGGCGAAAGCTGCATAGGCTACCGCCATCTGCAGTGGAGTTACTCCTTGATTCAGGCCACCTAATGCCATGCTGGCGCCGTGCTTTTGTGGATCCAGGGTTATGCCCAGGCGTCTGGCAAAGTTAACGGCATTGGAAATGCCGGCGTGTTCCATCATGGTTCTCACTGCCACTACGTTTACTGAATGTCTAAGGGCCGTGCGCATGGTGGTCAGCCCGCGGTAAGATTTGTCATAGTTAGGAGGTGAATAAGAGCCATATTTTACAGGAATATCATCAATTACCGAAGCCGGTCCCATTCCCTTCAGCTCAATGGCCGGACCGTAAGCAACGATGGGTTTGAATGCCGACCCCGGCTGCCTAGGGGCCATGGTTGCCCTGTTAAACTGCAACTGGTGGGTATGTTCGCGGCCACCTGCAATGGCTTTAATGTAACCTGTTTGCGGGTCTAGAAATACTGCTGCTCCTTCCGGTTGCAGAATACCACTGGAATCCCGTCCGGAGACGGGGAAATTCTTAGGGTTGGCCAGGGCATCTTCTGCAGCTTTTTGTGTATTTCTGTC
>DFZP01000084.1:0-257 GCA_002382125.1 Firmicutes bacterium UBA4053
GCTTTAAAGTATTCAAATAACTGAGCTGTTTTGGTGAACTGTATCTCCTCATTTCTGGCTTGCTCCTCGAATACAAAACCAAGCGTATCATTCAACAGTTTCAGATAAACGGCTGTCCGTTCCCCAACGCCTTTGATTTCCTGTAATTCTTCTTTTTCAGCGCTGAACACCCCGCCAAGCGTTTTGAATTTTGCCAGCAAATCTTTGGCAATCGGTTTGGTATCACGATTCGGGAATACAAAAGTCAACAATAACTC
>DFZP01000084.1:371-1876 GCA_002382125.1 Firmicutes bacterium UBA4053
GTATCCGATATGGTTTTGTTTGCCAGATCCAACTGCTTTGGCGTGGTCAATACTTCAATCCGCGCCTGTTTTTTAGCGTCTAAAAAGTGCACATAGGCTTTGTTTACTTTAAGATTAAGCGCTTCCCTGGCGGCAATGGTGTAGAGTTGTACCTGTAAAGTCAGTTCTTCATCCATCCGTTTTTCATTGCCGGTCTTAAAATCCACCACTTCCAGAATGCTTTCATCGGCATTTTCTTTTTTCAGCAGGTCAATACTGCCGGAAATGAGCGCGTTTTCAATATTCATTTCAAAATTACGCTCCGTATTCACCGATAGGGTAAAATCTTCCCGCCACATTCCAATATATCTTAACACACTTCGTAAGGCGCTGCGTTTTAAAGTATTTTGTTGGCTTTCTGCTGCATACCGCAAGTAAAATTGTTGCTTTAATATTTCGGCTGCTTCTTCATCAGTTGGCATTTTACCGGTTTCCTGCGTAACTTTATGAAGTATATTTAATATGTTGTGCACCTGATTTCCATATCCCAGCGCCTGTACAATGATGGGATTAAAACCATAAATATAGCGCATTTTGTAATCGTATTCGCAGCGCAGATAATCGCTCATTTCAGAGTAATTAGTAGGGAAGCGGTAACTTTCATTTGACGGCTGCGCTTTTAGTTTTTCCCTTTTTGTAGGGTCTTCTATTAGCTTGTCTATAAAGTAATTCCCGTTTAATTCTTTCAAAAATTGGCTGGGCTTTTTCTTCCTTTTATGTGGGCCGGGATCTATGCAGGACGTAATATAGAGATATTTTTTTGCCCGGGTCATACCCACGTAGAACAACCGTCTTTCGTCTTCAATACTTCCCTGGTAGCGGGTAAAATTAAACTTACCGGGATCTAAAAATCCGGGATGTGTTTGCCGAAAAGGCTTTTCTACGCTGTAAGGCATGAATACCGCCGGAAAGCCCAATCCCTTTGTGCCGTGGAGGGTCATTACCTGCACGGCGTTAATAGAAAGTGTTCTATCATCTCCGGCGCCTGCATCATAGGCGTTTTGCGCGTAATTTCTGATGAACCAGCAAAAGTATTTAATATCACGAGGTGTGCAGTAGGATCGCGTGCCTTCATAATCGGAAATCGCCTGGCTTAACCGTCCCAGATTGTAAAGTGCTACTTCGTTTTCATCGTCGTGGATATTATCCCTGCCAACGCCAAGAATTGCCAGAATTTCACCGTAGATACCCTGCAGAGAAATCCTCCCGTAAATGGACTCCTTCAATTCCTGTAACTGTTTTTCGAATGTTATTTTATTTGATAATGGAAATATTGATTTTGCGGAGGAGTAGATTAAATCTTCGGTTGGCGCAAAGCCCGTTCCTGATTGACCGTCCCATATCTTTTCGAAATTACCAAGATATGAAAAGATGCTAAAAATAGTATCCACTTCATCTGCTTCGAATAAACCGCCGATATTGGTAACGGCGTATGGGATTCCGGCTTCGTTTAATGCATTAAGATA
>DFZP01000084.1:2041-4252 GCA_002382125.1 Firmicutes bacterium UBA4053
AAAGTTTGTGGGTAAACGATGAGTAAATACTTTCGGGTATCGTTCTTTGAAGTTGATAATATTATCTACCGTAGAGCCCCGCCATTGATAAACGGATTGGTCATCATCGCCTACCACACAGATATTATTTTCCTTCCCCGCCATCAGTTTTATAAGTTTTTCCTGTATCAAGTTTACATCCTGGTACTCATCAACGGTAATATAGGTAAATCGTTTTTGGACTTCCGAAAGGATACCTTTATCTTTCTGAAGAGATGTAACTGCAAGAGCCATCATGCTGCTGAAATCCAGGAACCTTCTTTCATGTAGTTTCTCATCATACAAATGACAAGCGTTTATAAATGCTTCCGAATTTGACACATCTTCAGGATCCAACATTTCTTCCCGAATGATATCAACACCACGAATAAAGGTATTGATAATCCAGGCCCGGTTGGTAGTACCATAAGGCTTTCTCATTCCGGTTGAAACCAGCCATTCTTTCAAATCTCGTAAACCAAGATCATAACTAATCGAACTTACAAATGAAAATCGCTTGCCTTCATCAAGTATATCAAAGGCCCTGTATTCAGGAACAAACTCTTTTAATAATTCATAACAGAAACTGTGGATTGTCCCCACATATATATCACCAATATCCGGCTGATGACCTATTAGACCTCTTATTTTACTTCTGATTCTGAATTTTAGTTCTTCTGCCGCTTTTTCCGTAAAAGTAAAAGCAACAATATTTTCCGGTTTGGCTATTTCTTCGGCAATAATATAAGCAATCCGGTGGGAAATAAATTCTGTTTTGCCCGAACCGGCACAGGCGATGATTTGCAGATTTTCTTTTGTTAAAGCAAGTTGAATTTTTAAATCATTTATTATATTTTGATTGATCATATTGCCTCAACACCTATAATTACCATTAGAATTGGGCATTGTTAATTTAGCATAGCTTGCAAGCCATCGTTCCACTTTAACATCAAAAGAATGACACAAATGGTCGGTTGCTATTTTTCCGATCCCGGTATCCTTGATGGCACCCCACAGTTGCTTTCCGGTTGCTGTCCCGCGATCGCCCAATACGCAGTTGATGAACCTTTTCCCATATCTATCAACAGTAATCTATATCCAGCAGAAGTTTTGCAAGATTTACATTTATGGCGCTGTCTTCCTTTGACGATGCCATCTTTTTTGCATTCTTCGCTACCACATTTTGGGCAGGTAACCATGGCAACTTCTCCTGTATTGTTAATAATGTTGCTTAGAGTATATCATGGCTATACTTGATTAACAATACCCGATCACAGTCCCCCTTCTGCAGCCATCCGGTTGGTCAGGCCGCCGATGCCGGAGATAACCACTTCAACCACATCTCCCGGTTTCATGCGGCCCACACCGGAAGGTGTACCCGTGAGAATTACATCTCCGGGCAAAAGGGTCATTACTTTGGAAATAAAAGCTACCAACCGGGATACCGGAAAAATTAACTGGCTGGTAAAGGAGTGTTGTTTTAATTCTCCATTAAGATATAACGAGATTTCCTGGTCGTCCGGGTTGAGATCGGTTTCGATATACGGTCCCAGGGGGCAAAAAGTATCAAACGACTTGGCTCTTGTCCACTGTTTATCTTTACCCTGCAGGTCCCGGGCGGTGATGTCGTTTGCGCAGGTATAGCCAAGGGTATAATCGTTTGCCTCTTTTTCCTGCACGTTGTGTGCCTTTTTTTTAATCACTACAGCCAATTCAGCTTCGTAATCCACCCGATGGCTCCAGGGTGGATAAATAATGGGTACAAACGGACCTATTACAGATGTGGAGGGTTTCAAAAAAATTAGTGGTTCATCAGGCAAGGGTAGCTTAAATTCCTCTGCATGATCCCGGTAGTTAAGCCCCAGGCAAACTGCCTTGCTTGGCTGGCAGGGCGCCAAAAGTTCAAGTTCCTCCAAGTTAAGTGATTGTCCGTGTACTGGTTCCAAAGATTCAAAAGGATCCATCACCGGCAAAACCCGGTTGTCTTCCACTATACCGTAGAGAATTTGATTCTTGTAACGAAAACGACCTATACGCATAAAAACCTCCTGCTTATAATGATTGCAGATTTTCTAAGTTTCTCAACCAGTCTTTTTTCATTTTTCCATTCAAATGCCTGGAGGTTAACCTCATTTATCGCGTCAAGATCATCTTCTTTTTCAGCGCGACAGGATTTGAACCTGATTTCCTATT
>DFZP01000084.1:4298-9804 GCA_002382125.1 Firmicutes bacterium UBA4053
GTGCCAAAAGAGCGGCCCTCGAACTCCGGAGTTGTGGTTATCAGGTAACCGGCGCCTTTTTCTTTTAAAAACTCCACGTCTTTTGCCGTGGTAGTATTGGTGAGGATGGTTTGCCCGGTAAGAGATGGCATATAACGTTTTACCAGGTGATAGTCGCCGGCAATTACCCGTGCCTGCTGGTAGTAGTGGCTGAACTTCTTTACTTTTTTCTCGTCCTGGATTTCCTGCTTTCCCCCAGTGGGATAAATCATATGAAAAGGCAGTTTGGCTATAACCGGCAGAATTTTACGAGCGATCTTCTCCAGTTTGGACAGGGTCCGGATGGGGTAAGAAATACCGATAGAAAATATCAGGTCGCCAAAGGTGACATCGCAGCCTATCTCGACCAGCGCTTCGGCCATACCGAAGCGGTCAACTGCGCTTACCATAAGCACCGGAGTCCCCGGCGGCAAAAGTCCGGTATTTTCACGCAGGTAGTATATTGTCTGGCGCTCCAGGGTATTCTTTAATCCGCTGCCGTCCACCACCGGAGTGCGCTGCACAGCTTTCATCAGCTTTAACCCATCTCGCACAGCGTAACGGGTCTTGCCTGCATAAAGATAAACGTCGATACCTCCAAGACCAATGGCATCAACTTTACCGTCCAGTTCCTGCAAAACCCGGATTGCTTTATTCAGGTCGCCGTCAGTCCCCACCCGGCTGATTTCAAATTGTTCTCCTAGTAATTCCACCTGCACCCGGTGATCTCTCTTAGAAGAACCCAGGCTAACGCTAACTACTCTTTTCAAAATAAAAACCCCCTGTGTCGAGGTTGTTGTTTTAGCTTTTACCATTGTAACCAGATTAAGTTAGAAATGCAAGGGACTTTCATGGAGAAACCGGGTAGAGCAAAAGTTAAAAAACCCGGCAGTGGAGCGCTGGGCAAGCGGGAGCAAGACTGAGGTGACCTGATGGTAATGATCGTTGTTACCAGGTACCTGTATGCGGCTGTAATGTTTTCCGGCCAGCCTGGCGTTAGTGATTATCCATTCCTGGGGGGGGGTATCGCCTTGATCATACAGTCCCCCTGCTTGAACTTTGTACTGGTGTTTGTTTTTTTCCACCCAATTTTCATACGCTAAGTGCCCGTTGCCCATTCGACAGGACGCATGATGTGGAACGCAGGCATCCTGCACTAAGTGGGCAGCAGCCCCCACCAAAAACATGGCCCCGGCATGCTTCCCGTGCTGCCACAAACTGAAGGCCTTTTTAAAATACGCGGCACACTTTTGAGCAGCATCAGCCCACAGCCAGATACCCCGGCCCGTTTCCGGGTCATAGTGATGGGTCATACTCCGCCATCCCTTGTCTGCCCAGATAACACCCTTATCCAGTTCGTTACTAAACTGATTAACTAACCGGGCCTTACGCTCATGCCCATCGTTGCGGAGGATTATTCTTCCCTGTTGGTTACAGAACACATGGGTACTGCTGGCTCCCAGTATTTGCCTGGGGAGAGAGAATAGCGAGAGAAAAAAGATAGTATTCCTCAATGGATCAGCCAGATTATAAAGCGAAAACTCCACTTAATCACCTCAATTAACGACGTGTCAAATCCTCAATTGATTTCCGCTAACTATCATATAGAATACGCAAATTAATGTCAACTGCCGCTTAATTATATTCTCAGTAGAAACAGGAAATGAGTCGAAAATTTGTATTTTCTCAGGATAATAAGCAGGAAAATATCAATAAATGGCAAATGAGAAACCTTATAGGGAAAATTTTTTAACGAAGAATTTTATACAAATGAGACACTCAAAAAACAGGTCCAGCCGGGGGAAAGCCAGGAAAGCGTATCAACTAATATAAAAATTTACGGGAACTTTCACGGGAACTCCTTTCCATAATAACAAAGCAAGTATATAATTGAAATAAAATTGCAAAAAACAACATGACATTTTCATCGAGGAGAGTCGCCGGTGTTAGCCATTGTAAAGAGCACCGCCCTGCATGGTCTTGAAGGTCAGATGGTTCAAGTAGAGGTTGATGTATCAAACGGCCTTCCCTGTTTCGACCTGGTGGGGTTACCCGATCCTGCCGTAAAGGAAGCGCGGGACCGGGTCAGGGCAGCCATTAAAAATTCCGGCTTCCAATATCCCCTGCAGCGGATCACCGTTAACCTCGCCCCTGCCGACATCCGTAAGGAAGGGCCTCTATATGACCTCCCTATTGCAGCCGGCATTCTGGCTGCCACCGGCCAGATGGATGCAGATGCGCTGGCCAGTTACGTTTTAATTGGAGAACTATCCTTAAACGGTACCCTGCGCGGGGTGACAGGAGTGTTGCCAAACACGCTGGCGGCCCGTGCCCGGAGTTTTACAGAAATAATGGTACCCCGGGAAAACGCCCCGGAAGCTGCTTTAGCACAAGACGTATCCGTATACCCGATCGACAGTCTGGAGCAACTGAGCCGTTTCCTGCGCAGGGAAGAAGAAATCCTTCCCTGCAAGGTAGATATTCACTCCCTGATCGATGTTAACGAAGAGGCAGTACCGGATATGGCCGATGTACGCGGTCAGGCAGCGGCCCGCAGGGCGCTGGAAGTAGCTGCAGCCGGTGGTCACAATGTACTTATGCTCGGCAGCCCTGGTTCGGGAAAGACCATGCTGGCCCGCCGGTTGCCCGGCATACTGCCCGACCTGTCTTTTGAAGAGGCACTGGAAACAACTAAAATATACAGCTTGGCCGGTTTGATCAAACCCGGCAAACCCCTGGTGGTGGAACGTCCTTTCCGGGCGCCCCACCACAGCGCCTCAGCCGCGGGGATGGTGGGCGGCGGGCGGTTTCCCCGCCCGGGAGAGATCAGCCTGGCTCACCACGGCGTTTTGTTTCTCGACGAACTACCTGAATTTCCCAAGGACGTTTTGGAGTCACTGCGCCAGCCCCTGGAGGATGGTGTGATCACAATTTCACGTGTTAATGGAGTAGTCTCTTTCCCCGCCCGGATGATGCTGGTAAGCGCCATGAACCCATGTCCGTGCGGGTTTTACGGAGACATAGCCCGCGAATGCACGTGCACGCCATATCAAATCCAGCGGTATGTCCACCGTATTTCAGGTCCTTTGCTCGACCGTATAGATATTCACCTGGAGGTGCCGCGCCTGGATTACATGGAACTGGCAGAACAGAAAGCAGGAGAACCTTCTTCCTTAATCAAACAGCGAGTGGAAAAAGCCAGACAACACCAGCAGGAGAGATTCGTAGCGGACTCTGTGAAGTGCAATGCTCAAATGCTGCCGGCTCAGGTGCGCAAGTTTTGCCGTCTGACCAGGGAAGCAAGGACCCTTTTGAGGGCCGCTTTCGGTCAGTTGAATTTAAGCGCCCGTGCCCACGACCGGATTTTAAAAGTTGCCCGTACCATTGCCGACCTGGCGGACAGTGATGTCATCGGGACAACCCACCTGGCCGAAGCAATCCAGTACCGCAGCCTGGAAAGAAAGTACTGGTTTGGGGTAAGCTAGGCTTTCTGTAATTGCCCAATCTCCTGGTTCTTTCCTGTCATTAGAAATTATTCGCCAGTTTCAGTAAAAAGCCAGGTTACCACCTGGCTTTTTATGGTTTACTAAACAATAGTTGGGAGGTTCAACGAACGATTCTTTATGATGCTCTTTGATTTACCGGCCGCTTGGAATATCCATTTCCAGACATGTAAACTGGCTTTTCCGGAAGCCAATTTTGTTGAAAAAGGGTATTATCAGAGTATTGTCCCACTCAGTCAAAGTGTAAATCTTATTGCCCCCAACACGTTGGACATAGTTGTAAAAGTAAGAAAAGAGATCCCGGCCTATTCCCATGGATTGGTACCCTGGATCCACTCCCATGATTTCCAGCCAGGCAGTGCCGTCATTGGAACCAAATTCTCCTCCTTTAATGTGCCCCATCATAAAACCGACAAGCCGTCCTTCCAGCTCTATCCCTATGCAGGCCTCCGGGTTGGCCATAAAAACTTCCATTTTATTCTGCCAGTGTTTCGGACTATAGCTACCTGTAATCTTTTCATCAATCCTGGCTATTGCTTCTACATCCTCAAAAGTTAAGGTACGCAGAATGGCATCTTCTTTTGCGACTTCCTTACCCATAGCCGAATCCCCCTTACTTCTTAATATTAAATTGACTCCCTATTCTTGCAATTGACCCCTCCCTTCATTCTTTTGTCAAAACCTGGGTAAAAATATAACCTTGCAGCAATCAAAAATAGTATAAGTTAAATATATCAATCTCTTAAATTTATTGCAAATTCAATTTTACTCCTTATTTTTTTAAAATTCCAACATTATCTACCTGAAAACGGTTTTTCTCTATTTATACGTATATTATTATTGATTTATAGGAATTTTGTGTTTTGTCGATTAAATATATTTATTATCAAAATTGATTTAATAGCATGTACCTAAATTATTAAGACGCCGGAGTATCGTTGGCCCTGATCACCTGGAGCCTGGTCATGATCTATTCCCACTTTACTAGTATTTTACTTGACAAAATTGCTGGCTGGCGTTATTTTTTTGGTATTGGAAAAAGCAGTAAGGCAAAGGTGGATTTAAATGCAGCAGTTGCGCTTGTTTTGGGCCATAAATCTGCCCGTTTCAATAAGAGCCAGGCTGGCAGAGGTGCAAGGGAAGTTAAAAAAGGTACCCTGTGATGTCAAATGGGTGGAGGAAGAAAACCTTCACCTTACTATGAAATTTCTGGGAAACGTAGAAGTCTCCCAATTATCCGGCCTGGTGGAAGCAGTGAAAGATGCTCTTGGGCACACTCCTTCCTTCGCCCTGAGCCTGGGAGGGCTGGGGTTTTTCCCCGACGCCTTGCGTCCCCGCGTATTGTGGGCAGGATTACATGGAGACCTGGGCAGATTACGACAGATACATGAACAATTGACAAAGGCTCACCTGTCGCTGGGTTTCCCCGACGAAAAGCGTTCCTTTTCTCCCCACCTGACTCTGGCCCGCCTGCACTCCAGCCGGGAGATAAAGAGCCTTGTTTCCAGAGTAAACGAACTGGGCCAGGTGGTTGGTCAACTGGGACATTTAGAGGTGCAGTCGGTGGATTTGATGCAGAGCGAACTCAACCGCCGGGGGCCTGTTTATACACTACTGGCAGAAGTTAAACTGAGCGGGTAGCTTAATTATATTTTAAACCACAGAGAACACTTAAGGTCACAGAAGAGAAACTTCATGGCAGATGAGCTAACAGAAAAGGTTACCGGTACAGCTTATAAGATGGACAACCTTTCCCGGAGGATATTCATACCACGACTGACTGAACAGGAACAACAGGAAATCATACGCTTTCTGGAAGCCGGCAAGCCCCTGCCGGACAAGTACCGTTTTCTGCTCTTTGAGGACAAGCGCGAGGTGGAACTGGTCGGAAACGGCTCGGAGGAAGGAGGGGTAATTTATGCAGCAGCACGTCACATACCCCCCTGATAAGGGGGGCAAGGGGGGGTATATTCCCTACAATCCCG
>DFZP01000026.1:0-5174 GCA_002382125.1 Firmicutes bacterium UBA4053
ATTACAATCCCCAGAAGCGAGGATAGTACCATCAGGGTTGAATACTATGGCACAACCATCATTTTCTTCTAAGCCAAAGTCACATAAGAAAAAGCCATTGAAAGTAATTCCCCATAGGGTAATACCATTGTCAGCGATAGAGGCCAGGATAGTGCCGTCAGGGTTGAGAGTAATTCCGCGTATAAAATCATCATCAACGGACATTTCAGGTGACAGTTTATGTAAAAGAAAACCGTCAGAAACGCGCCAAAGACATATAATACGTATAATATCATTATCTCTATAATATGTATCTACACCAGCCAAAATAGTGCCGTCAGAGTTAAATGTAACGCATTCTATTCCTTTACCCCTACGCCCTTTTAATTCACGTAAAAAATAACCGTCAGGGAAACTCCATAGCCATACGCCATAATTACATTTTGGAGCGGGAAAAGCATCAAAATATGGTGAGAAAGCTAAAATAGTACCGTCAGGACTGAAGGCAATGCTATCCACATACGAACTACTTTCTTCAAATTTCGGAAAGGTTTTAACGCATCTAGCCCTAATATTATTCGTTACTCTATCTAATATTATTGAACCGTCAGTAACCCGATAAAAATGAATTTCGAAATGCATTTCGAAATGGTCGCAAAACTTAGAATCCGTCACATCTGGAAACATAATAACGCTAGTTGCAAGAACAGTACCGTCAGGACTAAAAGCTATATTACTCCTACAATCATCTAATATTAAAATACCATATTTAATATCTATTTCACGTAAAAGAGAACCATCGGAAACGCGCCAAAGACAAATAGTATTAACTCCAGTAGATGCCAGGATAGTACCGTCGGGGCTAAAAGCTATAGTGTGATCAAAATTATAGCCCCAGGTATCGGCTTCAAAAATGTGTACCATATTAAAGTTATTTGCATCATAAAGGTATACTCTGGATTCCGTAGAAACCGCCAATAATTTACCATCCGGTGAAAATTTAATATCATCTATCCTATAGTCTAACTCTAACTGCGCCACTTGCTTCACCTGTCTGGCATTTTCCAGTGTAATTTTTCTCCGATAGGGAATTACGCTTTTATCTTTTTGCTCAATTTTTGCTATTGAATCCAGCCCTCGGCGGATCAGGTCGGAAGAATATTTTGTTATACTCCGCTGTCCCGAGGAAACAATAGACTTATTTTTCTTATCTTTTTCGTCCGGCATGTTTCTTGCCTCCAGTACCACACAAGTCCCCGTAACGCTCTTTGGCCTCCGTAATTTGCTCCTCTACTTCGGCGGCCATTTCAGCCAGGATATCACAGCCGTATTCTTTGGCCAAAAATACCTTTGTTTTCAGCATAAAGAGATCGGAATTTTTTATAGCCTCAATGTGCTTTTTTACTTCCTCCAGACGTTCGGTTGCCTGGGTTATCTTTCGAATAACCCGAATCAACTCTGCTCCCACGCCTTTACCTTCCACAGATTCCGCGCTGCACTCCCATTGATGCAGAATCTGCTGAAGCCGCTCCTCGTCTCCATCCTGATAGGCCTGGTTTACATCGGCCATAACGTGGTGTCTTCTGGCCCGCTCTCTTTCATCAGTTGCCAGGTCCGGGTGAATTAGCTTGACCGCTTCACGATAAAGTTTCTTCAACTTTTCAGAGGGCTTAAAATCTTTTATTATTTCCTGGTCAAGAGCATCTTCATTAACGGCCTCTGCAGACTTTTGCGCCGCCTCACGGTATTCTCTGGCTTTTTCCTGCGTTTGCTGATTATTTGGATTAAGGCTGGCAATGTATTCGGCAATCAAGGCTTCAATCTGGTCCAGTTCAGCATATTTATGACCGACTATGCGTACAAATTCTTTTTCAAAAAAGTGCAGTTCCGCCTGCAATGTAGCCAGTTCTAATTCACTTCGAGCCAGTTCTTCTTCAAGGGCAGCAAGCCGGGCTAGTTTCTGCTCTAATTCTTGCTCCTCAGGTTTCCTTCTTCGTACAATCTCTTTTTTCAACGCATTCCCATTCCTTTTTTGCTATTTTTTTGTTATACTATGGACAGGTATTCGTAACCCTTGCAGCTAGAAAATATGTTATAATACTTTTCTTGGTTGTGCTTTAAGATAAGCAGTAAGTATTCAGTGAACCCGCTTTAACCCCATAACCCTGCTGCTTCCTACGTTTTCCTAATAATTTGTAGTTTGACTTAAAAATTTGATTAATGGGACTGGACACGTAGTATTTTTTATTGCATAATTAATACATGAGTACTCTATCAACCGCCCTTGAAGAAAATCCAATATGGTCTTTAAGCGCCGCTTGTTCTTTTCCTGATTGCCCGATAGTCAGACAGAAGGATTTTGAACTCGAGCAAGCCAATCAAGAGAAACAAAAATTGACGGAGGAAAATGAGCGCCTTAGGGCATTAATCAACAAACGTAGCAGCTCCATTTTTGGCCGCTCTTCTGAAAAGAAACTGGAACCTCAAGCTGTTCAACAAACAGAGGTTCCCGAAAGTGCCGGTGATTGTGCCCCGGCTCAAGGCGGGAAGCGGGGCGCCAGGTTCGGCCATCAGGGTTACGGACGCAAAATCCCCGACCTTCCCGAAATCACAGTGATTCATGGTATACCGAATGACGAAATGTATTGCCCCAACTGTGGTAAACTCCGGTCGCTCTCCGGCTTCGCAGAAGTCTCTTATGAGATCGATTATGAAATAAGATTCGTGCGCAAAAAGCATATTCGCAAGAAGACCTTCAATACCTGCAATTGCCCCGGTCCGAGATCTGTCACTGCTCCTAAGCAGCCTCAGGTCATACCCAAGGGAATGTTCTCCAACGCTTTTCTTGCCCATATCCTGGTCATGAAATTCTTTTTCCAGATCCCCCTGCATCGGATGGCCATGATCATGCGGATGCAGGGACTGGCTGTCAACGAGGGCGCCCTCACGGGAATGTTAAAGAAGCTGGCGCCGCTCCTTCTTCCCCTCTATCTTTTGCTGACAGAAGTAAATCGCAGCGAGAACCACTGGCATGTAGACGAGACCGGCTGGATGCACTTTGTCCAGGTACCTGATAAGCAGGGTTGGCACTGGTGGCTGTGGGTCTTCGTTTCACCACTGACAGTGGTGTTCGTGCTGGATCCTTCCCGCTCCAGCAATGTTCCCCTGAAGCATTTCGGGAAAGACGCCAGGGGCATCATGAATTGCGACCGTTTCTCCGCCTATGGCAAACTGATGGCCCTGATCGAGGGGTTAGTGAGAGCTCTCTGCTGGGCACATTATCGCCGTGATTTTCTCAATGCCGGCAAATCTCTTAACTGCCTGAAGGACTGGGCGGATCTCTGGGTGAATAGGATCGCTGAGATCTACCGCCTGAATGAGGAGAGACTGGCCGTGCTGGATCAGGCAGAACTCTTCAAGGTTGCCCAAGAAGCACTGGAGAGCGCACTGGAGGCAATGCTGCAGTCGATCCGTTTAGAACTTTCAGATCCCGGCCTGCACTGGCAGAAGAAAAAGGTGCTTTCCAGCGCCCTGAAGCACTGGGACGGGTTGACTGTCTTTGTCAAAAATCCGTTCGTGCCCATGGACAATAATCTGGCTTAAGCGGTGCTTGAGGCCGGGCGCTTTGGGGCGCAAGAGCTACTACGGTACTCATTCCGAGTGGAGCGGCAATCTGCTGGCAACCTCCATGTCCATCCTGCAGACCGCAGCCAAACACAACCTGAATGTAGAGGCGTACCTTCGGTATTGCCTTGATGCCTGCGCCAAGGAAGGCGGTCCCCCGCAGGATCTGGAACGGTTCCTGCCCTGGAAGATTCCGGACGAAATCATCCGTAAGTACAATATTAGGAGGGAGCATCCTGGCTGATTTCCCGCTCATCATCTGCGGCCGGTCTCTCATAATTGACGACGTTGAGATGATCCGCCGGATTATCGCCTCCGATCCTAAAGCCACCCGGGAATGGATTTCCCGCGAGGTCTGTCAGGCCTGGTCCTGGTTCAAGCCGGACGGAGGCCTCAAAAACATGAGCTGCAAGGTGTTGCTCCTCAGGTTGCATCGCTCCGGTATGATCACATTGCCGGAGCCCAGGAGATCTAACGCCAATGGCCGGAAGTTTTCCCGACGGACAAAGCATGGCGAAGCGGGGAAGGAAATCTCCGGACCGTTGAAGTCATTGCTTCCTCTGGAGCTAATACGCGTCACCTCCAAGAAGGATTCCTATCTCTGGAACGAATTTGTCGACCGTTATCACTATCTCGGCTATACTCCCCTTCCGGGCGCCCAGATCCGGTATCTGATCAACTCCGCGGCAGGCTATCTTTGCGCTATCGGTTTCTCGGCCGCAGCCTGGAAGGTGGCGCCCAGGGATGTCTTTATCGGCTGGAACGCAGAGCGCAGGGTGCAAAATCTTCACCTGGTGGTCAATAACTCCCGCTTTTTGATCCTGCCCTGGGTCAGTTGCAAACACCTTGCCTCCAAGATCTTGTCTCTCTGTTTAAAACAATTGCCCAATGACTGGCTGAAAGTTTATGGCTACAAGCCGGTGCTTATGGAAACTTTTGTCGAGAAGGATCGCTTTGCCGGAACTTGTTACAAGGCTGCCAACTGGGCCTTCGTAGGTTCCACCCAGGGCCGGGGTAAGCTGGATCGGTTTAAAAAATACAAGCTGCCGGTTAAGGACATCTATCTATATCCTCTCGACAAAGACTTCCGTATGTTTCTGGTTTAATCTTGCCTCTTTTGCCGGCACCTATTTCCAGGGGACGCCTTTTTTTGTTATAGTGATCGAGGCGGCAATTCACTTGAAATTTCCTGGATTGGAGATGCTTAGACGATGAAACTGTCACAGGATGATGTAGCACTTTTCTATGACATATTCTTTAAATTGATCGATTACACCAATGACAGATACCAAGTGGTACCCGGGCTTGAAAAAGCGTCAGGCGCCGAGGATGTCAATCCAATCGCGATCACACCGGTTCGTGATAAGCTCTGGGAAAGCGATGATGTCATCAACTGCATAGTCAGCGATAACCCGTTTTGCTTTGCCGAACGTGAACTGTCGCTTGTAGCGAGTTGGAAAAGAAGGATAACTGGAATATTCTTGATCTACAAACACCTGAAAAAATATACTGTTTTCATGGGCAACGGCGCCCTTTACGGTGTGGCCGGTCTTGCCAGCCCCATTGAGGAT
>DFZP01000080.1:0-4781 GCA_002382125.1 Firmicutes bacterium UBA4053
TCGGCGTGGGGGCAGTAAAAACTTTGCAGGTTGCAGTTATCCGGGTTTCCCAGCCGGCGGTAAAGGTGCCAGGCTGATTCAGCGCAGGGAGCCTGGTAAGGTAATTCTACTCCGGGAAGAGCGGCAAAGGCATCGCTATACAGGGAGGCAATCTCCCGCTGGCGCGCTAAAAAACGATCCAGCTTTTGCAGTTGGCTCAAGCTCAGGACAGCCTGGATATCGGTAAGGCGGTAGTTGTACTCCAGTTCCTGAACCTTATAGTACCACGGCCCCTGGTTCTCCACCAGCAATTCGCGTTCCCGCACGATCCCGTGGTTGCGAAAGAGCAAAAACCGCTGGTAGAGCTCTGCGCTGTTGGTGGTTAATGTAGTTAAAAGTTATCATAAGATCTTAGGCGCTATTGACAGCAGCATGATTGCTATCAGGCCTGGTTAATGTTCTGAAGCACTTCTTGCTCAACGTTTTATGTAGTAGTAAAATGAGTAAACAAAACGAGCCCTTTTAAATGAAGCGAAGGGGGATCTGAAATGTCACTGGAAGTTAACAGTATTGACATGTCTCAAGACCTGGTGAAAAAAACCGTGTTCAAAACTTTAAGAACCAAAACCGAAGAAATAAACGTTAAGCTAGTGGAAGCCAGAAAGATGATGATGTATTATGAAAAAAAGTATGGTATGAAGACGGATCGTTTTTATGAAAAATTTACCAGGGGTTCGTTAGGGGATGATCTGGACTCTTTTGAATGGAAGGCGCTAAAAGAAATTCATGACGAACTGGAAGAAGAGAAAAAGGCATTACTTGAGGCGATTAAATGATCCAGATCTATTTCACTTTTATGGAGGTAATAAGAAATATAGAATCGCACCTGGGAGAATAAACGGAAATGACATCTGCGGAATAGCTATTTTCCCCCTGATAAGGGGGTTAGGGGGTTAAATTTTGGAGAATAACCGGAAATGATATTTGCAGAGTGGATGTTAAAACTTTTTCTCAACCCGGAAGTACTGGTCCTTGCTTTTTTTTTGGATCTTCTTTTGGGCGACCCCCGCTGGCTGCCCCATCCTGTGGTGGGAATGGGGAAGACGGCGTTATTTTGCGAGCCGCGTTTGCGTTTCCTGGGCGGGATTATTGGCGGTCCGAAAGGGGAGTTTTTAGCCGGCCTTTTGCTGGTTCTTCTTGTTTGTGGAGGTAGCTTCCTGTTCTCTGGCGCCTTACTGGGGTTTCTTTTTGCCAAGGCTCCCGGGCCTGCCGGCTTGATAGTTTCCGCCTTTCTGGTTTATACCACCATTGCGGTAAAAAGCCTGGTTGAACATGCCCGGGCGGTTGCCCTGCCGCTGGCCGAAGGAAGGCTGCTTAAGGCACGGCAGGCGGTGAGCATGATAGTAGGCCGGGATATATCATCTTTAGCTGAACCGGAGATGGCCCGGGCGGCCGTGGAAAGCATCGCGGAAAATACCTCCGACGGTATCGTGGCTCCTCTTTTTTACGCGGCCATCGGGGGAACGCCGCTGGCGCTGGCTTACCGGGCGGTGAACACGCTGGATGCCATGTACGGCCATCGAACGCCTGAAAATCTTTATTTCGGGCGCGCCGCCGCACGCCTGGATGATTTTTTAAACTACCTGCCGGCCAGGTTGACAGCGCTTCTTTTTCTCGTTACGGGATTTTTAATGAGGAAAAACACAGCCTTTGCCTGGCAGGTTCTCCTGCGGGACGGCGGCAAACACCCCAGCCCCAACAGCGGGCGTCCGGAAGCGGCCATGGCCGGTGTTTTGAATATCCGCCTGGGCGGTGTTAACTCTTATCACGGCGAAGTTTCTTTGATGTCCTACCTCAATGCTGCCGGCAGGCCGGTTGAAGAAAAGGATGTTGAAAAGGCCTTAAAAGTTATGCAAATCAGTAGTATGCTGGCCCTGGTTTTTTGTGTTTTATTGAATTTATTAATCTATCGGGTTATCCTAAACATCTAAGGTGATAAAATGAACGGTTTGAAAAACCAGTTTTTATTTGCGTTGAGTTTTCTAACGGTTTTTAGAGTAAATGTTGGAAAAGTAACATTTTCCCCGGAGGAAAATATATTTGCCCGGTCGACGGTTTTTTTCCCGCTGGTGGGAGCAATTTTAGGCTTCTTCCTGGCAACTGCCGATGGCCTTTTTTCTTTATTGTTTCCGCTCACAGTCTCTTCAGTAATTGTACTGATAACTAATGCTTTTTTAACTGCCGGCCTGCATCTTGATGGATTTGCCGATACTTTGGACGGTCTGGGCGCCTGGCTGAAAGGCGGAAAGGAAAAGGCCCTGGAGGTTATGAGGGACAGCAGAAGCGGCGCTCTGGGGGTTTTGGGGCTGGTTCTTTTAATTCTTCTCAAGTACAGCCTGCTTGTTGATATTGCCGGCAGCGGGCGTTTACCTGTTTTGTTTTTGATGCCGGTAACAGGAAGGTGGTTGTTGGTGCTGGTGGGCAAGATTTATCCCTACGCACGTTCTACTCTGGGCCTGGGACAAGGCTTTGCCGGTAAAATCTCTTGCCGGGAAGTAACCATTGCCTCCTTCTGGCTCCTTTTATTTTTAGTCGCCGGGGCAATGATTGGAGCCATTCCTTCGGGTGCAATTATTGATTTCCAGCTTTTAAAAATTACGTGTGCCGGATTTTTAGTTGCCTGCGCGGGGACCCTGGTTTTTTCCTTTTATTTTGCCCGCTGTTTTGGAGGAATGACCGGCGATATTCTTGGCGCAGTTAACGAGACGGGGGAAGTTTTATTCCTGCTGGGAATTGCCGTTCTTAAAGAGTTTTGACAGTTTCTTCTTTAAAATTGTGTCTCATTTGTTCATTACTGCTTTTGTTTTGGAGAATTCGCGGATCAAAGAGTGCGAACGTTTTTTAAGTTAGCCTGGTTATGGAGAGGTTCCAGGCGAAGTTCGGCTTGGAGGGTGAGCGTTGGTGGATTTTCAGCACGGTGGAAATATATGGGCTGCCGATCGCGAAAAAGGATTGGCGCTTCAAAAAGTTATTGACTTTAGCGCAAACATCAATCCTTTGGGGCCGCCGCCAGCAGTCTTAAAACTGCTTAGAGAAAAGATTAACTATATTCAATTCTATCCTGAGTCTCAGGCAAAAAGTTTGTGTGAAGCCTATGCTGAAAAGCTAGGCGTCAATGCCGGACAGATCATATTTGGCAACGGGGCTTCTGAACTTATAACTCTTTTCTTCCAGGCAATCAGGCCCAGGCAGGTTCTTTTGCCTGCTCCTGTTTACAGCGACTATGCCCGTGCCGCTTCATCCGCAGGGAGCAAGGTAAATTTTTTCTTTGCCCGGGATAACTTTGCCTATTCCTTAGAACTGTTGGAGGAAGAAATCTCGAACTCCAGGCCCGATGCCTTAGTTTTTTGTAATCCCAACAACCCGGCAGGTGTTTTCTGGGAAGATGTTACCCCTTTGCTGAAAGCAAGCGCAGAAAAAGGAATACCTTTTTTACTGGATGCAAGCTTTTTACCCTTCACAGGCGTGGAGTGGTTCAGATGGCAGGAAAATAATCGCTTTCTATCTTTTTTGCAGGATGAAGCCGCAGTTAATGGTTTTCAACTTTTTCTCGTTTTTTCACTGACTAAAATTTTTGCCCTGCCCGGCCTGCGTTTGGGGTTTGGGGTAGGCCCGTCTTCGTTGATTAAGGAGCTTAAGGCGGCAAAAGACCCCTGGAGCGTAAATTCTCTGGCCCAATTGGCAGGCTTTGAGTGTCTTCGAAATCAGGCTTATATTAAGAAATCCGTTGCTCTTGTGGAGTGGGAGAGGAAATATCTTTATCATGGTTTAAAAAAGATACCGGGGCTGAAACCATTTCCCTCAAGCGCTAATTTTCTACTCTGTGACTGCCGCCGGACCGGTCTAAGCGCTGCTGAAATTGCCGCCGCCCTGGCTCCAAAGGGACTGCTGATCCGGGATGCCGGTAATTTTGCCGGGCTGGACCGGTTCTATTTCCGTGTTGCGGTAAGAAAAAGGGGCGAAAACAGGCGCCTTGTGAGGGAATTGAGGTTGTTGCTTTTAGGGCCGGCCTGAAGCTTGCTTCACCCTCACCCTGACCTTCTCCCTTCAAGGGAGAGGGAACCCGGTCAGTCTATTTTCTTAGAGGAGGGGAAAAATGAGTTCTGCACGTGCTGTTATGATTCAAGGCACAGGTTCACACGTGGGAAAAAGTGTCCTGGTTGCTGCTTTATGCCGCATCTTCCGGCAGGATGGTTATTTGGTTGCTCCCTTTAAGGCCCAAAACATGGCATTAAACTCCTTTGTGACGAACAATGGGGGTGAAATGGGCCGTTCGCAGGTTGTCCAGGCCCAGGCGGCCGGAATTGAACCAACCGTTGATATGAACCCGGTTTTACTAAAACCTACTGCCGACACTTCTTCTCAGGTTATTGTCCACGGCCGCCCGGTAGGAAACATGAGTGCCTATGCCTACCACCAGGATTATGTAAACAAAGTATGGCCGGCAATTGTGGAATCCTTTGAACGCCTTAAGCGTGAATTTGAAATTATTGTTTTAGAAGGGGCGGGAAGCCCGGCAGAAGTAAATCTGTATGAGCGGGATGTGGTAAACATGCGCCCGGCACACCTGGCAAAAGCCCCTGTTTTGCTGGTTGCCGACATTGATAAAGGCGGGGCGCTGGCTTCCGTAGTGGGTACGCTGGAATTGCTTAAACCTGAAGACAGGCCAATGGTTGCCGGAATAATAATCAACAAGTTCCGTGGAGACCGTTGTTTGCTTCAGCCTGCCCTGGATTTTCTGG
>DFZP01000100.1:0-3686 GCA_002382125.1 Firmicutes bacterium UBA4053
GAGGAGAGATCAGAATGAGGAAGCAGAGAGGCCGTGTTTTAAAGAAGGAAAATAACACCTGTCTTGTTTTTACTCATGGAGGGGAATTTAAACGTGTTTCCTTTCCTGAAGATGTCCGGGTAGGGGAAGAGGTACTTTTCCCCCAAAGCACACCTACCTTAAGAGGTGTTCTTCTTATTCTGACGATAAGCCTTTACTCTTTTTATTTTGGCTGGTTGTTCCGTGTATCGTAGTTTTCCCGTTTCTTCCATCCAGCCTGTTTTAGCCGGAGCGTTTTAAGTGAAGGAAAATACGTTTCGCAGTATTCTTATTGTTTTTATTATTTCAGGCATCCTGCTGCTGGTTGTGAAGTCGTTTGAAAACGGGATTGCAGACCCCGACACCTGGTGGCACCTGGCGGCCGGCAAGTACATGGTTGAAAACCGTACCATTCCTCACCAGGATATTTTTTCCTGGACGGTGGCCGGACAACCTTGGGTAACCCACGAGTGGCTGGGAGAAGCCTTATTTTACATTGCCTATCTGGCCGGAAAGTTTTGGGGCGTGTTCTTATTAATTGCCCTTTCAAGCGCGCTATTTTTGTTTTTTTACTGGCGGTTGTTGTCCCTGGCCAAGGGGCAGTTTTTTATTGCCGCCCTTACTCTTATGGTGGTTGGGGAAATGCTTTACCCCTTTCTGGTAATCAGGCCGCAGGTTTTATCTTATTTGTTCTTTGTTGTTTTTCTTTATGTTTTGCACCTGTTCATTCAAAAGAAAGATTATCTGTTTATCCTGCCCTTGATCAGCCTCTTGTGGGCAAACAGCCATGGTTCGTTTCCCCTGGGGCCCGCTCTCGTTGCCTTGTTTATCCTGACCGGCACCAGAAAGTGCGAAGGAGAAAAAATAGAAAACCATGCCTGGGAACCCCGCCAGATAAAAAAACTGGCCGCAGTTTTCGTCTTGTGTCTTGCCGCCACCGCTATTAACCCCAACTGGTGGCGCCTTTTCATTTATCCGCTGGAAACAATAAAAGACAACCAGATGACAGGCAACATCCAGGAATGGCTTTCTCCTAACTTCCAGGACCTTTACAGCCAGATTTTTCTGATCTACTACCTGGCGACTTTTCTGGTCCTGGTTTTGACGAACCGCAAAATTCAGCTTACGGATTTGCTGCTTTATTTAATTTTTGGGGGCCTGTCCTTCCTGCACGGCAGGTTTATTCCCTATTCCCTGCTGATCAGCGGCCTCCTGTGGCCGGCTTACTTCCAGCCCCGGCTGGCTCTGAAGCTGGACCTGTCNNACAAAGACTCTTTCCCCATAGATGCCGCAGCTTATTTAAAACAAAACCCGCCGGAAGGAAAAATGTTTAATGATTACGGCTGGGGCGGCTACCTGATCTGGAACCTGCCGGAGGAAAAAGTTTTTATCGACGGCCGGGCGGACATATACATGAAAAAAGTTTTCGGCGACTACCTGAAAGTAACCGGGCTGAAGCCGGAGGCGGCGTCGCTTCTGGAGGAATACCGGATCGGCTGGGTTTTTATGCCGGCCGGCTCCCCGCTGGTACAGGCGCTTAAGTTCTCGCCCCGCTGGTCTGTGCTTTACGAAGACAAAACGGCCGCAATTTTAAAAAAGAAAAGTTAGGTTTTGCCGCAAAAGAAATCCCGGTAACCTGGATCAACGACCCTCATTCAACCGTCCGGACCTTCAAAGCGGAAATATTAACCTAAAATTTGCTTGTATTCGGGCCGGATTTTTGGTAGAAATAAGAAGGCAAGTATTCATTGTCTAAATAGACAAGAAAAATATGACAGGAGGGAATAAAGGATGAAAAAAGGCACTGTAAAATTGTTGGTTTTTTGTTTGGTTGTTTTGACGGCGTGCGTGTTCGCAACTCCGGGGGGAGCGGCGGCCGCGGTGACGAACAAGCCGGACTTGACCAGTGCAGGGGAGACGACCGGGTATGCCCCGGATGAAGTAATCGTCAAGTTTGTGCCTGCCATGGCGGAGAAAGACAAAGAGTTCTTAAAGAATCAATCAGGCATTCAAACAGTTAAAAAACTTTCGTTTATTGGAGCCGAACTAACTAAAATTAAAAACGGCGCCAAAGTTAAGGACGTGGTGGCGCGGCTCAAGAAAAACCCCAACGTTATTTACGCCGAGCCCAATTATCTTTACCAGGCTGCCGCCGCCGTAAACGATCCCCTGTTCGACAGGCTGTGGGGCATGCATAACACCGGCCAGGTTATAAACGGCGTGCCGGGCACCCCGGATATTGATATAGACGCTCCGGAAGCATGGGATATTACCATGGGGTCGCCGGATATAATAGTGGCCGTTATTGATACGGGAACGGATATAAGCCATCCCGACCTTGCCGGCAACATCTGGACCAATACGAAGGAGATCCCGGGTGACGGTATTGATAATGACGTTAACGGACTAATTGACGACGTAAACGGCTGGGATTTTTACAACAACGACAATACGGTGTTTGACGCAAAGGACGGCGATTCCCACGGCACCCACGTTTCCGGTACCGTTGCGGCCATAGCCGGCAACGCCGCCGGAGTGGCGGGAGTGGCTCCCGGGGTTAAAATAATGCCGCTGAAATTTATCGGACCAAAAGGCGGGTATACCAGTGATGCCATTCTTGCTTTGGGCTACGCCAAAAAGATGGGGGCCGGGCTGGCCAGTAATTCTTGGGGCAGCAGTTACTACAGCTCCGCATTAAAGGACGCCATAAACGTTTTTGGCGAGGTCTTTGTTGCGGCTGCCGGAAATGACGGCCGAAATACCGACGTATCGCCCTTTTATCCCGCCTCTTATGATTGCCTCAACATCATATCTGTGGCTGCCGTAAACAGCCAGGGCGGATTGGCCTCCTTTTCCAACTACGGGACGGCCACAGTGGACGTGGGTGCGCCGGGCGTGGACATCCTCAGCACTGTTCCAGGTTCCTCCTACCAGTACATGAGCGGTACATCAATGGCAACGCCCCATGTGTCCGGTATTGCCGCTTTGATCTTAAACGTCAGCCCTTCCCTTACGCCCGAACAGGTTGCTTCTTTGCTGAAGCAGTCGGCCGTTGTGCTGCCTTCACTTCAGGGTAAAACGGCGTCCGGCGGGATGGCCAACGCGCAAGCAGCCCTCTTTGCCGCTACAGGTCCGGGTCCGTTCGTAACCGGCACTGATCCGGTCAACGGGGCAATAGAAGTTCCCCCGGACAAGACCATCACCGTGAGCTTTAGTGAAAATATTGTAGAGGGGGCAAATTTCAGCGGCATTTCCCTGACTGCCGGAATCGCCACGGTAGAAGCCGCCCGCACCATAAGCGGCAGTACATTAACCATAGATCCTGCCGGCAGCCTCAGCAACAACACAACCTACACCGTTTTTATCCCGGCCGGGGCAGTTGCAAACACGGCAGGCAAAGGCATGGCGGCGGATTACACCTTCAGTTTTAACACGCCGGATACCGTGGCGCCAACCGTGAGCAGCACGAAACCCGCCGACGGAGCAACCGGCGTATCTTTAAACAGCCCCATTTTAGTATATTTCAGCGAAAACATCGAAGCTGGAGACAATTTCAACAGCATCACCCTGAACGGGGCGCCGGTAAGTAACTACAAGAGTGCAATCGATGGTAATATTTTAGGCATCTGCACCAACGGTTTAAGTTACGGAACAGTCTACACCGTTTT
>DFZP01000030.1:0-3361 GCA_002382125.1 Firmicutes bacterium UBA4053
CTTGAGCACAGCGAAAGGAATGATAGTTAGCATGATCAGGCTACGGGGACACCATTTAATCTGCCTGCACTTCTTCCGGGGCGAGGGATACGGCCGGGGATTTGTCAAAAACCTGGAAGACGTAATGCGCAGAGTCACGGAGGGAGAGAAAATAGAGGTGGTCGAAGGTGCAGACGACATCTGCCAGGCTTGTCCGACACTCCAGGGAGAAAAATGCGTTGCCAAGCCCGGAGTAGACGTAGAAATCAGGGAAATGGATGCGGAAGCAACCGCGCGCCTCGGTATTGGAATTGGCACAAAGGTGTTCTGGCAAGAAGTAAAGGCCGAAGCAATGACTACGTCCAAAAAATGGCTGGCGGTTTTTTGCGAAGGGTGCGACTGGGAAGATGTCTGCGCCGAGAAAAAGAAAATGTTTGGTGAGATGCAGTAAATAAGCTTGAGTGGTTCGAGGAGAATTGTATGTTGCCTGAGGATGAAGAAGAGGTTGAAAATATAGTTGTTTCAAACACTAAAGAATCAGGGGGTTATAGAGGATGGGTAATTATAACGTCCTTAACATAAAAACTTCTTTCCGGACGCAATTTGTAGACATTACCAATCAAGTAAAGCAACTGGTAGCCGGAGCCGGTACATCTGAAGGAATTTGTCATCTTTATGCGCCTCATACTACTGCCGCCATTACCATTAATGAGAACGCTGATCCCAGTGTGGTTCAGGACATTATAAAACAGTTAGATAAGCTGATTCCCTGGCAGGACAACTATCGGCACACCGAAGGAAATGCTGCTGCCCACATTAAAGCCAGTATTTTAGGAGCTTCCCAGGTTGTTTTAATCAACGGCGGCCTGCTGGCGTTGGGTACCTGGCAGGGCATTTTCTTTTGCGAATTTGACGGGCCCAGGCAAAGAAAAGTGTTGGTCAAAATAATAGTAGGGCATGATTGATTGGCGGGATAAAAAATGGAATATATAAGCGGAGTGGTTGAAAGAATTACATATGAAAATGAAGAAAATGGCTTCAGTGTCATTAAAATAAAATCCAAGGGGTTTACCGGCCTTGTTACGGTAGTTGGAAAACTTGCTGCTGTAAATGTTGGAGCTATTATTAGGCTCAAGGGTGAATGGAAGATAGACAGCAAGTTTGGAAAGCAATTTGTGGCGCAGGACTATCGTGAAACAATCCCTGCAACTGTCGCAGGGATCGAAAAATACTTGGGAAGCGGACTTATTAAGGGCATCGGACCGGTATATGCAAAAAGAATTGTCCAGCATTTCAAGGAGGACACCTTGCGCATATTAGAGGAGGAAGCTGACTATTTAGTCAATGTTGAAGGCATCGGACAAAAACGGGTGGATATGATAAAAAAGGCATGGCAGGAGCAGAAGGAAATCAAGAATGTCATGCTATTTTTGCAGAGCAACGGAGTATCTACCGCATATGCAGTGAAAATATATAAGGCTTATGGAAATGACAGCATAGAAATTGTTAAGGCTAATCCATACAGGCTGGCAGATGATATCTGGGGTATCGGCTTTAAAACCGCTGACAAAATTGCACAGCAGATAGGTCTCGACAAAAATTCCTTTGAACGGTGTAGCTCAGGGATTATTTATGTTCTAAATGAGCTTTCAAATAAAGGGCACTGCTATGCTGCAAGGGAGCAGCTTCTGGAAGAAGCGGAAAAGATGCTGGAACTTGAAAAGCCATTGATAGATAACGCACTTGGCAGGCTTATAGAAGAAAAGAAAGTTATCCTTGATGAGGGTAATGCGATATTTTTACCACCCTTTTTTCACAGCGAGTTGGGGGCTGCAAAAAGAATTAAGGAAATTCTATCTGTGAATAGTATGCGCCAAACAGTGGATATTGACAGCATTATTGAAAGCATACAAAAACAGCACGAAATAAGCTATGATGAAGTTCAAAAAGCAGCAATAAAGACTGCAGTGTCTTCCAAATTCATGGTGCTTACAGGGGGTCCGGGAACAGGTAAAACCACTACAACATTGGCAATTGTAAAAGTGTTCCAGCTTATTGGCGCAAGTGTATTGCTTGCGGCGCCTACTGGCAGAGCGGCGAAAAGAATGTCCGAAACTACAGGTATGGAAGCAAAAACCATTCACCGTTTGCTCGAATACAAGCCTTCCGAGGGTTATAAAAGAAATGTGGAGCATCCTTTGGATTGTGACGTTCTGATTATTGACGAGACCTCGATGGTGGATATCATCCTGATGTACAACCTTCTGAAAGCGGTATCAAATGATACAGTGGTTATTCTTGTGGGTGATGTGGATCAGTTGCCGTCTGTTGGAGCAGGGTATGTGCTGAAAGACATCATTGAATCCGGCATTGTCAATATAATCAAACTTACAAGGATTTTCCGGCAAGCTCAGGGCAGCGCTATCATAAGCAACGCACACAAAATCAACAAAGGGGATTTTCCTGACCTTAAGGGAAGCCGTAATAGTGATTTCTTTTTTATTGAAGAAGAGGATCCGGAAAAGGTTGTCCACACTATAAAAGAGCTTTGCGCAAAAAGGCTTCCTGCATATTACAAGGTTGATCCGGTAAATGATATTCAGGTGCTTTGTCCAATGCAACGAGGTGAAACAGGCGCGCAGAACTTAAATACGGTTTTACAGGAAGCGCTGAACGTTTCAAATGTTACCGTCAAATATGGCGGGACAGTGTACAAGCAAGGAGATAAGGTGATGCAAATTAAAAACAATTACGATAAGAATGTTTTTAACGGAGACATTGGAAGAATAAAAAAAATTAACACTGAAGAACAGACGCTTGTTATAAGTTTTGATGGAAATGAAGTGAATTATGATGCGACGGAGCTTGACGAGCTGGCTTTAGCATATGCTACTACGGTACATAAGAGTCAGGGCAGTGAATATAAAATTGTGATAGCTCCTTTTACCATGCAGCATTACATGATGCTTCAAAGGAATTTATTGTACACCTGTGTAACCAGAGCCAAAAAATTGATGATTATAGTGGGTACAAAGAAGGCTGTAGGAATGGCTGTCCGGAACAATAAAACCACAAAGAGAAATACACGATTAACAGAGAGACTAGCGGAAAAAAATATTTTGGAGTCTTGAGATAATGTTCTTTCATTTGAAAATACATTGGAGATTATACTGAACAACTATCCAATAAACATTTGTACAAAAATCTTACCGTAAGGTAGGGGCACGGCATGCCGTGCCCCTACATCCACCACCCCGGCATGCCGTGCCCCTACATCCGTCACCCCGACGTCTATCTCCTTAAAAGCGCCGTTTAAGATGTTGGCCCGGTGGCCGGGTGAATTCATCAGGTTTTGATGGGCCAGGTCTACCGACGGCGCTCC
>DFZP01000075.1:0-1710 GCA_002382125.1 Firmicutes bacterium UBA4053
CCGGTTACAGCGCCAGGTTTATCAGTCTTCCCAAGATGGCTCAGGACGCTATTATAGCCCGCACGGAGCAGCAATTAGCTTAGCAGGTAGACTCGTTATTATGGATGTGGTGTTGGTAGTACGTCAAGAACTACTGCACTACATCCATAAGTCCAATTTAAGATCAACTTATTTATTAAAATTCTAGGGGAATGAGGAAAATGATGAGTAGCAAAGAGGAGTTTGTAAATAAAATCTTAGAAACTGAAGAAGACATGTTTTTAAGGGTACAGAATATCGGTGGAAAGGCTTTGTGTCAGGAAGATCTTGTTACCTTTAAAATTATGAGATCGAGCCAGTTTGTGAGTTGGTCAAATGCTGCCCTGGAAAGTTATTTAAATGACCTTACGGAAGCGAAAAAAAGCGGGAGAAATTTGTTGACAGAGAAATATGCCCGGATGATGAAATCAACCTCACCTTTGGAATATGCCCGGATAAAAGACTTGCTTCCGCCTTTGGAACCAAAAGTTGCTTCTTTGATCGACAGGATTGCTGAAATTGAACTCAAATGGCAAGAAGAACTCCTGGAGAGGTTTCCGTATGTCGTTGAAAGGGGAAGACCGGTTTACAATTCGGAGGATAGCCCGTTCGCCACTTCCATGGAAACCTATCTCCGGGGAGAACTGGCAACATATTCGAAGAAAACACTTGAGCTGTACTATGAAAACTGTTTGGATCAAAAATCCAAAAATATAAGTGGAGCTGAAATAACCCTGGAGCATATGGTAAAACGATATGGCTATAAGTCTTTGGAAGAGGCAAACCAAAAACTAAGAGAATGCTCTTAGACAGACGTCAACGTTCTTCTTTCACTGTTTAGTGTTTGTTTTTTATTTCTTTATGCCCCTTTATGCCCCTTTATGCCTTTTGTGTCCGGCTTAGCCTAAATGATTCCTCCATTGCATATTTTAGATGCTTGTTTTTGAGGAGTTGCAACTGAGTATTTTGTATATCTGCTCCACCTGTTTTTTTGTATCCTCAACCGGGCCGTCGTTATAGATGACGAAGTCAGCGAATTTTATCTTCTCACTCAGCGGCGTCTGTGCCCGGATCCTTTTTATAGCTTCCTGCCGGTTAATGCCCCGATTAATTAGCCTTTTAATCTGCGTTTCTTTACTGGCATAGACAACAATTATCTTGCTGACGAGTTTTCTGGCATAAGATTCCGGAAGTAAAGGAATATCCTTGATAACCATGGCGCCGGGATTGCGGCTCAAGATTTCTTCTGTAATTCTTTTTTCTTCCTTGAATACTTCGGGATGAACAATTTGGTTGAGTTTCTTTAGTTTCCCCCGGTCGTTGAATACTATCTCACCCAGTTTCTGCCGGTTAATAGTCAGATCCTGGTTTAAAACTTCTTCCCCGAAGTATTCCACTATTTCCCGCCAGGCTTTCAAGCGCGGGCGAATCACTTCATGACCCAATACATCAAGATCAATAACAAACGCTCCCAACTCCTTAAAAAAATCAGCCACAGTGCTTTTTCCCGTAGCAATGCTGCCGGTAAGACCGACAATCATCATTATGTACTCCTATCATTTATTTTGCGTTTTCTTCTTCATAGTAAATCAACTGGGCGGGATCGGCCTTTTCATAATAATGACGCGAGAACTCCTCAAAAGTCAGACCAAGGGCATTTGCCCATTTCTGGGCCATGCACAGCCGCGGTGT
>DFZP01000075.1:1916-3434 GCA_002382125.1 Firmicutes bacterium UBA4053
CCCTCGACAACTGGCGTTTCTTTTAATATAATTGCTTTATAAATGATTGCAAAGGCCCTTGTAATTAATTCTTAAGGAGGGTTGGCAGTGGAGATTTCAATCATTGACCCGCAGGTAATCATTCAGGATGAAATAAACGCAGGTCTTTTAAAGAGAATTGAAAAGTATGGGCGGACCTGCTACAAGTCGGAAAATAGAATCCACGCGAATTCTGCCCCCAGATTTGTGCGGGGCCTGATTGAGCGGGGGCACGAAAGTGTCATTGAACACGAAAAAATAACCGTTATTTACCTTACCAACCGTAGCATCACGCACGAAATCGTCCGGCACCGGATTGCCAGCTACTCCCAGGAAAGCACCAGATACTGCAATTATCAGGACAGAATTATATTCATTCAGCCCTATTATTTTCCGGAAGGGAGCGAGACCTACCAGATCTGGAAGGAAACCGTTTTTGCTGCCGCGCGTGCCTACGCCACCCTCCTTTCCCATGGAGCCACGCCGGAACAGGCCAGAGGGATCTTGCCCGGCGACATGAAAAGTGAAATCGTGGTCACTTACAATTTAAGAGAGTGGCGGCACTTTTTCATGCTCAGGGCGGGCCCAAAGGCGCATCCCCAGATCAGGCAAATAACCATTCCTACGCTGCTCGAGTTCAAGAAAAAAATACCCGTTGTCTTTGACAACATCGAATACGATACCGGTTTTCCCAGCGCTATGTACGCCGGTGTTTCTTACGCAACCCGGCTAAAGGAGGAATGATTTTGGCAGAACCGAAACAGGGAGCCATTGGTGGGTTAGTGGTAAAAACCAAAAAGCTTCAGCCTGAGGCAAAAATACCGGTGAAAGGGACCGGCGGGAGCGCCTGTTACGATATATACCCGCTTGAAGAAGCTGTTGTTAGACCACATGACAGTGTAATTTTAGGCACCGGGATTGCCGTAGAACTCCCCTCCGGCTACGAGTTGCAAATAAGGCCGCGCAGCGGGTACGCCTTTGAACACGACCTGGTAGCGTACTGGGGAACTTTAGACAGTGATTATACGAGAGAAATAAAAGTAAAAATTTTTAATCTCAGCAGCGAAACAAAACAGATCAGCAAGGATAAAGCCATTGCCCAGATCTGCGTCAAGCCGGTTTACGAAGTAAATTTTATAGAGGTAAACGAGCTGGCAGATAAAGAGCACAAAGGTTTTGGCAGCACAGACATAACTTAACATACATTTACTCAACACCCGTAATTGTTGTCGAGAGGTTATTTGTGTTATACTTAACTTGGTTACTCGCCTTTAATAAAGTAAGTAAGAGGTGAAAAGAATGTACAAAAACGGCAAGGTAGGGTCTTTTTATAAAATAGATTTAGACAGGATAGGTAAGGGTTGGTTTGAGATGGGGCCAATCAGGCCTCCCAGTGAGGGAAGAGACTGCTCCCTTTTGCTCAGGGTTACCAGGAATTGTCCCTGGAACCGCTGCGAGTTTTGCCGCACTTATAAGAACGAGCGTTACAGCATACGCAGT
>DFZP01000075.1:3469-7279 GCA_002382125.1 Firmicutes bacterium UBA4053
GTAAATGATAAAGAAGTGCTTCACCAAAGACTGCACTGCCTGGCAGGTGTGGCTAACTGGCTTTATACAGGGGGGGAAACTGTTTTTCTTCAGGATGCCAACACACCACAAATACGCACACCGGATCTGGTCGAGATTCTTACCTATCTTAAGGAAAAATTCTCTTCTATTGAAAGGGTAACGTCTTATGCCAGGGCAAAAACCATCGCCCGCAAAACGCTTGAGGAAATGCAACAACTTGAATCATCCGGTCTCTCCCGCTTGCATATCGGGCTGGAATCGGGCTGTGACGAAGTACTGGTAGCGGTAAAAAAAGGAGTAACAGCGGAGGAACACATTATTGCCGGCAGGAAAACAAAGGAAGCAGGAATAACCCTCAGTGAATACGTGATGCCCGGACTGGGGGGGAGAAAATGGTCGACAAAACATGCACTGGATTCAGCGCGGGTTTTGAATGAAATCGACGCTGATTTTATAAGGTTGAGGAGTTTTGTTCCCCGACAGGGCAGTCCCATGTATGAACACATACAATCCGGAGAATTCGAGGTGCTCTCAGAAGATGAAGTGATAGCCGAGATCGGCCTGTTCGTCGAAAATCTCAACTGTAATTCTTATCTGGCCAGCGATCAAATGTGTAATTTACTGGGGGAAATAGAGGGGCAGTTGCCCGGGGACAAACCGGCAATGCTGAAAACTATTGCTGACTACCTGCAGAAACCCTTGCACGAACGCTTAAGGATTCAACTGGAACGCCGTCTCTCGGCGTATATGAGTGTTTACGGCGGGCTAAACGAGCACCTGGCGTTTAAAGTACGGCTGGCAGTTGATGCTCTTGAGAAGAAAGATCCGGAAGCAGAACAAAAAGTAAAGGATGTGCTGGATGCTGTAAAGCCGGCTTTTATTTAAATCTTCACCCCTTTAATTATTTGCCGGTCTCCTAACTCAAGTAATTCCAATTTGCCAAATCCGGCCTCCTCAAGCCAGGACGTGTATTCTTCCCATGTCCAGGTATTTCCGATTTCACTGCTTACCAGCATAGTTATTGCAAACAAGGCTGCAAAAGGATGCCTGCCACGTACGAATTCTGCTATCGTAATATAACCGCCGTGTACCAGATTTGCCGCCACGCGTTTAAAAAGAGCGCGATTTCCACTTTCATTGTAAATATGGCATATATTACCCAGGTAGGCCATGTCGAAAGGACCGGCTGGCAGTCCAACGGTAAAATCTCCTGCCACCATACGAATGTTTTCTCCTGGCAGCAGGGTGGGTTGCATCATTTCTACGACTTCCGGCAGGTCCAGAACGGTGACATTCGCGCCCCTGCCTGCAAAGGCCCTGGCATAAGTAAGAGGGCCGCCGCCTATGTCCAGTACACGTGCTCCAGCAGGCAAACCGGCAAGGCAGAGTTCGGCAACACTTGCTGCCCTCGGCCGGGCATAAACGGCCATGGCCTCTATAAAATGACTGCGCGTAGCCGGTTCTCGATCTTTCCCAATTGGACGGCCCGTCCTGAGTGATTGTGGAAGATTGAGCCATTTTTTTGTCATTTCATACCGGTGCATGAAGGCAAAACCAGTGTATGCGGGGCTTTGAGGATTGTAAAACATGTCTTTAGCTTCTGGACTAAGAGTATACCCCTGGTCTGTGCATTCTAAATAGCCCAAGGATAAAAGCGCTTCGGCTACTATCCAGAGCGCTCTTTGATCTAAATTAAGTTTCCGGGCCAGGTAACCGGTGTCTGCAGGCATATCCCGTAAGGCGTCAAACAAGCCGCACTCTACTGCTCCGCCTAAAAGCAACAATTCCCTTGGAACCTGGAGAGTTTCCCTGTCCATTTTATTCCTCCCCGTTATTTCCATAGAAACAATTAATTCCTAAACCAGTTTATCTGGATTTATCATACACATTTTGGTATAATGAAGCAACGGTCTTTTTATGCCGGGAGCAGGTAGCATCTCCAGGTCGGTACCCGCATTCGCTTATGGCCGGCAGATAAGAATGTAACTATTCAGGCGCTTTGTTTTTTAACATAATAATTCATCTTTTAAAATTCTGTTTGACTTTCCAGCAGGGTTTTTGTATACTAAGATTTGCTGATGGTCTTTTGAAATGCAATTGGAGCTGTGGTGTAGACGGTTAACATACTGGCCTGTCAAGCCAGAGATCACGGGTTCAAGTCCCGTCAGCTCCGCCACACATGCCACGGTAGCTCAGTTGGTAGAGCAGCGGACTGAAAATCCGCGTGTCGGCGGTTCAATTCCGTCCCGTGGCACCAGGTAAAAGCTAAGCCCCGCAAGGAATTGCGGGGTTGTTCTTTTTAGTGCAAAGTAAAACTAAACTGCGATTTGGTGACAATTTGGTGACGATTACGATAAAAACCTGCTTGATGGCTTTCAGTTTTTCGGTATAGTATTCCTCAAGCCGGGCTGCCGCTTCCTTATCTGCGCTTCTTAACAGGTGGCCGTATATGTCTATTGTGGTAGATATGTTCGAGTGGCCCAATCTGCCGCTTATGTTTTTGTCCGGTATCCCCTGGTTAATCAGCATGGTGGCGGCGGTATGCCTTAGCCCGTGAAAGGGAAGCGGCGGCAGGTTATGCCTTTGAATAAACTTTGAAAACCACTGCGAAGGCCATTCGGGATGCCCCGGGAGTCCGTCCCAGGTAACGAACAGCCTTTCGCTGCCCTGCCATAAGTCCTCTACTTTCAGCCTACTTTCCACCCATTCTTTGCGATATTCTTTCACTAAAGCCATTATCGAAGGCGGGACGGCGACTAACCTGGCCGAAGTTTCGTTCTTCGGTTCCTTGGTTAACCTGCCGATACCGGGGACGTATTGGCTGGCTTGGCGTACTTCGATAACTTCCTCTTCAAGGTTTACGTCCTGCCATTCAAGGCCCATTAGTTCGCCTCTACGAAGGCCGGTAAACAGCGCCAGGACTACAAGGGTTTTGTGTTTGAGGGTGTCCTTCTCCAGGGCGGCCAGGAGGCGGGTAAGCTGTTCTTCGTTATAGCAGGCGGCCTGCTTCTTTTTTACCTTTGGCGGCTTTACCCTGCCCGCCGGGTTAAAGGGCTTTCCGGGTATATAGCTGGTGGGGAAACAAAACAGAACAAAACAGAACTCCGAAGTTAACCCCTTGAAGCAGTTGATATGTCCCGCAACTATAGAACCGGCCTTGAGATAGGCCGGTGTGTTTTTGGGAGCAATTAATGAAAATAATGCTTGACTATCTATAATCTGGAACAATAGCTTAACCTTGCTTTTTGCATAAAAACGTATTAAACTATTGCTGGAGGTGTTTTAATGTGGAGATTTTAACGCCAAAAGAAGCGTCTAAGCTACTAAAGATTTCCGAGTATACTGTTTTGGATTACGCCAGGAGGGGGAAAATTCCGGCCAGGAAGGTAGCAAACCGGTGGCGTTTTTCTAAAGATGAGCTGATAGACTGGTTTGGTACTCCTACCCTGGATATTCTGCTAAGAGAGGCGGAGCAAGAGTACCGGGAAGGTAAAACGGTACGCCTTTGGCCCAACGAGCAATAAATTATGTGGGAAGTACGGGGTACTACACGGGTTGCTAAAAAACTAAAGAAACTACAAAGAAATATCCGTGAGGTTGTCGATAAAGGCTTTGCGGTTTTAGGTCAGAATCCGTTTAAAGGAAAGACTTTGAAGGGTTACAGCGGCTTGCGTTCTTTAGCAATTACTGCCCCGGGTGGAGAATATCGCATTGTTTATACTCTTAAGCCGGAGGATAAGGTGGTTTTGGTCATTTTGGTTGGCCCTAGAGAGGGTTTTTATGAACAAC
>DFZP01000007.1:0-4878 GCA_002382125.1 Firmicutes bacterium UBA4053
GGTCTTCAGTTCAAAATGTATTGTTTTGAACGGCTTTGTGAACCTCATGAGAGCTACCGGATCATCTCCAAAAAAGCATCTATTCTCATGCGTGTCCGGGCGTCCAAACGGTTGGGCTTGTCTGCTTCCAGGGTAAGAATCGGGAGCTTTAGCTTTTGCCTGATAATCAAGTCCTCGATTTGTCGAAAACAAAAGCTCTGGGCATAATGGATGAGCCCATCCAGCTTACGTTTTTCCGCCTGCTGCCGGATGTCCTCCAGACGAAAGAAAATACCGTAAGGATATGTATAAAGCCGGTATTGCTCCACCAGATCGTCTGTTTCAAAAGGCATTGTGAACTGGCGCTGAGTTTCATTAAAGACAACCCTTGCTCCTCTTCCTTCCAGGTAGTCATAAAGATCGTCTATAATCGGAGGTACGCCGATATAGCCCAGGCGGATTCTCGCAGAAGGCAGGGATGTCTTTGACACATTTAACAAAAACCGATCCACTTGATCTTCGAATCTATCCGGATCACCCTTAAAATCACTACAATTAACCTGGTAAATGTGATTGTACCAGTTGCTTACTACCTCTTCTCTCCAGGTGAGTTCGTCAATTTTCCACACCTTGCGCCGTATTTTATTCAGACTCTTTCGTGCCTGGTATACCTGCTGCCAGTCAACCTTAAAATATTCCATCAGCTTCTCTATTTGCAGTTTTAAAAGATCCCGGTCGCGGTCAAAAGGGTAGGCAAAGGGGATTACTTCTACCCCCACCAGTTGCAGGGTTTCTATCAGGGCGTGGGTATTGCTGCAATCACCCTGGGTGACAGCTATAATGGCACGGATCTCCCTGTTCTGCAAAACCGTGCTGTAAAGTCCCTTAATCCAGGCACATACATTACGGGGGTACCCTGCCAGTTCGGCATCCTCCACCAGTCGCCGGGAGTCAGGATCGGTAATAAAGACATTATTTAAATCAACCGGCACACATCCGGCGGCATAAACCACCTCTACCGGAATAGTTGTTGTAATCCCTATCTTATCTTGTTTTAATGGCAACGACCACTCACTCCTGGCAGGCTAAACCTCTGCCACTGTTTTTAACAGTTTCTTCCAGCACTACACGTTGTACCAACAATGCATCGAATCCTGGAAACTGGCGAGCCGTTTGCCGGAAGTCCTCCGGGTCACCACTAACAAAATAGCGATGCCGGGGTGTGCCATCCAGGTTATTCAAAAGACCCAGCCGCTCTATCTCATCCCGGGCTGCCAGCACTGTTGCAGCAGCGGGATCAACCAGTTTCACCTCCGGACCAAGGCATTTTTGAAAACAAGAAACCAGAAAAGGGTAATGCGTACATCCCAGAATTAACGTATCGATACCTGCAGATTTCAGCGGTTGCACATATTCACTCACAGATTCACAGGCTTCCCTGGTTTCCGACATGCCGGCCTCCACAAGCGGTACCAGACGCGGGGCCGGCTGGGCAAAAACAGTTATGCCGGGATTTAATGATCTGACGGCACGCTGGTAAGCGCCGCTTTTTACCGTAGCCTCTGTGGCAATAACGCCTACACGGTGATTAGCGCTCAACTCCACTGCCAGCCGGGCGCCTGGTTCTACCAGACCCATCATCGGCACAGCATATCGCCTGCGCATAACCGGTAAAGATAGTGACGAATTGGTATTACAGGCAAAGATAATATACTTTACGTTGCATAAGATCAGGAAGGCAATAATCTGATCAGCAAAACCTATTAGTTCCTCCGCCCGGCGGGAACCATAAGGAACATGAGCGGTATCTCCAAAATAAACGGTAGCTTCATTTGGCAGCAGGCGAAATACTTCACGGGACACAGTAAGCCCCCCTATTCCTGAATCAAACAGGCCAACCGGTCTGGAATCGCTCAATTAACCTTTTCCTCCCCAAAAGCTTATTTGTCTTATCTGTAACAACTTACTTTTAAAAATATGCGCTCAATTATTTGATAAGTAATTTTATTTACTGTAAAAAGCAAGCAGGTTGCCTTCAGTTGTTCATTTAAAACTGCTTATGCTTTTAGTCTCAATACCCTGGCAGCATTTTTCCACAGGATCTTTTCCTTGGTTTCTTCAGTTACAGGCAGGGCCAAAATACCTTCCACCGCCTGCTTAATGGAACCCGTTGACGGCCAATCGGAACCAAAAATTATTTTATCGGCATTTCTTTCAAAATCAGGGAAATATTTTAAGAGGTTTTTGGGAGGAAGGCCGGATATTTCCATGAAAATGTTTTCGTGCAGGCGGGCCAGGAAAAAAGCCCGGTCATAAAAGAATCCCCGCCCGCTGTGGGCCTGGATAAGAGTAAGGCGGGGAAAATCTACAGCAATATCATCCAATAAGAGAGGGTCGGCGTATTTTAGCCGGGTTCCTGCAAATACCGACGAACCGGTATGAAACAACAAAGGTATTTCCATTTCCTGGGCAGCATCATATAGTTTATACATCCGGGGCTCCAAAGGATGCCAGTTCTGGTAAGAAGGCAGGAGTTTAACCCCCCGGCAACCAAGGTCATCAACACAGTACTCCAATGTTCTGACCATGTCATTTACAAAATGAGGATTAATATTGGCAAATGGAATGAGCCGGGGGGACTGCCGGCATAGTTGGGATACTTCTTCATTTGTAATTACACATGTAACTTCCGGACATATTTCGGCCAGTAAGACAGCATAATTCACTCCTGCGTTATCCAGCATGTTAACTATCTGCTCAGCAGTAGTGTAACGACTCAAATATTCCTGCCAATATCCCGGATATGCCTTTTCCATGAGTTCTTTCAGCGACGTCGAAATATTTCCATCATCCTTCATCACGTGAACGTGAAAGTCAATGATCATTATTTCAACCTCTCTTTTAAAAGCTTATTGACCATCTCCGGATTCGCCTTTCCCCGGGTAGACTTCATTACCTGTCCCACCAAAAAGCCTAGGGCTTTATCCTTGCCGGCCCGGTAATCGCTCACAGTTTTTGGATTGCCGGCAATGACCTCATCCACAACGGCAGCTATAGCGCATTGATCACTGATCTGCACCAACCCTTTTTCTTCAACGATGGTTTTCGCATCCTTACCGGTGGCAAACATCTCCTCAAAAACAGCCTTGGCAATCTTCCCGCTGATCGTACCCTCTTCCAAAAGTTGCAACAAAGATGCCAGGCCGGCCGGCTCAACCGGGCAGTGTGTTATATCCAGGTTATGCGCGTTAAGCAGGCGGGAGAGATCACCCATCACCCAGTTGCTTACTGTCTTAGGCTGTGGATAAACGGCCAGGCAGGCCTCAAAATAATCGGCCATTTCCTTGAGTGCGGTAAGCACACCGGCATCATAGACGGGCAAACTGTACTCCTGCACGTAGCGATCCCGGCGTGCATCAGGCAGCTCAGGCAGCAGGCGGCGGACAGCCTCCACCCATTCCGGCTCAATTACCAAGGGTACCAGGTCAGGCTCCGGAAAATAACGGTAGTCATGGGCCTCTTCTTTGCTCCGCATGGGCAGGGTAATTTCCTTCCCTTCGTCCCATGTCCTGGTTTCCTGAACAATGCGCCCACCATCTTCCAGTACTTCGATCTGGCGCTTTACTTCATAGGTTAGGGCTTTTTGAAGAGCTTTAAAGGAATTCATGTTTTTAATTTCTGTTCTAGTGCCAAACTCTTTGTCTCCTGCGGAACGCACGGAAATGTTAGCATCGCAGCGCAGGCTCCCTTCTTCCATCCGGCAGTCGGAAACTCCAGTATATTGAATGATCGACTTCAGTTTTTCGAGGTACATTCTGGCCTCTTCCGGCGAACGCAGATCCGGTTCGGATACAATCTCAATTAAAGGCACTCCCGCCCGGTTATAATCCACCAGTGAATAGGGAGTGGTAGTAATGGTACCCTGGTGCAGCAGCTTGCCGGTATCTTCCTCGATGTGCAGCCGGGTAATGCCGATTTTTCTGGCTTTTCCGTCTACTTCTATTGTTAGACGGCCGTTGCGGGCAACAGGCAAATCGTATTGAGATATCTGGTAGTTTTTAGGCATATCAGGATAATAATAATTCTTGCGATCAAACTTGGAAAACCCGGCAATGCGGCAGTTCAGAGCAAGGGCAGCCAGTATGGCATATTCCACTACCTTCTTATTGACTACCGGAAGCACACCGGGCAAACCCAGACATACCGGACAGATATGAGAATTGGGATCACTACCAAAAGCAGTAGAGGAACCGCAAAAAATTTTAGAGTGCGTCTTTAGCTCTACGTGCGCCTCCAGGCCGATCACGGTTTCGTATTGGATCAAGGCAAAAAACCTCCATAACTAAAAATATTGTCTTTTCACAGTTCCGGATGTTTTTTGTAGTAATTTGTATTTTGCTCAAAAGCATAGGATACCTGAATCAATCTGCCTTCATTAAAAGGTCCGCCCATTAACTGGAGTCCTACCGGCAGCCCGTCGATAAAACCACAGGGCATGGAGATGGCCGGAATACCGGCTAGGTTCACAGCTATCGTGCAAATATCCGAAAGGTACATCTGTAGTGGATTACCTGTTTTTTCACCAAAGCGAAAGGCCGGCGAAGGCGTGACCGGGGAAAGAAGAACATCATATTTTTCAAAAGCCCGGTCAAAGTCTTCTCTGATCAGGGTACGTACCTGCAGAGCTTTCAAGTAATAGGCATCGTAATAACCGGCCGAAAGGGCATAGGTACCCAGCATAATCCGCCGCTTAACCTCGGCCCCGAAACCCTGGCTCCTGGTTTTCATGAACATATCCACCACGTCTTCAGCCCCGGCGGCCCGGTAGCCGTACCGCACCCCGTCGTAGCGGGCCAGATTAGAGCTGGCTTCCGCCGGCGCAATCAGATAATAAGTGGG
>DFZP01000042.1:0-5785 GCA_002382125.1 Firmicutes bacterium UBA4053
CCCGCGTCCGCTTATTTGCCGATTGAAAATATATTACTTTCCTGTTATAATAACTCCGGTTTTGTAGAAACAGGTGTTATTTTTTTCCTCCTGGAGTGAATATTATTGTCGCTACACGTAAGTCACGTATTGCTGACGGAAGAAACAATACGGGAGCGGGTGCAAGAACTGGGGAGAGAAATCTCCAGGGATTATGCCGGTTGTGAACTGCTGCTGGTAGGAATTCTGAAGGGAGCTTTTATTTTTTTAGCTGATCTGGCGCGTTGTTTAACCGTCCCGGTTTGGGTGGATTTCATGGCGGCAGCGAGCTATGGTGATTCCTACAGGTCTTCGGGCGAGGCGCTTATTTTAAGAAACCTGGAAAAGGATATAAGAAACCTGCACGTGTTGCTCGTGGAAGATATTATTGATACCGGTCTGACCATTCAGTGCATAAGGGAAACTCTGCAAAAGCGCGGGCCGGCAAGTCTTAAAATCTGCGCACTGCTGGACAAGCCCGGGCGCCGCCTGGTAGAGATAAAACCGGACTATAAAGGTTTTACCATCCCTGATGAGTTTGTGGTAGGGTACGGGTTGGACTTTCGGGATAATTACCGCTGTTTGAAAGATATAATGGTTTTAAGACAGGAGGCCAGGTAGCTTGATCCTAAATCCAGGTTGTTAGGGAGGAAAAATGCAAACTGCTGAAGAAATGGTTATTGTTCTGGATTTTGGTGGGCAATACAGTCATCTGATTACCCGGCGCATCAGGGAGTGCAGGGTTTTTTGCGAGATGTTGCCTTATCATACGCCATTGGAAGAGATTAAGGCCAGAAGGCCACGGGGGATAGTTTTTTCCGGGGGTCCCGCCAGTGTTTATCAACCGGGAGCGCCCAGTTGCGATCCGGGCATTTACAACCTGGGGATACCTCTGTTAGGTATCTGTTATGGCCTGCAGTTAATGGTTTTGCAGTTGGGTGGTCTGGTTTCCCCGGCAAAACATAGAGAATTTGGCAGAGCCATGCTGGAGGTACTTGTTTTTGATAAATTGTTTAAAGGTTTGGAACGTGAAGAACAATGCTGGATGAGCCACGGGGACAAGGTTGAGGCGCCGCCGGCAGGCTTCCGGGTGACGGCACGTACTCTCCAGGCGCCGGTAGCCGCTGTAAGCGACGAAAGCAGAAAAATCTACGGAGTACAGTTTCACCCGGAGGTTGTTCATACACCCAGGGGTAATGATATTTTACGGAACTTCCTTTATGATATTTGCGGGTGTAAGGGTCTGTGGACAATGGGTTCTTTCCTTCGGCATTCGACGGAAGAGATCAACGCCCGGATTGAGGAAGGCCGGGTAATCTGCGCTTTAAGCGGCGGGGTGGATTCCTCGGTGGCCGCAGTACTGGTTCACCGTGCTGTTGGAGAGAGATTAACCTGCGTGTTTGTTGATCACGGCATGTTGAGGAAGAATGAGGCGGAGCAGGTGCTCCACACTTTTCGAGAAGAATTTAAGATAAAGTTTATCTATGTGAACGCAGCAGAACGGTTCCTCGGTTGCCTGGCAGGAGTTAAAGATCCGGAGCGCAAGCGTAAAATCATTGGAGAACAGTTTATCCGTATTTTTGAGGAAGAAGCCGGCAAGCTGGGAAAAGTGGATTTTTTGATTCAGGGTACACTTTATCCTGACGTGGTAGAAAGCGGAACGGCTACTTCGGCAGTAATTAAGACTCATCATAACGTGGGCGGGCTGCCGGCGAACATGCGTCTTAAGGTTATTGAGCCCCTGCGCTGGTTATTTAAGGATGAAGTGCGAATGGTGGGAGAAGAACTGGGTTTACCGGAGGAAATAATTTGGCGTCAGCCTTTTCCTGGGCCGGGCCTGGCAGTGCGCATTTTAGGAGAAGTGACAGAGGAAAAACTGGCCCTTTTGCGGGAGGCGGATGCAATAGTTACCCGGGAGATTCAAGGCGCTGGGCTGCACCGGGAGATCTGGCAGTATTTTGCCGTACTCACGGACCTGCGCAGCGTGGGGGTAATGGGTGACGAGCGGACTTACGCCTATACTGTAGTGTTAAGAGCCGTAACAAGCCACGACGCGATGACTGCGGACTGGGCCCGTTTGCCCCACGAGGTGCTGGAGCGTATTTCTTCACGAATAGTTAACGAAGTTCCCGGGATTAACCGGGTTGTATATGATATAACGTCTAAACCCCCGGCTACCATTGAATGGGAATAGACTTGAACAAATTTAAGAGAAGGTGGAAAAACAATATGCCGGATCCACTGGTGGGAATTGTTGTTGGTAGTGATTCTGATCTCCCGGTAATCAAAGAAGCCTGCGAAATGTTGGAACAACTGGGTATTCCTTATGAAGTGGTGATTTCCTCCGCCCATCGCGCTCCCCGGAAAACTGCCGAATACGCCAGTTCGGCGGCAGAACGCGGCCTGGCGGTGATCATTGCAGCCGCTGGTGGAGCAGCTCATTTACCGGGGGTAATTGCCGCCCATACGCCTTTGCCGGTGATCGGTCTTCCTGTTGGCGCCGGCGTCTTAAATGGGATAGACGCCCTCTTTTCTATAGTGCAGATGCCGGCGGGGGTACCGGTGGCTACGGTAGCTGTTAACGGCGCCAAAAATGCAGCCTTGCTGGCGGGTCAGATTATCGGTGTCGCCGACCGTTTGGTAAGAGAAAAAATAGTGCGGTACAAGGAGGATCTGGCTGCCCGGGTAGAGAGCGAATCTGTGCAACTGGCCCGTTCTGGAGTGGCGGAATACCTGGCGCGGACACAAAGGCGAAAGGGTTGAAGAAGCCGTGATTGATCGTTATACGATGCCTGAGATGAAGGCCGTCTGGTCAACCGAAAACAAGTTTCGGACATGGCTGGAGGTAGAGATTTGTGCTTGTGAAGCCATGGTGGAACTGGAATTGATACCACCCGGCGCACTGCGGCAGATTAAAGAGAAGGCTGGCTTTGATGTACAAAGAATTGAGGAAATCGAGGCGGTGGTTAACCATGATGTCATCGCCTTTCTTACTTGCGTGGGAGAATACGTGGGGGAAGCTGCCAGGTACATTCACCTGGGTTTGACCTCCTATGACGTGGTGGACACCGCCCTGTCCGTGCTGATGAAAAAAGCCGGGGAACAGATTCTGGTCCGTTTGAATGAACTGCGGCAGGCGCTGATCGGACAAGCCGGGACACACAGGTATACCCTGATGATGGGCCGCACTCACAGCGTACACGCCGAGCCCATTACCTTCGGCCTGAAAATGCTGCTCTGGCTGGCAGAAACCGAGCGGAACATCGGGCGCATGCAAAAGGCAATAGAGACGATCAGTGTGGGCAGGCTTGCGGGGGCAGTCGGTACTTACGCTACAATTAATCCTTTTGTAGAAACGCATGTGTGCAAGCGCCTGGGGTTGCGTCCGGCGCGTGTTTCTACCCAGGTGCTGCAGAGGGACCGCCATGCCGAATATCTTACCACTGTTGCTATTATTGGCAGTTCACTGGATAAATTTGCTACGGAAATAAGACATTTGCAGCGCACTGAAGTACTGGAGGTGGAAGAGTTTTTCGCCGCGGGGCAAAAGGGTTCTTCGGCTATGCCCCACAAGCGCAATCCAATTACCTCCGAACGGATAAGTGGCCTGGCGCGTCTTTTACGCGGCAATGCCGTGGCTGCCATGGAAAATATTGCCCTCTGGCACGAGCGTGATATTTCTCATTCTTCAGTAGAACGGGTAATTATCCCGGACAGTACCATTGTGCTGGATTACATGCTCTATAAGTGCACGGAAATGTTCAAAAACCTGCTGGTTTATCCTGAAAAAATGCACTCTAACCTGCAACGCAGTTACGGCCTGGTTTTCTCCCAGCGGGTATTGCTGGCGCTGGTGGGAAAAGGTTTAAGCCGCGAGCAGGCTTATGCCCTGGCGCAGCGCAATGCCATGGAATCATGGCAGGAGGGTAAAGATTTTCAGGTTCTCTTAAAGGCCGATCCGGAAGTGGCGAGATTTTTATCCACCGGCGAGATCGAGGAACTGTTTGACTACCAGTATTATCTTAAGAATGTTGATGAGATTTACCGGCGGTTCGGTTTGTAGGCGATAGAAAGTGCTTTGTAGAGGCATGTGTTTGATGAGCCATTTCTAAAAAAAAGGGGGTGCCTCGAAGATTGGAACGACAGATTTTTATTCCGGGGTTACCCGATAAGCTGCGGGAAGAGTGCGGCATCATTGGTATATATGCTCCCGGCCAGGATGTGGCACGGCTTACATACTACGGATTATATGCCCTGCAGCACCGGGGCCAGGAAAGTGCCGGCATTGCCGTGGCTGACGGGGAGAAAATAACCCTGCACAAGGGTATGGGCCTGGTACCCGAGGTTTTTGACGATCAACAGTTAAGCAGTTTTCAAGGTCATCTGGCCATTGGGCATGTCCGCTATTCCACCACTGGCGCCAGCCAGCCTGTCAATGCCCAACCGCTGGTATTCCGTTATGCTGGTGGAATGATTGGTTTAGGGCACAACGGAAATCTTACAAATGCCGTGGAACTCCGGGACCGGCTGGCTTCCACCGGGTCGGTTTTCCAGTCGACCACCGACAGCGAAATAATTGTTAACATGATTGCCCGCTATTACCAGACCAATCTGGTTAATGCCATTATTAAATGCATGGTTTCGATGGAAGGCGCCTATTCGCTGGTGATTTTAACAGAAAACCAGCTTTTTGCGGTACGCGACCCCTTCGGCTTCCGGCCCCTGTGCGTGGGTGTGCTTAATAATCACAGGTACGTGGTGGCCTCCGAGTCCTGCGCCCTGGATACTATAGGTGCGAAGCTGCTGCGGGATGTAGCCCCCGGCGAAATTATCATCATTGACGAAAAGGGGCTTGCTTCAATCCGGGGGCAACAGGCAGGGCGCCGTGCCCATTGTATTTTTGAATACATTTATTTTGCCCGTCCCGACAGTTGCATGGACGGTTTTCACGTCAACCAGGTACGCCGGGAGATGGGTCGCCAGTTGGCCCGTGAATACCCGGTAGAGGCTGACCTGGTGATCCCGGTGCCTGACTCGGGCAATACTGCTGCCCGGGGATATGCTGATGGTTCGGGCATTCTTTTCGAGGAAGGTCTAATGAGGAACCGCTATATTGGCCGTACCTTTATCCAGCCCAGCCAGGATGTGAGGGACTTGGGGGTGCGCTTGAAACTGAACCCTGTAAGAAGAATACTGGCCGAAAAAAACGTGATAATGGTGGATGATTCCCTGGTCCGGGGAACCACCAGCGGCAAACTGGTAGGAATGTTAAGAGATTGCGGAGTGAAAAAGGTACATCTGTGCTTGAGTTCGCCACCGGTAATTCATTCCTGTTATTACGGCATAGATACTTCCGACGAGGACCAACTGCTTGCTGCCCGGAAATCGGTGGAAGAAATACGCCAGGTAATCGGAGTGGACGGGCTGCACTATCTTAGTCTGGATGGCCTGCTTAACGTGTTCGGCGACCGGCAAAACGATTTTTGTACTGCTTGCTACTCCGGTGATTATCCCGTTGGAGTTTCCGGTTCAAGCCGGCCTGGAAAGGACGGCCTGGAGCGAAGAGGTTCTTAAAAATACCTTCCTTATGGAAGTTATCGAGTTGGAAGTGATCAAGAATGAAAGAAAAAGCAGGTTTGACTTATGCCGGGGCCGGGGTGGATATTGACTCCGGAAACAGGGCGGTAGAACTGATGCGCCGGGCGGTGCGCAGCACCTTCCGGCCGGAAGTGCTGGGAGATCTGGGCAGCTTTGGCGGCCTTTTTGC
>DFZP01000037.1:0-820 GCA_002382125.1 Firmicutes bacterium UBA4053
AAAAGCAAAAGCGTTTAAAAAATCCGGGCCCCGTTAAGGAACCCGGATTTTTTCTGTGGTATTCTGGATGTCGACATGTTATAATGTAGTCACGGAGGTAACCACAATGGAATTTGCAAGCGTAAGGGAATTTAAAACTCACGTCAGCGAATTTATCCGCAAGAAAGAGGCGGTGATGGTTTTTCGGAGCGGCAAACCCGCAGGTGTCTTTGTCCCCTAGGAAGACTTAAACATTGAAGACGATGTGCGCCGGGCGGCCCTCAAGGCCCTGGCGGCGAAGATTGCCAAAGAGCGGGAGAAAAAAGGGATAACAGAGGAAGAGGTGTTGGAGGATTTTGCAACTTTCCGGAAAGATCGCCGTGGACGCGAACGTGGGAATGATAAAGGATAAAGGTGCTGGAAAATGAAAAATGATTTAATCCAATCTGACCCCTCTATTATGATGGGAAAGCCTGTTATTGCCGGAACGCGGATTACTGTGGAATTGATTTTGGAAAAGCTTGCTGCAGGTGAAACTGTTGAACAAATATTAGAAGCACACCCGCGTTTAACCCGCGAGGCTGTTTACGCAGCGCTGGATTTTGCTGCTCAGGCTTTAAGGGCCGACGTTATTTACCCCCTCAGTGAGAGCCTCCAATGAAATTCCTTGCTGATGAAAGTATCGATTTGCCAATAGTAAAGAACCTCAGAAAAGATGGCCATTTTGTGTTGTATGTTGCGGAAATGGAGCCTGGTATTCAAGATAATGAAGTTTTAAAGCAGGCCAATAAAGAAAAGGCTATTTTATTAACGGCAGATAAAGATTTTGGTGAACTGATCT
>DFZP01000037.1:876-10069 GCA_002382125.1 Firmicutes bacterium UBA4053
TCATTAACGGTGCCTCCATTACCATGGACGTAGCTCCAGAATTAAAGGACGGCCGCACCATGCGTGAGCTTCCGCTGGATTGCCCAGGCCTTAGGCGCCAGCGTGGAGTGGGACGAAGCCACCCAGACTGTGACGATGGATTTGAGAAGGAAAAAGCTAACGCGTGTTGAAGTTGTCAAAAAGATCAATACTGGCAGGTTATTTCTTTGGAGGGTGGGAATGAATTGAAGCGTTCTGAGTATATGTTCTTTGTGAAAGATTTTAAGGGAGATGAAGTGGTTTTAACAAATTACGTCTGTAACATGCACGTTTATTCATCAAAGAAATCCGAGGCGGACCGTGAAGCTCGTCTTAGAGCTCTTGATTTAGTGCCAGAAGTATTGCATAAGCCCAGGTATGTATATTATAATTACGATGATCCTGACAGTGCCAGACGCAGATATATTGATCTTATTGAATTTGACGGTAAAATAAAGGCTTTAGTAGTAGTGGTTGACGCTTCGACCAGGCCTGAAGAGGTTATCTCGTGGCAGGTCAAGAGCAATCTAAAGCAGGAGAAAATAGAACGAGGGGGGATCATTTATAATGGCAAAGTTATCACCCCAGAAAGCAAAATATGATGAAAAACACGATGTTCTTCACCTTTTTTTCTCTCCGGTTGTGCCAGGAGATGATGAGGAAATTTACCCTGGTGTTTTTGTTCGTCGCTCGGAAATTGATGAAAGAATATCTGGCATTGTTATTTTCGATTATTCCAAGCGGAGCAAGAAGTTGTTAGAAGAACTTCTACCCTTTTTAGATCTTAAGAAAGTGGAGATAGCGGTTTAGCAAGTGAGCAAGTGGGGAAGGTTCTTGCTTGCCTGGCATACTTCCCAACTTGGTTGTCCGCCGTGATAACTATTGTGAAAATTGTTGGCACTTTTACAGCTCCTATTACTCAGTATCTTATTTAATAAGGTACTTCCACATTATTAATTATTATAAGCTAGAAAACCGTTTGTTGCAATTCCCTTTTGCTTAAATAGTGGCAAGTAGGGACAGTTTTTTAATTGATCTTGCCTGGTTTTTGCCGGGCTTTTTATTTTTGTTTTCATTATAGAGGTTTAGCTTGACACTAAAACGGTATATTTTGTATAATTGCAGCGAAAAGCAAAAAGCATGCTCTAAATTAAGAAGTGAAGGATGAACTGCGAAAAGCCGGCAAGGGCGCTTTTGAGCCGGCTTCATGTTTGGGGGTCAGTTGATGACAGGTAAGGAGATCAGAAGAAAATTTCTAAACTTTTTTGAGAGCCGTGGGCACATGGTTATGCCCAGCGCTTCTTTAGTTCCTGCCAATGATCCAAGCATTCTGTGGACGGCGGCGGGCATGGTGCCCTTTAAGCCATATTTCACCGGAACACTTACTTCCGAATTCTTGCGGGTAACTACCTGCCAGAAATGCCTGCGCACACCGGATATTGAATCGGTCGGGTTAACCTCCCGTCATCACACGTTTTTTGAAATGTTGGGCAACTTTTCTTTCGGTGATTATTTTAAAGAGGATGCAATCCCCTGGGCCTGGGAGTTTGTTACTGATGTTTTAGGGCTGCCTGTCGCCAGGCTGTGGGTGAGTGTTTACCTGGATGACGATGAGGCTTACGGGATCTGGCGCCGGCGTGCCGGCGTACCGGAAGAACGGATTGTACGCATGGGTAAAGATACCAACTTCTGGGAAATTGGGGTGGGACCCTGTGGGCCATGCTCGGAAATTTATGTTGACATGGGGAAAGAACGCGGCTGCGGTTCAGATAAATGTGGAGTAGGATGCGAGTGCGACCGTTTTCTGGAAATATGGAACCTGGTTTTCATTCAGTATTTTCGTGATGAAGCCGGCAATTATACTCCCCTGGCATTAAAAGGCATTGATACGGGAATGGGGTTGGAACGGGCAGCCTCGGTATGCCAGAATGCGCCTACCAACTTCGATACCGATTTGTTCCGGGGAATCATGGATTATGTGGCAACATTTACAGGAGCCGGATACGGCGTTGACGCTAAAACGGATCTTGCCCTGAAGGTAATTGCCGATCACAGCAGGGCAGTAACCTTTGCGGTGGCCGACGGCGCTTTTCCTTCCAATGAGGGCCGGGGTTATATACTGCGGCGCCTGCTGCGGCGGGCTATGCGTTTCGGCCGGCTGCTGGGTATTGAAGATCCCTTTTTGCACCAGGTGGCGGAAATGGTAATTGAACAGATGGGTGATGTTTACACAGAGCTTGCGGTCGAACGGGAAAATATTATTAAAGTAATCCAGGGGGAGGAAACCCGGTTTGCCCAGACGTTAGCTCAGGGGATGGATATTTTAGCGAATCTAATCCGCCAGGCACAGGCTGTTGACCAAACGGTAATCAGTGGTGAGGATGCCTTTCGTTTGCATGACACCTATGGTTTCCCTTTGGAATTAACCAAGGAAATGGCTGCGGAAGAGGAGTTTTTAGTGGATGAGGATGGTTTTCACGTTGCTCTTGAAGAACAGCGCCGGCGGGCACGTAGCTCCAGGCAGGAAATGGAGTATTTTTCAGAAGGCGCCGCTTTTTATAAAACTGTTCGTGATCGCTTTGGTGAGACGGAATTTGTTGGTTATGACGCGCTGGAGGCAAAAGGCCGTGTGGTTTTGCTGGTTAAAGGGAGCCAGTCTGTAAAGCAGGCAATGGCCGGAGAAGAAATAGAGTTTGTTTTGGACGTTACTTCTTGTTATGCAGAGTCCGGCGGCCAGGTGGCCGATCATGCGCTGGTAATTGCGCCGGAGGGTAAGGTAGGAGTTTATGATGTGCAGAAACCTGTAGAAGGTCTTTACCTGCATCGGGGCAAGGTAACTGACGGTATATTTAAGGAAAATGATCTTGTCCAGGTAAAGGCGGACATCGCCCGCCGCCAGGAAATTGCCCGCAATCATTCAGCTGCTCATTTGCTGCACAAGGCTTTAAAGCAGGTGCTCGGTGAGCACGTGAACCAGGCTGGCTCCCTGGTTGCATCCGACCGGTTGCGGTTTGACTTCAGTTATCATTCCGCCGTATCACAGGAAGAGTTGAGCAGGGTAGAAAATATTGTTAATGAGATGATCTTGGCCAGTTTGCCCGTGGAAACCTTTACTGCTTCTTTCCAGGAAGCCGCGGCCATGGGCGCAACCGCTTTGTTCGGAGAAAAGTACGGCGCCAAGGTAAGGGTTGTAAAAATGGGTGACTTCAGCCTGGAACTTTGCGGCGGCACACATGTCAGATCCACATCTGAGATCGGGTTATTTAAATTATTGAGAGAAAGCAGTGTAGGCGCCGGCCTGCGGCGGGTGGAAGCGATAACCGGCGCCGGCGCGCTTCGCTACCTTGCTGCCAGGGATGAGCAAATAACCCGGATTAGTTCTATGCTTAGAGTTGCTCCTGATGAACTGGCGCCGCGCCTGGACAGCATGGTTAAGGAGAGCAGGGAATTAGAGCGGGAAAATGAGCAGTTGCGTGCCCGTCTGGCTCGCTATGAAGTGCAGGCTTTGCTCGAACAGGTTAAGGACCTGGACGGGATTAAATTGCTGGCAGCGCGCGCCAGCGCCAAGGACATGGATGGCCTGCGGGCAATGGTGGACTTGTTGCGTGACCGGTTGAATTCAGGGGTTATAGTTTTAGGCAGCCAGACGGGTGACCGGGTGAATCTGGTGGCCGCGATCACTAAAGATCTGCTGCCGCGTGGTTTACATGCAGGAAAGCTTGTTAAGGAACTTGCTTCGATTATTGATGGCGGTGGTGGAGGCAGGCCGGAGATGGCTCAGGCAGGCGGAAAAGATCCGTCGCGGCTGCAGGAAGCTCTGGATAGTGCCTGCGTGGTGGCTGGAAAACAACTGCGATTGTAAAAAGGGGTAACAATTTTCTGGTATTTCATAAGATGGGGGTTTTAAAACCATGGGCGATAAGTCTTCAGAGAATACAGTGATGTTCAGCAAGGTGAAAGTTGAAGAGGTAAATCAAGCCAGGGAAATTTTATTCAAAGTGTATGAGGCGTTGAAAGAAAGAGGTTATAATCCCATTAACCAGCTTGTGGGTTACTTCATCTCCGGTGATCCGGCTTATATTACCGGACATAATAACGCCAGAAGCCTAATTCGCCGGCTGGAGCGGGATGAACTGCTGGAAGAACTGGTGAAGCATTATTTGAAGTGTTAAAGATAGGGGACTGCTGGCTTTGGAATACCGGATGCTGGGCGAAAGCGGGATTTTAGTTTCCAGGCTTTGTTTTGGCGCATTGACAGTGGGTCCGCTGCAGGTTAATCTTGCTCTTTCACAGGGAGCAGCGGTGATCCGTCATGCCCTTGAAGCAGGGATTAATTTTATTGATACAGCGGAACTTTATGATACTTATCCATATATTAAAGAAGCGCTTCAGGGGTTAGATAAACGGGTGGTCATTGCTACCAAGTCGTACGCTTATACCGGCGAGGGTATGGGGGAGAGTCTTAATAAAGCCCTTCGTTCGCTGGGACGGGAATATATAGACATTTTTTTGTTGCACGAGCAGGAATCGGCCTTGACCATCAGGGGTCACTGGGGGGCCGTGGAATGCCTGGTTAAGGCCAAAGAAGCGGGACTGGTACGGGCCATTGGTATTTCCACCCATTCTGTTGAGGGGGTCAGGGCTGCTGCCCTGATTCCTGAGTTTGACATCATCCAGCCTTTAATTAATATAACCGGTATAGGGATCAGAGATGGCGGGCGGGAGGAAATGCTGGCCGCCATCCGGGAAGCGGCCCTTCTTGGTAAGGGTATATATGGGATGAAGGCTTTGGGAGGTGGAAACCTCCTCGATCGTGCCGATGAAGCCCTTGGTTTTGTTTTTTCTATACCGGAACTGGCCGCAGTGGCGGTGGGTATGTCCAGTACTTTAGAGGTAGACTTTAATGCAGCTTTTTTTACCAACCGCACCATTCCGCAAGAATTACGTGCCCGGGTTAACAGGCAAAACCGCAGGCTGATTATAGAGGACTGGTGTCCCGGGTGCGGTCAGTGTATCAAGCGGTGCGGCGCCGGTGCTCTCATGCTGGTAGAAGGCAGGGCAGTAGTTGATCAAAGCCGTTGCCGCCTGTGCGGATATTGCGGCGCCGTGTGTCCCGAGTTTTGTATCAAAATTGTGTAAGGAACACAGATAGATTAGGTTACTTCTTCAGAGTTAAATTTAAGAGGCAGGGGGCCGGTTATTTTGCGTGTAATGGGTCTGGATATGGGAGAGAAATATATCGGTGTTGCCGTCAGTGATCCCCTGGGTTGCGTGGCTCAAGGGATTGAAACTATCCTGCGGAGTAAACAGAAGCAGAAAGATATAGCCGCGTTAAAGGAACTGGCCGGCAAATATAATGTAGAACTGGTGGTGGTAGGCCTGCCCCGCAATATGAACGGTAGCCTGGGAGAACAGGGGCATAAAGTTCTTGCCTTTGTGGATAGACTGAAAACTGATCTTAAGCTGGCGGTGGAAACCTGGGACGAGCGTTTAAGCACGGTGGCGGCAGAGAGAGTACTGTTGTCAGCAGACGTCAGCCGTGCCAGACGTAAAAAGGTAATTGATAAAATGGCGGCGGTAATTATTTTACAGAATTACCTGGATGCCCACTGGTCTCCGGGTTGTTCTTGACAAGTACCTGGCAGTAAGTTAAAATAGGCACATCTTAAAAAAGAGGTGATGAAAAATGTCCGAGGGCGAATTTGAACAGGACCGGGTAATAACTCTGATCGGTGAGGACGGGAAGGAAGAAGATTTCGAAGTTATTGATATAATGGAAATAAACGGTACCGAGTATGCCATCCTGTTGCCGGTAGACGATGAAAATGAGGAAGGGGAAGCAATCATTTTGAAGTTTGACAAAGATGAGGACGGCAGTGATGTCCTGGTAGATATTGAAGATGATGAAGAATGGGAAAGGGTAGCTGACGCCTGGGAGGAAATGCTCGTAGAAGAAGTGGAATAAATTGTGCTGGTTCATGTCAGGCTGGTAAAAAAGGTAGATTCCTTTAAGAACCGGCCTTTTTATTATGGAGTGGAGGAAGAAGGATGAAGTCACGCCTTCTTGTAATCATGTTGCTGACTGGAATACTTGCAGCAGCGGTGGTGGGGCTGGGCGCCGCCGGCTATTTAAAAGCTGGAACGGACAGGGTTATACCGGGTGTTAAATTTTGCGGAGTGGATTTGCAGGGTTTGAACCGTGAAAAATGTATGGAAATCCTGGAGCATAAGGAGAAGAAAATGCTTTCCACACCGGTGGCGCTTAAGTACGAAGACAAGACATGGACATTTCCCCTGCCAGAGGTAGATCTGAGGATAGACGCACAGGCAATGTCAGATGACGCCCTGGGCCTGGGCAGAGAAGGCTCTCTTTTATCTCAGTGGCAGCAAAAACATTTGATCAAACGGGATGGTTACGAACTTCCCTTAAGGTTGGTTATAAATAAAAAGAAATTCGAACAAAAGATTGTGGAGCTTACGTCCGGTCTGGGTCTGCCTGCCCGGGACGCTGCTTTTCGAGTAACTAAAGATGAGCGGATAGAGATCATCCCCGGCGGGGATGGCGTGGAAATAGATAAAGAAGCTGCTTACCGGGATCTGGTGGATTACCTGGTGAAGAAGAAAGAATCGCCGGAAATTTACTTAAACCTGGTTCAGGCAAAACCCCGCCGTACAACTGAAATGGTTGCTGCCATGGGTTTAAAAGGCCTGCTTGGAGCATATTCCACCTCTTTTGATCCGGCTGATGTTAGGCGTGTTTACAATATACGGGTGGCGGCATCTGCCTTGGACGGACTGCTGATACCTCCCGGGCAGGAAGTTTCTTTTAACAGGGTAGTAGGCCCGCGCAGTACTGAGGCGGGCTATAAAAATGCCAAGGTTATTGTTAACGACGAGTTTGTGGAAGGTATTGGCGGCGGGGTTTGTCAGGTCAGCACCACCCTTTATAATACTATCCTTTTGAGTAACCTGGAAATTCTCAAACGTACCAATCATTCCTTACCGGTATCTTATGTGCCGATAGGACGGGACGCTACAGTAGTATACGGGGCTACTGATCTGAAGTTTCGCAACAGCACCGAGAGTTATGTTTATGTCAGGTCTTCTGTTTACGGCAGACAATTAAATTTTAAAATTTATGGCAATACGGATTATAAAGCGCCGGTAAGTATCCGTACCAGGGTTATTAAAGTATTGGAACCAAAAACAATTCATGCCCAAGACCCCAACCTTAAAAAGGGAGAACAGGCAATCAAGCAGGAAGGCGCTAAGGGTTACAATGTGATTGCCGAGCGGGTCACCTGGGAAAATGGTGTGGCAAAAGTGGAACGCTTGTCTGAAAGTACGTACCGGCCGGTGAACAGGATTGTGGCTGTGGGCATTAAGGAGGAGGAAGAAGCGCCTGTGATCTTGCCACCTGGTGTGGATGATGAACAACCGCCGGCGGAAGAAAACCCGGTTGAGCCGGTTGAACCACAACCGCCTTCTCCAGGTAACGGCTTACCTCCGGTTGATAACAATGAGGAGAAAAATACTGGTGGATAAAGTAAAACAACTTGTAACGGTTTTTTTCAAGCGGGTAGAAGAATACAAAAGAGCAGTAATTTTAGGCTTCACAGGGCTGATGCTGGTCTTTCTTTCCGGGGGTTTGATTTTTTCGAGCTTTTTGTCTCCTGTAAAACCTTCAGGCATGTCTGATCCGGTCAGTATTACAATTCCTCAAAATGCCTCCAGCGCTCATGTAGCACAGATTTTATTTAAAAAAGGACTGATCAAAAACTCCCTGATTTTTATTCTCTATACCCGGCTTAAAGGCATAGACGACCGGCTTAGAGCCGGCCAGTATGAATTCAGGTTCGACCAGTCTGTGCCGGATATTACTAACCAGTTAATTCAGGGGAAACAGTCTGTTCTTAAGATAACTATTCCGGAAGGATACACTGTGGGTCAGATATCTGAATTACTGAGCCGTAAAGGGCTGATTAGAATGAATATTTTTTTACGGGAAATAGAAAGCGGAAATTTTAACTATGACTTTCTGGAGGACTTGCCCCAGGGACCATGCCGTCTGGAAGGCTATCTTTTCCCCGATACGTATTATCTGAGCAGTAATGTTTCGGAGCATGAGATAATTAACCTGATGTTGCACCGTTTTGCAGAAAAGGTTGAGTCCTTGAATTACAGGAAACACTTGCGACCGATGGGGTTTACGCTTCACCAAGCTATAATCATCGCCTCTTTAGTAGANNCGCAAAGGAATGCCGTTGCAGGTGGACGCTACAATCCAATATGCCTTGGGGAGCCAGAGGCCAAAATTATATTATAAAGATCTGGAGGTTGACTCTCCGTATAACACTTACAAGATAAACGGCCTGCCTCCCGGACCGATTGCCTGCCCCGGGGAAGCTTCCCTGCTGGCAGTAGTCAACCCTGTATCAACGGAGTATCTTTATTATGTAGCAAAACCCGACGGCGCCCATGCTTTTGCCGAAACCCTTGGTGAACATAATGCTAATAAGCTTAAGTACCAGCGTTGAGTGTATATCACGTAGTGCTTTCTGGCTATTATGTATTCTAGGAATATCTAGTTTACGTAAAGGAAAAAAGACGTGAATTTCTTGCCTGGAAAACGCGTGGTACAGCTTTTTTATGCATTTTTAATACTTTTTCTTTTGCTCATGATTCGCCTGAGTGTCATTCAGGTGCTTGAGGGAGGGTACTATGCTGCTAAAGCAGTGCAGCGTGAAACGTTAACCGTTTCTTTGGAAGAATTTCCGCGCGGCCAGATCCTGGACCGCCACCTGCGACCACTCACTCAAACCGTACAGTCCAATCGAGTGATAGTATTTCCTCAAATTATTACCAAATCCGATCTTCTGGCAAAAGAACTGGCTGCAATTTTAAAGATCGATAAAAATAAACTATTGCCGGTGTTAAAAAGATCCCCTTGCGTTTTGCCCTATCACCTTTCTTCCGGGCAGGCAAAGAAAGTCCGTCAACATAACTGGCCGGGAGTGCTTGTGCTGCCGGTAAGTTTTCGTTACGGTCCGGAACCATTGGCTGCCCAGGTAGTTGGACACCTCGGCAAGATACATTCTTATCGTGAAATTTCTTCTTTGAGCAGCAAGGATAAAAAGGCGTACGGGGCTGATGATTGGGTAGGGCGAACCGGACT
>DFZP01000037.1:10155-16895 GCA_002382125.1 Firmicutes bacterium UBA4053
GCTCGTGTGAAAAAAGGAGCGGTAGTGGTAATGGATGTTTCAACAGGGGATATTCTGGCCATGGCCGGCCGCCCTACCTATAATCCTCACCCGCGGGAAATAGAAAAATATCTAAAAGGTGATCCGGAGGCTTTCCTGGATCAGTGCACCATGCTTTTCCCGCCGGGTTCTCTTTTTAAGGTGGTGATAGCCGCCGCGGCCTTAGCGGAGGGAATAGTATCTTTAGAAGACACTTTCCACTGCCGGGGAGAAAAAGACGAGCCCGTTCGCTGCTGGTATGCCCCCGGGCATGGTACTATTACTTTTGCAAAGGCTTTTGCCCAGTCGTGCAACCCGGTTTTTGTAAAGGTTGCCCTTGAATTGGGAGCGGAAAAGTTGATTGCCTATGCTCAGTACTTTGGTTTTGATAATCAAAAGGTAACTGGTTATCCCGTGCCACGCGACTACCGGCAAAATCTTAATCTGATTTCCGCCCCGCACAGCCTTGCTAACAGCAGCCTGGGCCAGGGACCCGTGCTGGCCACGCCGGTGCAGGTTACGGCAATGATGAATACGGTTGTTAACGATGGGGTGTACAGGCAGTCTCGCCTGGTCAGGGAACTTCGAACGGAGGAAGGGGTTGTTACGCGCTTTTTCCCCGGCGAACGCGGGTCCCGGGTTATTCCTTCGCCTGTGGCCGGCCAACTCCGGCAATTGCTGGCATCAGTAACTACTGAAGGAGTAGGCAGGGGAGCATACCTTGAAGACTATGGGAGCGCCGGCAAAACAGGTTCCGCCCAGGCGGGTGGTACAGGTGAACGTGTTAACGCCTGGTTTTGTGGTTACGCGCCTGTTGATCAACCCAGATACGTAGTAACCGTCCTGGTCAGGGAAGGGATCAGCGGAGGACAGACGGCAGCGCCGGTATTCAAAGAAATAATGAGTGAGATTTTGAATTGACTGTCCAGTTTGTTTATAATAGAATAATAATGATATAATCTTAATAAGTTGGTGGTGAGAATGAACGCAGAGGGATTCTTTAAATTAAAAATATTTAAATCTAAAAAAAGGTGGTTTTGATTATGGCTCTGGAGTTAAATGAAAGCAGTTTTGATGCTGAGGTTTTGCAGGCAAAAGAGCCGGTTTTGGTAGATTTCTGGGCGCCGTGGTGCGGCCCCTGCCGGAGCATGGCGCCCGTTATTGAAGAACTGTCCAGGGAATATACCGGTAAAGCCAAGTTGGCAAAGGTAAATGTCGATGAAAATCAATCTCTTGCTGCACGTTACAAGATAATGAGCATTCCAACCATAATAATATTTAAAGATGGTATGGCAAAGGATCAGATAGTAGGCTCCACAAATAAAGGAGTACTGGCCCGAAAATTAGATCAGTTATTAACATAGGGCAATTCTGTGATTCATAAGCCATTATCCAGTGTACGAGCGCTTGATTTAACCCAAGTCCCCGGCAGGTACTTACCGCACCATGCTATTAGCTGCATAATACACAATAACTATCTGGGAAACAAGCGATACCTTTTATGACATATTATTTAGAGCTTTTTGCGATGTCCGGGAAGCTAGCACAGGCATTGAACGGAACCATTGCCTGATTTCGGCAAGCACCTGGCCTTGAGAACAGCAAAGCCATCTCATCCTTTGCCAAGCACAAGAATGGCAATCAGACCCCGGATGGCAGGCGTGATAAGGAAAAGGTTTTTTCTACCATAAAAAACCTTTAGTTATTTATGCCCAAATAGGTTTTGACGAGATAGGCGGTTCTTTAAAGAGCAGCCTGAAAGAAGTGCCTGATGCCGTAAGGATTTACCTTGACGGCAAAAATATGTACCTGGATTCCGGGAAAGGCTGGGAGAAAATGGCTGACCTACCGCCGGAACTTCAAATGATGGGCATGATGCAACAAATACAGCAAATACAGCAAATGCTGGAAATAGCTGTGCTCTCAGGGGCGACTATAAATTACAGCGAAACAACGGACCAATACAAAATAGGTTTTTCCGTGGACGGTAAAAAAATGCTGGGACAGATGGCCGGCCATTTTTTAGGCGGCGGCAGCCCTATGATGGATATGGGAAAAATGCAAAAAGAAATAGAAAAGATTATGAAGGCCTGCAACATAGCTTATGTCATTGAGGTGGATAAGCAGTCCATGCTTCCGGTGCAGTCGGCAATGAATATGAAGGTAGATGACAAGGGAAATGTTTTTAATTTAAAAATGCATTTTGAAGGTAAAATAACCGAAACAAATAAAGAGATAAAGCTTCCGCCGGATATACCAAAGGTTTAAAATATTTTTAAAGAACCCTTTCCCTTGTAGAGGGTTCTTTTCTCTTGTAGAGGGTTCTTTATACCGGCTAGAAAAATTTATGACTCAAAATACTTATCAAGGTAAATATATGGTATCATCAAAGATTTTCTTGCACACTCCAGATCATTTCCAACCACTGGGCAAGAATTAACTTCTGCCGAGGCAATTATCATTGCATCAGGTACTTTCAGGTTGGTTGCTGCCCGTACTTCAGCAGCCTTAAGGGCAATTTCTTTTGACACATCTAATAATTTTAAGTTTGGAAAATGATTAAGAAAAAGTTTTATATTATTGACCAGTTCTTCATTCCCTGCTTTCATTGGTTTTACTAATAATTCTGTAACCGTAATCACTGATAAAAAGGCTTTTATTTTTCCAACTTGAACTAAACGAAATAACTCTTTGGCCCCTTTGCCATAAACAGGGATATCTTCTAATAAATAAATAACTATATTTGTATCAATTAAAATTACCGGAAATCTTTCCACTTCTTTTAAAAAATCTTTTATTCCCATGTTTCCCGTTCCTTTTGGACATATTCATCTATGTTTTTTGAAGATTTACCATAAACCCCCTTGGCTTTGCCGGCAAGAAAATCGGTAAAATTTTCCGGCAGACAGGTAAAGGTGATCTGGTTTCCTTTAACCTCCAGGATTAAATGGTCTCCTTGCTTTAGATTTATTTCCCGACAGACCTTGGCCGGTAGAGTAATTTGCCTTTTACTAGAAAGTTTTACAATTGACATTATGCTTTACCTCCTTATAATACTCCTTATTTAGGATAAAACACTTTACATTAAAAGTCAACAAGACAAATGTGTCACCATGAAAGTTTTTTAGTTTGGTTTTTTAAAATTTATAAAAAATATTTAAAAAAAGTTAAAAAAGTGCTGTCAATGTTCTATGAAAATGTCACCTAAAAGAGGGTAGTTTTATTCTGATACGTCTTGTGCTGGAATATATGCCGGACGAAAAACTAATGAGACAACTGGAAAAAGAGCGATATAAAGGTCGGGACGATTATCTAAGTAGCGGGCGATGTGGAACTCCGTACTTGCCGGCACCGTGTTTTTCGCATGATAACGTAGAAAAACTACGCCGGGAATTAGCTCGAAACGGGCAATTACGGGAGATGTGCGGTTTTTGTGAAAAAGTACCCCCGGCGTGGGTGTATACGCAATTTTTGAAGAAAGTATTAAAACATACGGAAGAAGTGGACGAGATTTTCGAAAAGCTGGTTAAGCAGCTTGCCACGGAAAAGCCAGAAAGCAAAGTTGATTTTAAGTGAAGAGAAGTGGGAACAGTTGCAGAAGATTGCCCAATGATTCCCCTTCTTTTTTTAGAAAAAATTTCTGGCCGGTAACCTTTGCTGAACTAACCACCCATGCCTGTAAGGCACAACCAGTAATGAAAATAGATGGCAAGCTATTTTCGTGTTAACGGCATAATCAAAAAAATAAATAATAAAATCTAAAAAATTTTTTAAAAAACCTCTTGACAAGAAAAAGAACTTTAGTTATTTTTAATAAAAAACATACATAGTTGTATTTTCAAGGCAAGGAAGCCTTTAGTTAGGAATGAACCTATCTAAAGGCTCTTATATTTTCTTAAAAAGCAAAGGTGCTCTTAAAGGTGCAGTGCTGCCGCCGCCTTAAAGGAGCACCTTTATTTTTGGGTCATTGGCGCCCCGGTAAAAAGGCTATTACAACACCTCCTTTTTGAGCCGGGGCGTCAATTTTAAAAAGCAATTTAAAAAAGAGCAGATTCCACCAGAATGTTAATGGGCGGCAAAAGACAGTCTAGCGTGCTGGATACGCTGCGCAAGGAAGGTGAGGTAAACCTGGATGAGGTTTTAAAGACTGGTTTTGGGGGGATAAAATGCGTGGAATCAGGAGGTCCCGAGCCAGGCGTGGGCTGCGCCGGCCGGGGGATTATTACCGCCATCGGGATGTTAGAAAACTTGGGGGCCTACACGGATGACCTGGACTATGTCTTCTATGATGTTTTAGGCGACGTGGTTTGCGNNCCATGCCCATCCGGGAAGGAAAGGCGAAGGAAATATATATTGTCGCTTCCGGAGAAATGATGGCTTTGTATGCGGCCAACAACATTTGCAAGGGAATCCAAAAGTTTGCCGAAACGGGTGTAACCCAGATGGGAGGAATTATTTGCAACTCCCGGAACGTTGACCGGGAAAAAGAACTGGTTTTTGCATGGATTTGCGCAATTGCCATCCTTCTTATAGCTGATACTGTATCTATATATTATTTGCCTTCATCTTTATTTGTGATGAAGGTTTTTTCCGGGTAACTGCGCAACCAATCCGAAGTGTTAGGCGACGTGCCACTGAATGCAGTGAACATAATACTCAATGCCATAATGATTCAATTCCTGCTATTCCCAATGCACCAACGAGTGTCAATACTGTGCTCCAAAGAACTATCCCGATACTTATCCAAAACAATAGACGGACGACGGATGGTGCTCCTAGTGTAAGCCCCAACGCAACTCCCAGCGGTGCACCAGTGAGTAAAGGAGCTAATAGCCCCAATCCTATAACTCCGTAACGGTGCCAGATCTGATGGATGCGACTTTGCTGCCCCTTATCATCTTTTCTGCCGTGGCGTCGCGTTAGCCAACTTCGCACACGTTCACCAAGTAACATGACGACCATTCCACCTAGCATGGCACCAATAGCTGCGGTGATGCCGATTGTCATAGGATGGAGCTTTAGTGCGAAGCCTGCTGGGATAGCTGCCCACAGTTCAATTGCCCCCAAACCAAGTACTGTCAGTAACTTTATTATAAATTCCATTGTTCTCTCTCATCTCCTAATCTATTGGCATGTCGCCCACCACGGTGGATATAGCTGACGTTTGCCGCCCCGTTAGGGTTGGCGTCTTTTTTGCATCCCACGCACAAAAAAGACGCCAAAGGCAAATGTGCCCGTAGGGCCGAGCACTACCCGGAGCCGCGCGAGGACGGAGCGGAACAGCTATGCCTTGTTAGGCGATGTGCTTGAGAGATTTCTATTCTATTGCTTTTCTTGTATTGGCCATCTCCAAGCATACCAAATAATTAATAAATGAAAAATTGCTTCTAATGATTGATAATAGATATAGTAGTACCATATTTTACCTGGCACAAAACGTGTAATGATTATAAGTATAATATGTAGAAAACTAACAATAATGTTTACCCATTGATTTATGCTAGGCTTTAAAATAAGAGAAAGTAAAATCATAATTGCTGGAATAGACATTAATAGTGCAGCTGCAAATAAAAAACTTTGATTTATTGTCATTCCAGCTACGATACCTGAAATAATCTGTTCGGGAATTTCAGGTTGAAACAGTGTTTTAATGTCCGCATAAACATAGATAAACATTACTGCAATCCATAAAGCAGATAGTATTATCTTTACATTAACTTTTTCATTTTCAAGTGCTTTTTTGGTATTCATTATGCATCTCCTTTAATTTATTTATCTCTCAAGCATTTCGCACATCGGGGCGCGGCTATGCGAAGTTGCGGAGCAATTTGGGTGAGCACAAGCGAACCGCATATCCGCTGTTGTATGAAGTGCTTGGGAGGCGTTTCCAAAGCTATTAACTCCACTAATTTAACATTTTTTTTATTTACCATAGTTATTGCTACTCCTCCCTTCTTGTGTCCTTTTTCTACATACCTGTGAGCCTCGGGAACTTGTTCCAACGGATAGCATCTATCTATGACCGGTTTTATTTTTCCCGTCTCAATAAGCTCTTTGAGTAAGATTAAATCTTCAATATGTATCTTTGGTGTATCATCGACCGATATGTATTCCCCGTTCGGAGTTAGCGCTTTTTTGCACTGTAGTTTTGAGCTGTATCTCTTTCCAACGGCATCAAAGATAAAATCATAAGATTCTCCTCTTTTCGTAAAATCCTCTTTCGTATAATCAATTACCTTATCGGCTCCCAGAGATTTCACCAATTCTAAATTTGTAGTACTGCATACCCCGGTAACTTCTGCCCCAAAGTACTTGGCAAGCTGTACCGCGGAAGTCCCTGTCGCCCCGGAAGCTCCATAGATAAGCACTTTTTGTCCGCTCCTGATCTTACCTTTTCTAAGAAAATACAAGCCAGTGAGGCCCCCAAAAGGAACAGCGACGGCTTCCTCATAAGTTACATTGGATGGTTTTAATGCCATAACACTGTTTTCAGGCAAGCATGTGTACTCGGCATAAGCACCAAATCGCAAATCGGGGGTACGCGCATAAACCTGGTCACCATTTTTAAATCGCCTAACATCTTTACCTACTGTTTCAATTTCTCCCGCCAGCCACAGACCCAGTATGGGTTTTCTCGGTTTTGTAAGACCTAATGCTAATCGCATCAAAATCCTCTTTAAGACAGTAAAACTACTAGGAAAATTAGAACTTCGCATTCTACA
>DFZP01000047.1:0-2955 GCA_002382125.1 Firmicutes bacterium UBA4053
GGCCGGGTTCTGAAACGCCTGTCGGCGTGTGGAAAATAATTAATAAATCGGACATCCCTGCTCCCGGAACCGGCGCCCGCTGGATGGAATTAAATATACCCGGTGGAACTTATGGCATTCATGGAACAGATAATCCCTGGTCTATAGGCAGTTATGCCAGCGGCGGATGTATTCGCCTGCAAAATGCCCATGTAGAGGAAATCTATCCCTGGGTTTCCATCGGCGCCTGCGTAATTATTGCCGGCAATCCCTTTGGTCGCTTCGGGGAAGATTACCCCCTGTTGAGTCAGGGAAATTGCAGTTCTGCAGTATGGGAAGTACAGTATACGCTAAAGCGCCTGGGTTTTTATCAGGGCGAAATAGACGGCATTTTTGGAGCGGGCACAGCTCAAGCTGTAAGCGATTTTCGACGAAAAAAGGGACTGCCGGAGGGTTTTTATGTAGACGAGGAGGTTTACCATCTGTTGGGTCTTTAGAATACACTTTTCACCTTGGATATTTTCGCACTTGACGAAGCTTGTTTCTTTCACCCCGCCCTCTGGCGGGTTTATCTTTAGTTAGTTGGAAGGGAAAAGAGATTTCTGGTCGAATAACTTATTTTGGCGAAATATTAAATTGGGAAAGGGATTGGCTATGGAAAAAATTCAACTTTATTTTCGAGAAACACGTCCTCAGTTTTTGATTTTAACGTTGGTTTGCGTTCTGGTAGGCGCCGCCACCGCCTATTGGAAGACGGGGAGCATCAATATTTTCTATCTGATCATCATTTTGATCGGCGCTCTTTCAGCTCACGCTTCCGTAAACATATTAAATGACTATTTTGATTTTAAAAGCGGGCTTGACACATGCACCATAGTTACACCTTTTAGCGGGGGCAGCGGTATCCTGCCGGGCAAGCAAATGACGCTTTCATCTGCACTGGTCTTTGGGATTCTGACCTTTGCGTTAACGGCTCTGGTTGGTGTATGCTTTTTAGTTGTCCGCGGGTGGGCTTTATTGTTTGTAGGTTTGCCGGGGCTTCTTCTGGTCGGGTTTTATACCCAGTATATAACGCGATTCCCCTTGCTGTGTTTACTTGCCCCCGGGATTGGTTTCGGGCCCTGTATGATCCTGGGTACCTACTTTGCGTTGCAAGGTTTTTATGACTGGACAGCCGTGGCAGCTTCATTAGTGCCCTGTTTTTTAGTCAGCAACCTTTTGCTTCTCAATCAGTATCCGGATGTTGAGGCGGATCGCCTGGTCGGCCGCTGCCATTTCCCTATTTTAATAGGTAAAACCCGCAGCACATATATTTACATGTCGTTTATCATAGCAATGTATATATGGATCGTTTTAGCCGTTTTTTTACACTTACTGCCGCTGTTAGCCTGTATATCCCTGTTTCCCTTTTTCATTGTCATTAAGATTATCAGGGGGCTGCTGAAAGAAAACGATCAGATCAAAACCTTGATACCCCTTATGGGCCAAAATGTTATTTATATTTTGTTAACCACGCTTTTGTTGGCCGTCGGTCTGTTTATTTCCTGACATTGCCCGATTTTTCTACTGTTGTGTATTGGCCTTCCCGTTGCATAAGTACGGTTTCATTTCGATCGATCGGTTCAGTAATGTCCAGATGGCCGGGTTTTCCATGGCGATCGCCTCCATTTCTTCTCCTTCCAGGTTTCGGAAATAAAGATATTAAGCCTCCCCCCCGGTGACCGCCCCTACGACGGCCGCGGAAACCGCCGGGTTATCCTGCAATTTCAAAAGGTCGGCCGGCTGGCCGCAAACCACCAGTCCGTAGTAAAGAATGCCGTTCTGCTGCAAATAATCTGCCGTGCGTTTAAGCACCTGGGAAGAGTAATTGGGAATCTTGCTTAAACCCCGCAGTTCACCGGGAAATTTTTTTTCGGTAAACCGTAGCTTTGCCCCCTCCGCCTCTCCGTCCCGGAAACCGCCCAGAGGAAGGCCCACCAGCCGGTGGGCCAGGCCATGCGCTTTTGCAATTTCCTCCTCACTGTAAGCAGAGATGGCGCCCCAGAACGGCTCCACCCCGGGAGGCAGCAGTGCCTCCATTTCCTCCCTGGTAAGCAGGCGGTTAAAGGACAGGGCCATTTCTACCGTATTTCCGGCGGGTATACCGGTCAACTGGTCGAACTGGCGGGGAATTTGTTCGTGAGTTACTGACGGGTGATAAAATCTTAACCGCGGTACCACGCCGGGGAGCAGGTATTCCCGGTCCCCTGCCCGGATCACGGTCTGGTCCGGGTCCCAGAACATTTCCCCGCCCCAAACCTGGTAGTCCACCATGGAGGTACCAACGTAAACGGGGCGGTTGCCGACCATCCGGATCAGGATATATTCCTGTTGCTGTCCCAGCCAGCCCACCTCATGCCAGGGGCCGCGGACGGCAATGGTGTTCGGTGTGCTGTACCGGATTAGGTCGGGGTAAAAACTATCGATCCGGTTTTGCTGAGTGTTGAGAATGAGTTTGGTGGATATGAAAAAGAGCGCAAAACCGGCTACCAGCACCCCCAGGGCAATCAGGACGGTGCGCAAACTGCTGCGCCAACGTACCCGGCGCAGAAATCGCTCCTCATCTAAAAATACCTGTTCTTTTTCGCTTACGATTGACTCTTCCAAAGTTTCCTGCTTTTTTTCACTCNNTTCAGCATTAAACTGCTGTCTAGCCCTGAAGAGTTTTACCTTTACGGTATCGGGATTCATCTTTAATGTCACGGCAATCTCTTTTCCCGTCAGTCCTAAGTTGTATTTAAGTGCTAGTAGAGTACGTGCAGAGGAATTTAAACGGTTCATCGCGGCTGCTATTATCTCCCGTGCCTCTTCTTTGAGCATGGCTTCCTCCGGCCCCCCCGCTCCGTCCGCCAGTTCTTCCGCGGGAAAGTTCACCAGCGCCACCTCTTTTTTTGTACGGCGTAGCCAGTCAATATATTTATGGCGGGCCACGGTGAA
>DFZP01000006.1:0-35801 GCA_002382125.1 Firmicutes bacterium UBA4053
GCTGGTTGAGGGCTTCAAGGGAGTTCCCGGGAAAGTGGAGAGCAAACCCGCCAAACATTTCCGGAGCGCTCTGGGTCAAATTGTCAACTTTTTCTATACCCTCCAGGGGGAAGCCGCCGGNNGCGCAGGCATTCTCTAACCTGGACACGCTTTTAAGCCCTTTCATCAGGTACGACGAACTGAGCTATAAAGAAGTCAAACAGGCGCTGCAGGAATTCATCTTCAATATAAACGTGCCTACCAGGGTGGGGTTTCAGACGCCTTTCACCAACGTAACCCTTGATCTCACCGTCCCCGGGTATTTCTTGGACCAGCCGGTGATTATCGGCGGCAAAATGCAGAATGACACCTACAAGGACTTCCAGAAGGAAATGGATATGTTCAACAGGGCCTTCCTGGAGGTAATGCTGGAGGGAGACGCCAAGGGAAGGGTGTTCACTTTCCCTATCCCCACCTATAATATCAGCAAGGATTTTAACTGGGATAACCCGGACTTAAATATTCTCTGGGAGGTTACGGCCAAGTACGGTGTCCCCTATTTTTCCAATTTTATAAATTCCGATATGAAACCGGAAGACGCTAGAAGCATGTGCTGCCGTCTGCGGATAGACAACAGATCCCTGGAGAAAAAAGGCGGCGGTCTTTTTGGCTCCAACCCGCTTACCGGTTCCATCGGGGTTGTAACACTGAATATGCCCAGGCTGGCTTTCCTGTCCAAAGACGAGCATGAATTTTTTGAAAGGCTCGAACCGCTCATGGTCCTGGCCAAACAGGCGCTGGAGATAAAAAGAAAAGTCCTGGAAAGACTGACCGAGGCCAACCTGTACCCCTATGCCAAATATTACCTCAGAAATATCAAAGAACATCTTGGAGCCTACTGGAAAAACCATTTCTCCACTATTGGGCTGTTGGGCATGAACGAAGCCTGCCTGAACCTGCTGGGGAAAAGCATCGCCAGCCCCGCCGGGCAAAAATTTTCCTGTCTGGCGCTTGACTTTATGAGAAGCAAGCTTATTGAATTTCAGCAGGAAACGGAAAACAACTACAACCTGGAAGCTACCCCCGCCGAAGGAACCAGTTACCGCCTGGCCAGAAAAGACAAGGATAGATACCCGCAGATAATATGCGCAAATGAGGACAGCTTCATCAACGGCGGCGAGCCCTTCTACACAAACTCGACCCAGCTGCCGGTCAACTATACCGACGATGTATTTGAAGCCCTTGATCTTCAGGATGAAATTCAGTCGAAGTATACCGGAGGAACCGTCCTGCATATTTTTGCCGGCGAACGTGTTGAAGACCCCGCGGTTATTAAAAAATTAATCCGCAAAATATGTGAAAAATATCATGTTCCCTATTTTACCTTTACGCCTGTCTTCAGCGTCTGTCCCTCACACGGTTACCTTTCCGGGGAACAGGAAAAGTGCCCGGAATGCGGTACGCAGTGTGAAGTTTACTCCCGCGTTGTCGGCTACCTGCGGCCTTTGAACCAGTGGAACAAGGGAAAGCAGGAGGAATTCGCCCTGCGAAAGACTTTCAAGGTGTAATATATGTTAATCGGAGGCTATTCAAGGTTTTCCCTGATTGAATATCCAGGCCGGATCTGCGCCGTAGTTTTCACGAGGGGCTGCAACTTTAGATGCCCGTACTGCCATAACCCGGAGCTTATCAAACCCGATCCCCGTCAGACCCCCGTATTGGAACTTGAAGTGTTGGACTTCCTTAAAATGCGGCGGGGGAAGCTTGACGGGGTTGTCGTTACCGGCGGCGAGCCAACAATTCAGGCGGATCTTATACCTTTCCTGGAAAAGATAAAGAAAATCGGCTATCCGGTCAAACTGAACACCAACGGGAGCCTGCCCTCCGTTTTAAAAAGTATCATCGGGCTGGGGCTTGTAGATTATGTGGCAATGGACATAAAAGCGCCTTTTGATAAGTACTGGAATGTCACAAATTCTCTGGTCGACCTTAAAAAAATCATGCAAAGCATCAGTTTGATCATCAATTCGGGATTGGATTACGAATTCCGGACAACTCTGGTAAAGTCTTTACTTACCCCGGAAGATATTTTGGAAATATCGAAAATGATCAGAGGATCAAAGCTCTACATTCTGCAAAAATTTGTTCCTTCGAAATTGTTGGATCCTAAATTCCTCAAGGAAGAAACATACCGTGATGAAGAACTGATTGAAATAGCGAAGCAGATTGAGGAGTTTGTAGGAAAGTGTACGGTGCGCCAAAACTAGAGCGAACAATTAAAGCTATCTGGAGCAGTTTTTAGATTCATATGTTTTTGATATAACGTTTGAGCTTTTGTTTCCCGCCTGCAGGGATCATAATCGTTTTTGAACCCTTGCGGATTATTTTTTCCTTTTCCAGTTCCTTAAGCACATTAGTTACAGTAACGCGGTTTACGCTGGCGAGTTCCCCCAGTTCCTGATGCGCTATTTTGAATGTGTGTTCCAATTCTCCGCTTTCTTTTTTTTTCGACTTTTCCGGCATGGTCGGTCAGCCAGAGCAGGGCGCTGGCAACCCTTCTGATGCATTCCAGAAAGGAAAGAGACTCAAGGTGGCTGCCTATTGCCCAGAGTTCTTTGGCCACCGCGCACAGACAGAAACGTGTAAAGTCAAGGTTGTTAATCAAAGTAGAGAAAAAACTTCCTTGCTGAAAACAGTAATCTCAAAGATTTTGTAAGGGTCACGGCGGAAACCCCGTAAACATTCCTGTTTAAAACCAGGGAAATTACTCCCCCAAAGATACTGCCTTTCTCCACATAAAAAAATTTTTTTCCTGCCTCATTAAAAACAACACCCCGATATCACCTTTTAATCCCTGTTCTTAAATGTCATGACAAAAGAGTCGCAATAGATCTCCCTGTTTAAAAGCACATTCGATGCGGCAATTGCCTTGAGCAGTTCATCATCGTCGAGGTTTACAATGGCTGCATCCAGCCCGGCCGCCATACACATAACCAGGAACGTGCGGTTAAGCAGGTGCCGGTCGGCGCATCTTTGTGAAACGTTGCTCAAACCCAACGTTGTACGCGGCGGCGGATCAGCAAGTTTTTTGATCCAGCGGATTGCCTCGATCACCTCGGGGCAGTGCTCCTGACCGACGTTGCAGGGCAGGACAAGAGGATCAAGGTACAGATCTTCCAACGGAAACCCGCTGGCGTCCGCATTAACGATAATCTCCATGGCCAGGGCCGCCCGGTCGCCGGCGCTTTTGGGCACACCCTTCTCATTCATGGCCAGGCCGATCAGCGCCGCTCCATATTTTAAAGCCATGGGTAAAAACAGATCTATTTTCCACTGGTCGGCTGTCGTAGAGTTAATCAGCGCTTTACCCCTGTGCGCCTCAAGGCCTGCCAGAATTGCTTCCGGGTTGGTCGAATCGAGGCAGCACGGCAGATCAACAGTATCCTGGGCAGTCCTGACAAGCCATTCCATAGCGCCCGGCTGATCCTTGGCTTCCAGCGAAGGGCCCGTGCTTATATCAAGGTAATCGGCCCTGCGCTGGTACTGGTGCATCGCCCAACGCCTCACAGGTTCCGGATCCCTGTTTAGAATAGCCTCCCGTATATCCCAGAACATACCGTTAATGCGCTCGCCAATTAAGATCAAATCGCAGCCCTCTCTCCTATGCTTTTTTAGATCATCATAACCATAGTTTTTATTCCATCAGGTTTTTCACATGGGCAAGAAACTGTTTTAAAGACCCGGGGTGCCTCATGACCATAATGGAACCCCCTGCCTGGGCCAGCGTTGCTGCCGTAACAACCTCCCACGTGACCGCACGCCTGGCCTGATCGCCCCATTCAGGTGTTTCTTCAACCGGACTGTTGGCCTCTTTGGTCTTCCAAACCTCCTGCCCAATCTGGCAGAATACGGGCATGGCCAGCATTTTATCCCCGGACAGACCGCTTATCCTGATTCTTTCCATGATTGAGTATGCGTACTCCAGCCCGTAGCCCAATGATCCCACAAGAGGGTCAATTACAATGCGGTCTGGAGGCAGGCCCATCTCAGTAACAAGGATATTAAGCTGTTTGGCAATGTTTATGTCAAGGGGGTTAGAGGCAATCAGGCTATGCCCGTGAACTATACAGGAGGCGGTTATTGTCTTATAATTATCCGGCTTGGCGCACCCGACGAGGCAGTTTCTTCCCTCCAAAACCTTGCAGACTTCGCCAATAACCTGAACATCCTTTTCCTCCACTCCGCAGCCCATGATAATCAGCGGAACTTTTACGGCATCGGCAACGGCCCTGGCCGTTTCAGCGCACTGGGCGGGGCTTCTGTTCAAGTTGTCGGGGTGGGAACTGGCCAGAGTAAGGCAGATTAAATCGGCGCCGGATTCCTCGCACTTCCCTGCCCAGGCAGCCGGATCGCTCATAACACCCTCAAATTCAGAAGTCAGTATTTCAGGCCATTGCTTTGGCTCAATGTCCCAAACCTCCAGGGCAGCCAGCGGCCTGTTCGGCATCTCCCCTTCAAAAAGAAGGAAAGGCAGTGCACTGTCCCCGCCAACCTTTACCGCGTTCGGATCCGTACCTATAACCACTTCGTTGATCCTGTTACTGTATTTTTCTTTAATTATATTTACAGCCACATTCATTCTCCTGTTTTATAAATTATCAGGGTTCTTCAATAATTTTAGTTTTGGACATAATCCCGGATACAGCTTTAACGACAGGCGATTCGTCAGGCAACTCAAACAACGGTCTCCCGATAAGGTCAAAATCAACAACCTGTTTTTCTTCGGGAATCGTTCCGATTAATGTCAGGCCGGTCAGGGCAATTTCTTCTTTCAAAAGTTCTCCGAAATCCCCTGCGGCTCTGTTGACAACAAGATACATATTCCTGACGGCGAGGTTCAAACTCTCCACAAGCTCTTTGATCCTCTTAGCCGACCGGATGCCCCTTACCGTTGCATCGCTTGTAATAAACAGAATATCCACATTGTCCGTGGTCTGCCTGCTTAAATGCTCCATACCGGCCTCGTTGTCAATAACTACATAAGGATAATTTGAGCTTAGCTGACGTATAAAACCCCGCAGGAGGTTATTGACATAGCAGTAGCAGCCCTGCCCCTGGGGGCCGCCCATGACCAGCAGGTCAAATTCATCCCCCTCGGCCAGGGATTGATGGACACAGTAGGCAAGATAACGCTCCCTGGTCATGCCTGCCGGCATTTGTTCCAGGCTGTTGCTAATCCCAGGTATTTTTAAAGAAATGGTCTGATCGCCAACTTTAATGCCCAGAGCCTCATTCAGATTTGCATTGGCGTCGGCGTCAACCGCCAGGATAGGACCTCTGCCGTATCTGATCAACTGCCTGATTAAAATAGCGGCAAGCGTTGTTTTGCCTGTTCCTCCTTTTCCTGCAACAGCTATCGTAAACGACATATCCTTGCTCCTCACTTAAAATTTACAGACGGAAACAGGCCTAAATCCGTATGGGGAAGAAAAAGAGCGGAAACAAACTCATCATAAAAAGATTTGTCCGCGGCTAGTTCTAAATATGTAATCCTTCCCGAGAGTTCCTTTAGACTCCTCCGGGCTGATTTTGAAAGCAACACCTGCACAGCCCCTTTCACCGAACTGTTGCCAAGGTAGGCGTACCTGTCTTCCGGCAGATCGGGCAGCATACCAATTGCAACCGCCTGCCTGATATTCAAAAAACGCCCAAAGCCTCCGGCCAGATAGATCCTTTCGATTGCTTCAACCGGCAGGCCGGCTATTTTCAGCATTGACCGTATTCCGGCAAACACCGCCGCTTTTGACCTAATCAGGTTTTTTATCTCTGATTCCGAAATAGTTATTTCCCGGTTTTTTAACCCATGGGCAAGAATAAATTCAGGGCCTTCGTCCCCTTCCCTGAACCGGGGGCTGTCAGGTTTTATGATGAATTTGCCTGCCCGGTCAATAATGCCTTCCCTGTAAAAACAGGCCAGGCAGTCAATCAGGCCGGAACCGCAAATTCCCGCCGGCGGCGCATTGCCAACTGTCCGGCACTCTGTCTTGAAACCTTTTTCCGATATAAAAACACGCTCAATAGCGCCTTGTGCGGCCGGCATACCGCACCTTATTCCGTTGCCCTCAAAGGCCGGTCCTGCGGAACAGGAACAGGCAACCAGCCACTCCCTGTTTCCCAACACCATTTCCCCATTGGTCCCCACGTCAATAAAAAGGGCGGTCTCCTCCCGCTCGGCCATGCCCGTTACAAGCACGCCCGCCGTGATGTCACCCCCGATGTAGCTGGAAATCCCGGGAAGGCAGTGCACCCATGCGCCGGGGTTTATTTTAAGGCCAATTTCCCCGGCCCGCCCCGGCGGCGGATTATTGGCAACCGGCACGTATGGCTCCAGGCGGATAAAGGCCGGATCAAGGCCCAGAAACAGGTGGGTCATTGTGGTGTTGCCGGCGCAAACCGCCACCCGGACATCATCCGGAGCAACCTGAAGGTCATCAAGCATGCCGGAAATCAATCCGTTGATGGTCCCCAACACGGCGCCCTGAAGATCCCCCAGGCCGTCTTCGCGCTCACCGGCGTAAACTATCCTTGAAATTACATCATCGCCAAAAACCGATTGTTTGTTATAAGCGCCTCTTACAGCCGCCAGCTGGCCGCTGCCGAGATCCGCCAGGCAGGCTGCGATGGTTGTCGTGCCTATATCCACGGCCAAGCCGTAATATTTTGACTCAGACAACGGTTCAACTTGTTCTATAATTGTTTCCCCGCCGGCTTCGGCCAGGGAAACGTTTACAACCCAGCCGGATTCCCTCAATATGACCGGCAGAGAACGCAGTACGCCCAGGTCTGCCTTAATCCGGTCGTTTTCCAGCTGAAAGCTCAGTTCGTCGAGCAGTCTTCCAAGATCATCTTTGGGGTCATCCAGCGACGGCCGGCTTAGTTTTAATTTTGTTTTCCTAAAGAGCGGCTCAGAAGGACTGACGCCCTGGCCGGGTCCCGCCAAAACAACCCGGCGCCGGTCCACCAGAGAATCCGCCGGTATCTCGATAACCACGTCTTCTACCGGGATGCTCTGACAGGCCAGAACATAACCGGAGGCTAATTCTTCCCCGGTAAGTCCGCCCGGTGATCCAGGCCTGATCCTTCCTTCCTTAAGCAAGACTTTGCACCGGCTGCAGGCGCCTTCTCCACCGCAGGCGGCGCGTATAGGTATTTCCGCTTCCGCTATCGCCTGAAGAAGGTTTTCACCGGCAGGTATGACCACAACCTTTCCCCAGGGGATGATTTTTACATTTCTAACCAGAGAATCTCCCAATTCACAGGTCACCTTTTTCGCCTTTTCAGCTATCCTGAAAATTAATTTGCTTTAGGGAGGTCAACTGCCTACGTGCTTAATAATCGCCTCTTACAAAATTGCGCTTGAGGCATTGACCTCCCTTGCTGATGAATTTTCATTTTACCGATGGCGCTGCGTTAGCAGCATGGGGGTCTACCCAGCGCCGTTTTAGAAAAGCCGGTATACCGGACGACTCCACCGGACCCACAATCACTTCCCAGCCGGAAAGATCCTGCAGCTTACCGCTTAAAACAGCGACACCTCCGGGTATAATCACCCTGCGGTGGGTTACTTTATCCTCAATTCCTGATTCCTTAAGCATTGCAGCAATTTTCTCGGGGGTAAACTTGCCCGCTGCCCAGCCTGTAAGAACGGAAACGCCGTCGGTATCAACGGGCAGGATATACGCAGGCACGCGGGACGCCTCCACATCCGAGGCGACGCAAAAATAAGTGAGTGAAAAATTTGATGTCACCAGAACCGGCGCCGAATTTCCCGGGGAACCGATTTCATAAATCCTGGAGTCAACAGCAGCGGGTTTTTGCGGATCAGTAAAAATGTTCAAACGAAGGGTGATCAGGGGAAGAACGACCTCCGGATCAGCGCTGGGAAGGACAACTATCCCTGCGTATTTCGTTATGTAGACACCTGCTTCAATAACTGCCTGTAAGGGGTCCCGGATGTTGGCCGCAAAAACAATCGTGGGATAGCCAAAAGGCCGGAACCTTCTCAAAGCCTGGCGCCTGATTTGTGTCTGATCGGCAAGAACCTGCCTGACGTTTTGCGCCCCCGAATCAAGAACCAGCTGCCTGTGTCCAAGCGCAGCCACTTTTTCGGCCAAACCGGCCAAATGATCCAGGCCCCTTCCTTTTACCGCCAGTGGGACGTTGCATTTCTTGGCCAGTTCTGTCATAGCCTTATAATTTTCTTCAGTCGCCGCATAGACAAGCGGTTTTTTTGCGCCGGTTATCTCAAGAGCTTTTTCTATCGCTGCAGGATCCTCACAAACCAGTATTAAAGGAAAATTTGTTTTTTCCGATACAGACCTGACAGTTTCGCAAAAAATGACCGGGTCCCCGGAGTGGTTTTGGACCGCCAACAGGTTTATCCCGTGCATCTGTCCGAGCCGGTCGAAAACAAGGTTATTTGCTTTTAACGCTTCCGCGGCAGGATTTTCGCACCGGTCTGAAATCAAAACAGCAAGAGGCGTGGGATTGACAAAACATTTATCATGGCGGAAAAGGACGGTTTCATTGCCGGCCTGCGCCTCATCAGGCCCTACCCCGATCTTGACAAGGGCTATTTGCGGCGAGGAAGCCGCTTCCAGCGCATCCCTTGCCGTATCGCTCATATCCGGGCATTGAGCGACATCAGCCTTCGCGTTGGCCAGCGCCATGGCAAAGGCGAGGCACGTTGCCTGACCGCATTTTTTACAGTTTGTCTTGGGCAGCAGTTTAAAAATATCCAAACCAGTCAAGGGCATGTCTCCTTTAAGTATATTAAATCAGATTAAAGACTCCATCTTCAGGGCGGGGTGTCCTTTTTCTTCCATGAATTTTAGAACTTCCATGCTCTCTGTGCCGACCGTCTCGTCTGCTATCTGATCAAGAAATTCCTCTCCAAGTCCGGCGTTCAGGGCAACCTCTGTTAGAGCCGGCCGCAGTTGTTCTTTTAGAGCCAGGGGCATCCAGACCAGCCTGGCCAGCCCGCCGTCGCCAGATACGAACTTTCTTGAGAACAGGTACGACTTGCTGATCCCCATAAAACCCGGCGCCTGAACTCCGCCGCCGATCAAGCCGGCTAAAGTGGAAAAGCTCATTCCTGTCGGTGTCGGGCCGGTATACTCCCGGTTTACAACCATCAGACCGTTGCACTCCGGAACAATGCCCAAAATACATTCAAAACAACCGCAGGAAGTATGCGGATACTCCATAATTGTATAGAGGTTTACATTTGTAATGGTGTGCTGGGAGTTTTCATAGACAAAATCATTAAATGATTCCCATTGCCCCTTCTTTTCGTCAATTAAACCCTCTTTCCGGATAGGCCGGTTGACGCCGGAAGGATTGATCTCATAAGCTGCCCTGGCGTCCAGCCAGCTTACAGCCCCGCACAGCCCCGCCCGTTCGGGCGAGATAACGCAAACATGGTTCGGAGCGAATGACTGGCAGAGCAGGCACGAAAAAAATGTGTCGGCAGTATCGTCACTGAGCAGCCTCAGGCGTTCGTCCCTTTTTTTATAATAATCCCGGGCGGTTTCCCGCAGTTCAAGAACTTTTTGCTCTTCGGTATAAATAGAAACTTTAACACGATCCACAATGGCAGGAAACTCGGCCTTCAACCTGGCAATCAGGATATTGCCCAGATGTTTTAAGCGAAACCCCTTATTATAGGCGTCAGAGCTGATGCGGACCCAGATCAGGTCCCGCTGCGCGACATGCCATAAACCTTCGCCGTAATTAATAAAGTAATGAATGCGCCGCTCCAGGACAGGTTCGAAGTCCTCCTGCATTTTCCTGCCAAATACTTCAACCATAATGCCAAGAGGCAGCGCGCTTGCCGGTTTTACGCCGTCGATGTCCGGCCCGGTAAGCTCAACCTGGCCGTCAATAAAGCCGCCCGCTTCCTCAACCATCCTGACCAGCTCAAAACCTGGTGTCCGGCCTCCGCCGAACTCTACCTGAGCTTCTTTGCGGCGGATGCTTTCACCCTCAAAGGTGTGCCCGACCAAAATCGGGGCATCCACACCAATCGCAGTAATTTTAATGCCGCGTAGTTCCAGGCAGACTTGTAACATTTTATCATAATCAGGCACTGAAATAAACCATTCCGGTATCTGCCCGTCCTCCGGCAAAACCTGGTCCGTAACAACGGGGATACCTATATTGATTGCTCCCATGGCTGCGGCCGTTTTCACCGGATCATGCCCGCCCAGGTAAAGGGCGAAAGCCCTGATCCTCCTGCGCTGATAATCACGCTGGGTATCTTTTTGTCCGGCAGGTACCCTGCCGAACATCATCCCCGCCCGAAGAGCAAAGTTGGCCGCATGCACAAGCTGAGTAAAACTTCCCAGCGGGTAGGCCATGAATTCTACGCCCAGCTTAACTCCTTCGGAGAGAAGCTGATTGCAGACTTCGTCGCATAAAAAGATCATCAGACCGGCTTCCATCAATTTCTGAATAACCCCGGCGATCGTCCGGCTGTCCCTGGCCCGGCCGAAAATTATGGCCTCGCCGGGAATGGTCCAGTCAACCATTTTTACACCGCAGGCGCGAACCACGGGGTCACCTATAAAGCCCGTCCAGGGAGGGGTATGCAGCGGGGTTTCCGGTGTTTGCTTCAGGTACCTTACCGCTTCAATAATCTCTGCGGCGTACCAGGTTGCCTCTCCCCATCGCCTTGCCTTGGCAAAGGTCATTTCACTATGCATGAGCACCCGCTCACGGTTAAGCAGGGGCATACAATCACCAAGGGATTTGATTTCCTCCCCGCTCAAACTGAGGATTACAGGAAGGAAATAGGCGGTATCGGGAAAACCCACGGGGTGATCAATACCGTATTCGCTGATGGCCTGCTCAAGAACTTCTTCAGCCAGGTCCAGGGCGGCAACTGCCCCCTGACGGGCTTCCTGAAACAAACTTTGTGGAAGTCCGGCCAGCCGGACAGCCTCATTATAGATCTGGTCGAAACCAGTAACTTCAGGCATTTTTTCGCCCCTTGCCATCAAAAAAATCTTTCTATGGAAAAAGCCGGTCACTATTACCGGCCTTTAATTTCGTTGCCGCCGCTTTTTCTCCACAACTAAAAGCCTTTGTGGGATTACGGCTCCCGCTGTTTTTGCATTAAAAAAATTTTAGTATACACCGCCCAAGTTGTCAATAATTGAAGAGGCTTAGTTGAATTTGTCTACTATCTCAACTATCTGCAAAGCGTCTTGATCTAGTTCGGCGAGGGATTACTGTTGATCATAACGGTCTGGACATCGGCAATCCAATCGACCTTGCAATTCATGGCTTCCGATATAAACCTGAGGGGAACCAGAGTTCTCCCGTTTACTATCCTTGCCGGCGCATCCAGCGGGGCTAATTTACCGTTAATGGAAGCCTTGCCGCCAATCACCAGGGTGACTTTCAAATCGCCTTTACGCGCCACAACTGTTTGGGTTTTCTCGTCCCACTGCACGTCAGCGCCCAATGCCTCAAAAATGGTACGCTGTGGCACAAAGGTGCGGCCTTTGTCAATAATAGGCTGAACATCAAAGGTAAGCTCCTTGCCGTCTAGATATACAAAGATGCTATTGTCGCCTGCCAGTCTAATCCTAAATTCTCCTACGGAACCATAACCTGTTCCTGTATAGTTAGTTGCAAACGCCTTATAGTAGTACTTACCAGGCTTAATATCGGCAAGAGTCGCTTTGAAGGGTTTCGCTACAAACTCATTTTGACCTACTACGATTTTTTGGTTTGTTTCGGCATCTGTTCCATAGTAGAAACCATACTCTTTGATCTTCCCGAAGCATTCTGTCATGAGTCCATTTAAAGTAGCATCATTAACTGAGAGTTCCGTTACCGCATTTGTTACCACCACCGGTGGCTTATAGGAAGCTCAGCCGCCATGCGCTATGTTAGCATTCATCAAAGATACTGGTAAAACAAACAATGTCAGGAACATTATCACGCCAAACCATTTAGGGAACTTGATGTCTAGCAAGCAGTCTGACCCCCTTTCCCTTATTTTGATCAATTAGGTAAAAAACTAACTCATTATATAATAGGCCGACTAGTATTTCAATAAATAATTCCCATAATGTCGTTAATCAGCGATAGTGTCATGGTATAGGTCATCAGGGAAAATGTCATCCCCTTACTGTTTGCTTTTTTCTTAATCCTTGTCCTTATTCAGCATCCGGGAGAACATGATCACCGCTTCAGCCCTGGTTGATTTCTTCTGCGGGCCAAAAGTGTTGTCTGAATAGCCCTGAATTAATCCCTCGGCAACCGCTATGCCGACCAGGTTCTTTGCCCAACCGCTCACAGCCGATTTGTCAGCAAAGACGAGTTCTCCAGCCTGTTCTTTATCCTTGCCCAGAGCTCTGACGAGAACGGCGGCAATCTCCTGCCTGGTTATGTTTTCATTTGGCTTAAAACTGCCGTCCGCGTATCCCTTCATCAGATCTCCGCTGCAAACAGTCTCAACATGGCTGTAGTACCATGAGCCGGCATCGACATCTTTGAACGATGGCGCTGCGGGTTTGACTTCCTTGAGATCAAGCGCCCTGACCAGCACTGCTGCAAATTCTGCCCTGCTGATGTTGTTGCCCGGAAGAAATGTATTGTCCGCATAGCCTTCGATATACTCCTTGGAGGCAAAGTCTGTAATCTCCTCGTGAGCCCAGTGGGAAGGAGCAACATCCTTGAAATTTAATATTGCTTGAGCAGGTTCAGCCATAACCGCGTATTTGGAAAAATGAGTCACCTGTATCATCACAGTATGGGTAGTCTCGTTTACAACCCCGCCCAGGTTAACCCATGCTTTGGTTGCCGGATCGTAAACGCAGATCGCGGGCGCTTCTCGGGCAGCCAATTTATTAGGGTCATATCCCAGGATAATAGCAACAGGTTTGTCAAACTGCTGGCCGGAAGGCCCGAACTCATAAATTTCACCTGCCAGCTTAAAAGTCCCGGTAATGGAAACTTCGCCGTTATTAACTTTTTCAATTATGATATCCACGTTTTTCGTCAAAGCGCCTTTTGGAATATCAAGAATTGCCTCTCCCTCGATGACCTGTCCGCCCTCAGCGCCGATCCATTTGCCTGCAGGCGGCGCAATAGTCCCGCCGCCCCCTCCGGAATTACTGCCGGGATTATTATTATCCGTGCCAAAGTATAATTGTTTTATAGCTTCGTACAGCAGCTTAAAATCTGCCGGCAGTTCCTTTTTCCCGTCTACTATCTCCCCTATATCCATCAAACCAATGCCGTAATTATTGAAAAGGGTGCTTATCAAAGCATCAGTAACCTGCATGTGGTCCAAGGTTAACTTAAAGAAAGATTCAAACAACTTCTGATTAAAATTATTTTTGTTAAGCAAACCTTGTTCCAACTGATCCTGTATGTATGCATCCAGATCAATGATCCAGGCGAATATTAATCCGTCAGTATCTTCCGCAGGGATACCCAGGGTGACCATTTCGTCTCTAAGCAAGTCAAAGAATGACGCATATGTATTTTTCAAGTCCGGGTACGCGTCAGCAAGCGTGCCGGACTCAGCTCTTATTGGAAAACAGGTTAACAAAAACAGTGCCAGGCACAAAAATACTTTAATCGGTAAACCGTTGCTTATCCTTCTGTAAAACAAGTTATTTTCCTCCATGAAAATAATTTCTTTATTAGTAAGTCGTTCGCTGTTGACAACGTCGTTCCCTTTGGCTGTCTGTTTTTCCGGGCCCGTTATAGCCCCGCCGGGGTTTTAAAACGCCAGACGCTTGACCATTTCGAAACACCCAGTTCGTTGGCGGCGTTTACACGCCAGTAGTATGTCTTGTTTGACTGCAGCTTCGAACAGGTGTAATTTGTTGAAGATAGCCCCGTAACGTTAGCTGCCAGGGTGGACGCGCTAAAGGAGGAACTGGTACCTACTTGTACAGCGTAGGTGACGCTTTCTCCCGCTACGGCGTTCCATTCCAGAACAGGTGTGAGTTTATCCACCGTGCTGCCGTTTGACGGCGCTTTGAGCACAGGGGCTGGCGGTCCCGCCGGGGTTTTAAAACGCCAGACGCTTGACCATTTCGAAACACCCAGTTCGTTGGCGGCGTTTACACGCCAGTAGTATGTCTTGTTTGACTGCAGCTTCGAACAGGTGTAATTTGTTGAAGATAGCCCCGTAACGTTAGCTGCCAGGGTGGACGCGCTAAAGGAGGAACTGGTACCTACTTGTACAGCGTAGGTGACGCTTTCTCCCGCTACGGCGTTCCATTCCAGAACAGGTGTGAGTTTATCCACCGTGCTGCCGTTTGACGGCGCTTTGAGCACAGGGACAGAAGGCTTGTCTAAGATCTGATAGTTGAACATTTTCGTCTCACTATTTTCCCCATTTTTACTGGCTATTGCTTTTAGCAGAACCGGACTATCCTTGCATTCAAAGACAAGCTGTTGGAGGTATTTATTGCTATAAACAGTCGGATTGCTTCCGTCCAGTGTATAAAATATTGAGGCGCCCTCAGTAAAGCTGCTCAAAGCAACTTCTAAAGGGCTTTTATATCCGCCGGCAGGAGGTTCAGCTATTATCATATAATTAATTAGAATTTCTTTAATATGATTTAGAAGATCCTTTACATCCTGCGGTAAATCTTCCCCTCCCATAATGCAATCGTAGATCTCTTTCCCATAGACAGCAATTAATGCGTTAAATACTTCCTTATTCTTGTCCGCCTCTACTTTTGGCGGATTAAAAGAAATGATATTAGGCTCAAAAGTTTCCTGGACAATCGAGATGAGCTTGTCTTTATCCGCCAGATTAGTAGATTGATTAAATATTTGATTATCCAGTTCCAATTCCACATCTGACAGCCATACTTTTATAAGCTCATCGCTAACTCCGGTAGCCCCTTGAGTGGCCAGCAAATTATTAATAAAGGGATATCCTGCTTTTAATTCATCATAATCATTCAATAGGGGATGCTGAGCGCTTGCCTTCGCTTGCCCAGGGATAAAAGCCAACATTCCCCCCAGAAAGATTAAAACTGACAATAGGAAAATATTCAAAATCCCTTTCCCGCATTTAATCTTCTTTTCCAAAACATTCCTAGCCTCCTTCTTTCCTAGAGCTTTATCCTGGTTCATTTTTCTGAAGCAAAAGGCCCGCCATCACACTGGCCGTCGATAAGAGCGTTAAATAGAACATCTCTTAAAATGACTGCCCCTGTTCTTTTAGCCATAAACATGCCTCCTTCCTCCTAAACCGTATCTTGCAACTTAATATGCAGTTTTAATTTGCATTTGTCATTTGTCTAAGTCAGCTACAACTCTTAGCAAGTCAGAAATATCTATCTCACCGTCTCCGTTTACATCCGCTTTTTGCGACTCCTCGGTCACAGGCCCTATATAGTAGACCATCCAGAGCAGGTCCGAAATATCGATAGTATCATCGCCATTCATATCCCCCATATTCAGGGTTACTGTTCCAGCGTCGGTGGGCACGCCTGTTCCCACAGTCACTGTTTTGATTGTCGTTCTCCAGCTACCGCCGGCATGGCTGAATTCCAGATCGCAGCTCCCGGCTGCCACGCCGGTAACCGTGTAGGAGCCGTCGGACGCCGTGACAAATGTGCCGACGACCGATCCACCCTGGGTTGCTTTCACTTGCGTACCCGAATGGTCCGGCTCATCACTTCCCGGGTAAAGCTTTTCCAGTTTTGCAAAGCCTTCTATTGAGCGGGCCAGTCCATAAATATATTTAATTCCGTCGATGTCATCAGGTTCCAAGGTTCTTTTCTTTGTTTCACCGGTTGAGCTAATTCCATACATTGTTTTTTCGCTGTCAGCAGTGCCGTAAAGGTCAAGCAATCCTAGAGCGTGTCCAAGTTCATGCGTGGCGATCCCCTGCACGTCATACCGCCCGGCAGGACAGCCAGCTGCTGTGCTCCATGAATAATAATCGTTAAATTCTACATCATTCTCCAGCATAATATTCAAATCCCAGCCCCACCATGTCGATGTTAGAGCCCGCCAATCTGTTTCTCCTTCATTTGCCCAAATGACAGAATTTTCCGAATCAAAGCCTACGCTGGTTGTATCCGTTGCACCGCCGTATTCAAATTGAAAATCCGCCCCGGCGCTATTCCAGGCGTTTGCAGCTTCCTGTACAGCATTACCTTCTCCCGCGCAGTCCGCCGTGTTGGCGTTAACCTTATAGACCAGCGTATTCTCTGGCGCCCTGCCTCCCCCGTAAGAATATGTAACCCGAAACAAAGCCGGTTCACTTTCAATTCCCTCATCAGTAATAACATAGACGTTTCCTGCTTTTCCATGATAGTAACTGCTTGCCCCTCCGGGAACAAGGCAGTCAATCCGGTCTTCGCTCCACGATATAATACTGGCGGGAAAATATTCGAGGTCTCCCTGCCAGAACTCTACTATTCCCTGAGCCGAGCCGAAGTTGCCGCCGCTAATGGTTACCTGCGTGCTGTCTTCGGCAGCCTCATAAGTGTTTAAATATTTAGCCGCAGCCGGCCCGAAATCCGGCGAAATGTTAGTAATTTGCGGGATCGGCCCGTCGTATTTTTCAATGACTAGATCATCAATAAAAGTACCTTTGTAACTAATACTCAAATCACTTGAAAATTCAAGACCGACCCATACCTCGGATTGACCGCATACTTCATTCAAAGATAAAGTATACTGACTCCATGGTGTCCAGTCTCCAGAAAGCGTATAACCTATAAAATTAATGCCGTCTGTTGAGCATCCGCAATAAAATTCATCGAAATCTGATTCAGACTGGTTCCAGATGTAAAAGGTCATCCTGGCGCTGGTGGCGTCGCTTAAATCAAACGGGCCGTATACCATCCAGGCATCCATATCATCCTGATAGTTATCAGCGGCAGGGTTAAGGTCACTGCAACTGTCCATGCTTGCCCCTGCGCACCAGGCGCTGTAATTGCCAGTGTGCGGTTTATTGCTTTCTCTACCCCAGGTATACTCGCAAGGAGACTCTCCTTGAAGATACCATTTTGGATCCGTAGAAGGCCAGTTAGATTCAAAGCCTTCATCCAGTATGGTTGTCCAGGAAGATTGACCGGCGCTGCTGCTGCCTGGCAAGGTAAAATTCTGCTTGCCAGACTGGTCACTGCCTAATAAAGAAGACTCTCCGTTTTGCAACAAAGGAAAGGCTTTCCTGGTTGTTTGGCCCAGTCCCGGTTCTGTTCCTCCTTTTTCAACCTTCTGTATTTCCCCTGTCTTTTCTGATATTAAGGCAGAAATCTCGTTAACCGGCACGTTCAAACCCATAATTTTATCTTTTTGCACTGTATACTTACCCTGTTTAGCTCCGACAACCTCGTAATACGTACCCATGGGCCTTAAAAAGGCAAATATTTCTTCGCCTTTTTTAAAGGCAGGCGTATCAGACACCCTGCAGGTTATTCCCCCTGCCGTTCCCCCCGGAACTTTAATAATAACTTCCTTATCCCCTACCCCTTTAAAAAGATTCTGTGTTGAAACCGTGACATAAGTATAAATTTTCTTATCTTCCCAAACAGATTGAAGATCGGCAACTTCTCCGGTCATTATAATCTGTGCATCTGCAGCCAGTGTTCCCAGGTCTTTCTTTATGAGCATGGCGTAGGCGCTTTCCGAGTTAAAAAAGATAAATAAGGACGTCAATAAAAATGCCATCAGGAAAACGGGAACATACAAGTTGGTTATTTTTACTTTGTGGATCATTTAGTACCTCCCTCATCAGCAAGGCTTTCAGGATTCCGGATCGAAAACTGGTCAAGGACAAGGAAGGCGCCTCATCTTTTTAAAATGAGACACCTTCCCTAACTTCCTCAAATGCCTATGTGGTCAGTATTCTCCTCAATTGGCTGTGTTTTCCTATTACTTCGCCAGGAAACGTGAGACCATGGCGCAAACTTCAGCTCTGATAGCATTTTTCTTTGGACCGAAAGTACCATTGGGATAACCTTTGATAATCCCTTCCTTAACAGCTACAACAACTGAGCCTCTCGCCCATGACGATATGTTACTATCATCTTTAAATGCCGTTGTCGTACTTGAGTTTGCGACGGCTTCGTCTGCCTTGCCTAAAGCCCTTACCAAAATGACCGTTATTTCTTGTCTTGTAATTTTCTCATTCGGTCTGAAATACCCCTTATAGCCTTTAACCAGATCCGCCTTGGCTGCCGCTTCAATCACACCGTAGTACCAGTCGCCCTGAGCTACATCTTTGAAAGTCGGCGTAGCGGGATTTTCTTCAGCCAGGCCGAGAGCAACAACCATTATTTTTGTAAACTCAGCTCTGGTGATATCATTTCTAGGCCTGAAGCTGCCGTCAGGATATCCGTCAAGAATGCCTTTTTCGCACAGTTCCTTGATTACACTTGCTGCCCAGTAATTTTCCGAAACATCGGAATACACACAGTCAGGCAGTTCCGGCAGTATTTCCTTCGCTGTTGTAAAGCTCCAGCTCAAGCTGGCGTTATTAACCGTGCAGTCTGACCGTTTCACAGTTCCGTACGGAACACTAACGGTATACTTGGTATTATAGGCAAACTTGTCGTGAGCAATGGTTAAGACCTTACCAGACACGGTTGCCGTTACTCCGCCCACGGCATTGTTCTCTGCATCTTTAATGCTTACCTTTGTTAGATCTACGGCTGCGATATTCTGTTTGAAAGTGACATTCACTACAGTGTCGAGTGTAATGTTTTCAGCATTCGCTGCCGGCATGTAAGTGTCGACATTCAGTTCGCATGTGGAACCACCGCCGCCACCGCCACCGCCGCTGCTCTTAGTGGTGAAGGTTACAGTACTTCCTTCGCTCCATTCGTCGGCGGAGTTTGCGGAATTTCTGGCCATTGCCTTGTATTCATAAGTGGTCTTTGAGTTAAGCCCAGTCAGCGTGCAGCTGAAAGCGCCTGCCCCGAAAGTGCCTGTCACATAACCAGCGTCGTTCCAAGCCGTATCGCCCTGCTTGCGGTACTGGAACTTGCGCTCGCAGTTCTCACCGCCCGTGCTGGTGATGTTACCATTTAAGGTAGCTCCGGTACTCTTGAGGTCAGTAGCATCGCTGGTTGTCACAGTCGGCGCTGTTACAGGGATTTCACAGTCGTCAGTGGTGAAGTATTTTGCGTCATTGTTGGCGCTTGTGCCGATTTCGTTGCTGGCGTATGCCTTAAAGAAGTATGTGTTGCTGCAGGCAAATTCTGCCACGTTAATGCTGAAGTCGAAGGGCAGACTGCCAGAAACGGAAGTTCCTACTACAACATGATGGGTTAATGATGTTTCGCTTGTACCCCAGTCAAAACCGTAGCTGTTAATGGTTCCTCCACCATCGCCGGTAATCGTGCCTTTTAAGGTGGCGCTCGTTTTTGTGATGCTGCTGCTGTCGGCGTCGACGGTTTGTACAGTCGGCGCTACTACTTCACCTGATGGGATGATAAAGCTTCCCTGCCTGTCGGCCTGGTTTACCGTGGCCGTCACATCATACGTCCCCGCCTCGAAGCCGGTTGTTGAAAAGGTCCATTCATAATAACCATCAGGGCCGGTCAATGTTTCCGCCAAAGCGCATGGAACACCGGCTTTTTCTATAACTATTCCGACAGATACATAACCGATCGGAATATCGCTCTCCCACTCCTTCATGAAGCCGGACATCGTTACTGTGTTGTTGTCACCGTCGTACTGGACATCAAGAGTAAGATTGTATTTATCCCGAACTATGAAATCCCAATCAAATGAGGTGTTTCCTACACCATCGGACTGGACACAATCAACGGGAATGCTGACCGTATATGTTTGCCCGAACTGGAAATCATCAGGGTGATCGATAATCAGGGTGTTGGGGTCTTCAATATCAATATGAGCGGACACACCCGTCAGTGTATTGCCCCCCTGAAGAATCTCGACGGTGTTTATTAAGTCACCCTCAGTAACAGGACGGTCAAAAGTAACTTTAACCTCAGCGTTTGGAGGAACATCTTCACCTATAGGCTGGTGACCGGTTATTATGGGAGGTTCCGGTTCCGTGCAGGCTAGCGTGGTGAAGCTTTTTACGTCTGTGTTTGCGCTTGTGCCGAAATCGTTGCTGGCGTAAGCTTTAAAGAAGTAGGGCGTGTTGCAGGCAAGTCCTGTCATGTTAAATTCGAAATCAAAGGGCAGGCTGCCAGGATTGGAAGTTCCTACTTCAACATGATTGGTTAAAGATCCTTCGCTTGTACCCCAGTCGAAACCGTAACTGTTAATGGTTCCTCCACCATTGTTTGTAATCGTACCTTTTATGGTGGCGCTGGTTTTGGTGATGCTGCTGCTGTCGGCGTCAACGGTTTCTACAGCCGGCGCTACTACTTCGCCTTCACAGTTGTTAGTGTTGAAGTTCTTTACTTCTGTGTTGGCGCTTGTGCCGACATCGTTGCTGGCGTATGCCTTAAAGTAGTATGTGTTCCCGCAGCTAAGTCCTGTAAGGTCAAAGTTGAAGTCAAAGGGCAGGCTGACAGGATCGGAAGTACCTACTTCAACATGGTTGGTCAATGATCCTTCGCTTGTACCCCAGTCGAATCCGTAACTGTTAATGGTTCTTCCACCATTGCTGATAATGCTTCCTTTCAAGGTGGCGCCGCTAGTGGAAAAACCGTCGGGAGTTTGTGTTTCTACCTGGGGAATATCAATAATCAGCCCCATAGCGGCCAAAATATCTAGCAGTTGATCTTTTTGATCCTCAGTTAACTGGCCGAATAATCCGGTAAGGTTTTCTGCCGTAAGCCCGCAGGCTGTCAGATCATCCCGTGTTAAATTACCGTCACTTTTATCAATGAGCCAATCTAAAATGTCGTCAATCTGATCTAATACGTCGTCAGTAATTACCAGTCCTGGTTCGAACTGGATCTGGGACATCTTAACCAGGAACCACACAAACTCCTCGAAGGAGATTCTCTTCGACGCGAGCTGGCTTCTGGTTTCATCACCCACTGATTGGTAAAGTTTTTGGATAAGCCCGTTCAAATACACCAGGTCCGGGCTGTCGGGATCAATAGCGTTTAACAATCCCTGATATCCCGTGTCACCGGCTTCGGGACTGGCATATTCAAAAATATAGCCTGTGACCGGGTCGAATAAACCGTTACTAATATTCAGATACGTATCATGGTCTATATCCAAAGTGTCTTTCAGTGCGTCTTTTTCTGAATCACTCAAACCTTGAAAGAAATTTTCCGCCATTGCCTCATTAATGCTTACCGCCTGTTCCAACTGGTCCGCGTCCAGATTGGCCAGTCTTCCCATGAAGCTGCCAAGATCACTTATTAATTGCGAGTAATCTGTACTCGCCAGTGACAAACCCGCACCGGTAATCATCAAAATTGACGCAAGGCACAGGACCAAGATTGTTTTTTTGATGGATCCTCTCATTATTTTCTTCTCACCTCACTTTTTAAATTATTACCAGGGGTAAAATCTGCTTGTAGCTAAGAGTTACCCACTTGCCGTCTGTTTTGGACCAGGCAAACAGTACAACAGCGTATGTTCCTGGTACCGTAGGAACATCAATTGTAAAATTGATATTTGCAGTCCCGCCGCTTGCAGAGATATTCTTTTGATCAGTCTGCAATTGCTTGACCTGGATAACCCCGTCTTCTTTTACCACCTGGCAGACTATCAACGCCTGGTTGATATCGTTCGCGCTGAGGTTGGTGAGAGTTGACGTCACCTCGCTGCCGTCAATCTGAGATGCGGAAAATATTAAGGGGTAATTATAGATATTGAAAGTTCTTTCTACTGTGACCGGGTCACCGACACCGGGCGTGGCCGTTACCTGCACCGTATAATCAGCAACTACAGGAAGATCCATAACAGGAATGTAATCCCAGTTAAAGCTGTCGCCGCTTGCAGGAGTGCAGGTGTCTACGGTATTGCCGCCAGGATCTTTAATAACCACCGACCAGTCGACTACGGCAGGTGTTCCTCCCCTGTCTGCCGAACCGTCAATGGTCAGCGGACGATCCGGGCTGATATTGTCACCGGTCAAATTTACCGTTACATTCAGTGCCTCTGGCGGAGCCGCCAATGTGGTAAAATNNGGTGACAGTATATGCCGTGCTGTAGGCAAACGCATTATGTGCTATGGTCAGCGTCCTGTTGTTTCCGCCCAGTGTTGCGTTTACACCTGACACCGGGTTGTTGAGATTATCCTTGATTGTGACCCCGCCAAGATTTACGGCTGTTACATCTACATCAGAAGCCGCCTGCACTAAAGCGCCAAGAGCAACGCCCGTAGCTCCATTTACGGGCTGAACCGGCGTGATAACAGGCTTCACCGGCGGTGCCGCCAATGTGGTAAAATTCCAGGTTGTCAGATCATTGGTCAAGCCCCCATCCATGACCGCTCCGGCCGGGATGGTGACAGTATATGCCGTGCTGTAGGCAAACGCATTATGGGCGATGGTCAGTGTCCTGTTGTCCCCGCCCAGCGTTGCGTTTACACCTGACACCGGGTTGTTGAGAGCATCCTTGATTGTAACTCCGCTAAGATCGACTGCTGTTACATCTACATCAGAAGCCGCCTGCACTAAAGCGCCAAGAGCAACACCCGTAGCTCCATTTACGGGCTGAACCGGCGTGATAACAGGCTTCACCGGCTCGTTAATTGTAACTGTAGCCGTAGTAGTCGTATGATCGAGCTTAACTCCGAGTTCTCCGCATAACTGATTCCATGTTGGATCGTCTGCAATAGAAAAGGTTACCTGTCCGGGCGCCAGGGCTGTAAATTTAATTACTGCCGTAGTGCCTCCGCTGCCCGTATATGCATACGAGATGTCAGTCACCGCAGCAAGATATGTCGCAATGCCTGTTACATTATCAATATTCTTTGTGCTTACAAGTGCACCGTCTTCTACGGCAGTTGTAAAGATATTTCCTGGGCTCACCTTGTCTGCCTGCAACAAAGCGGGATTAAATTGCAGTTTAAATTGAGTTCCCATTAAATCAACTGCGTTATTTACGACCATGCTTACATTAAACTGGTCACCCACATTCACTGCAGCCGGCGCCTGAGGACCGTGGGAAAGGCCATCCGCCCAAGCCGGAATTGCGGCACAGAGCATGGCCAGCAACAGGGCTATAAAGAAAATTGAGATCTTCCTGTTAAGCATGTTATCCTCCTTTACTAAGATTGTTTTCCTTCAACTCTTTTTATTTCTCAAACCTCCATGTAAATTACTTTTTTCACACTCCCCCAGTCATAAATTTTAAGCAAATATCTATTCCTTAAAATTTTTTAGGTTACTTATTGATATTGGAAACCACCCTCAATAAATCGGAAATATCTATATTTCCGTCTTTATTCACATCGGCCCACTTTGATTCGCTGTTGACAGGTCCTCCTATATAATAGACCATCCAGAGCAAGTCCGAAATATCGATTGTCTTGTCGGAGTTCATGTCACCTATCAGCAGGGTGACCGAAGGTATTTGCTTATTCTCATCTTCACCGAGACTGACCTGCGTATCTACTTCTTTCCAACCCCCACCGGAATTGTCAAAAGATATCTGATAATTCCCGGCATCCAGACCGCCCAGGAAATAGTAACCGTTGCTGTCGGAGAGAACGGAAGACACCGCCTGGCCATTGTGAATAGCTTTTATCTCTGAACCTGCGTGGTTTTGCTCCGGATCGTCCGGTAAGATTTTTTCCAGGTAAACATAACCGTAAACACTGGCGCCGGGACATATTTTAAAGAGAATCTCAATCAGGTTCTGCCGCTGTTGTTCAGTTAACTGTCCGATAGCCCCCTGAAGCATGCCGCAGTTGAAACCCACTTCTTCCAAGTCCTGCTCTGTTATATTGCTCACTGCCAAAATATATTGGTCGACCAGCGCCTCAAAATTTGCACATGACAGATTGCCTGCAGAGTCTATTTTCAGCTGCTTAAATATCTGTACAAAAAATTCCAATTGTTCTCTTTCTCCCCACCCCCAGGTGTCATTCATCTCAACCCTGTAGTCATTGGGAAAGGTCAGGCGCAACTGATCGTATAAACCAACCAGATAATTCAAATCACGGCTTCCCGGCTGAACACTGTTGATGAAACCCACATAACCGGTCTGACCGCCGCTCTGGTGGCTATTTACATACTCTTCAATAGTCCACGGCCATCTCGTGCCTCCGAAATAAAGGTGAAACTTGTCCATCAGTGCTTGCTGCTGCTCGTCAGTCAGGACGGGCTGGTTGCCGTTGATACCGTAAAAAATCGCCTTGTTGATTTCCTTATTGATATTCACCAGTTCTTCCATTTCACTAGCATCTAAAAGAGCCAGACCGTCCCACACATCGCTAAGAACTTCCACGCAGTCAATGCTGCTTAATTCGTTTATACTGCCTGCCGAAGCTTTCTGCTGGCCGCCAGCCAGCAGAAGAGCGATTAATAAAACAGCGCTTAAAATGACTGCCCCTGTTTTTTGAACCATAAACATGCCTCCTTCCTTATTATACCGTACTTTACAACTTAAGTTGCAATTGTCATTTATCTATGTCCGCTATAACCCTGAGCAGGTCAGATATGTCTACAAAACCGTCCCCGTTCACATCCGCTTTTTGGGACTGTTCGGTCACAGGTCCAATATAGTGAACCATCCAGAGCAGGTCCGATATGTCTATACATCCGTCGCCATTCATATCCCCCATATTCAGGGTTACTGTTCCGGCGTCAGTTGACCCTACTGTTCCCACAGTCACTGTTTTGGTGGTCGTTCTCCAGCTCCCGCCGGGATGGCTGAATTCCAGATCACAGTCCCCGGCGGCCACACCGGTAACCGTATATGAACCGTCGGAGGCAGTAACAAACGTGCCGACTACCGATCCGCCCTGTGTAACTTTCACCTGTGTACCTGCATGATCCGGCTCCAGAGAGGTCGGGTAAAGTTTTTCCAGTTTTGCATAGCCGTTTATTGATACAGAGGGGATAGCCAGGGTCAGGTTCGCCTGCCTTGTGCTTATTGAAGCCAGAAATTTTAACGTTGCTGACGGGCTAGTCGTTGCGGTATAGGTAACGTCGCCGATTTTCACTTTGAACTGGATCTGCTTGCCGCTATCGTTGGATGTGCCCTGAACCGGCAGTCTTTTTACATAAGGATCTTCCTCCGGCATGCCGTACTGTCCGTTCTCAAAGCTCAGTTCCCCTCTTTTTTCATCATTTATATAGGCCTCAATAGTCCCGCTTGCAACAGCCTCACCCAAATCGTTATTTACCTGCCCATAGAATAAATTAATATAAGGAGAAGGATCATCAGCATAAGCAACGCCGGCAAACCCCAGTATAAAAACTAATAATAAACTAACAAAAACAGCTTTTTTTATCCGAACCGATCCCATCAATTTTCACCGCCCTACTTTTACTTTACAGAATCAAGCAGCCGATCGATCATTGCCGCAGCCTCGGAGCGTGTCACGTTCTTCTGGGGCTTAAATGTGCCATCCGGGTATCCTGTAATAATCCCTTTCTGTACAGCAAGGTCAACTGCACCGGTTGCCCATTCGGGAATTTCACTGCTGTCTGTGAACTGTGCTTTTTGTGATGTTGTCTGGACCGACTTGCTTGTTAGAACACGCGCTATAATAGCGGCCAGCTCAACACGTGTAATTTGCTTCTGCGGCAGAAAGACAGTCTTGCCTTCCGCCCCGGGATAACCTTTAAGCAAACCGGCATAAACCGCGGCGGCTACAGAATCACCTGCCCATTCCGGAATGTCGGAAGCGTCACTGAAGCCGGCCATATCCTGGCTGGCCCCGCTTTCCAGGGCCAGCGCCCTGTCGATAACGGCGGCGCATTCCGCGCGGCTGATCAAGTTGTTCGGCCGGAAGGTTTTATCTTCATAACCGGAGATTACACCCTGCCCGACCATTTTATCAATTATCGCCTCAGCCCAGTGTCCCTGTATATCGGATAACACAACGGTCGGGTTTCCGCCAGTTGAACCGTTTGGTTGCACCGTCTGACCAATCTTATAATCAAATACGGCAACTTCACTAAAGATGTTGGTTTTTGAGGACACTGCCTTGATTATTGTATCTTTATCGATATTGACGGGTTCTTTGTATTCATTTCGTGTGTTGCTGCTTTTGGGATCGGTATTATCGTTTGTATAATAGATAACCGCCTGGGCAGTGGAACAGGATAGCTCAACTTTGACGCTTTCAGCATAGGTTCCCGCAGCCGGGCTGGCAATTGGAGAGACCGGCGCTTTCGCTGCGCTCTGCCCTCCGGAACTGCTGCTCCCTGAACTGCCGGAGGTATAATCTACAGTGATCAGCAGGTCCTCATTTGCTAATTCCACGAAGATAATTTCCTTTGCCGCGGCGGCATTATATTCCTTGTTATTTATTTCAGCCTTAAAACTAATTGTCTTGCCAATATCATCTCTGTCAATGACGCTCAAGTTATCTTTATTCGTTGCATCCAGCGAAAAATCTACCTGACCCTTGACAATATCCACTAAAATTACAGGTTTGTCACCGATAAACACTTTCAAGTCCCCTGCGGTCATGCTGCTGCCATTCTGGTCAACCACCTCGCCCAAGATCGCCATGGGCATCAGGGGCATCTCCTCCGCCAGCGCCGCATAAGCAATACCGAATAAAAGCAGAAAGCACAGTAAGACAGCAGTAAGTCTTTTTTTGATTATTTTCAGTTTTAACTCCTCCCTTTTAAGTTGTTTGCGGATGCTCTCCAAACTGATCACGGATCTGCAACTGGTAACCTTACGTGTCGCTTTACAGGCTTTCCAGCAAACGGGCTATCATAGCGGCAGCCTCCGCCCGAGTCACTTCTTTTTGCGGACGGAAGGAATTATCAGGATATCCATGCACCAGACCATACTCAGCGGCGGCACGCACCTCCTCCAAGGCCCATTCCGGAATCCGGTCCAGGTCCGAAAAGTTTGCCAGATCGCTTTTTTGTGCTAATTCCTTTTGCGAGGCGGCCCGACTTAAAATAACCGCCAGTTCCGTCCTGTTAACAGTCTTTTTCGGTCCAAAGTCCCTGCTTCCGTCAGGCTCCGGATAACCTGAAAACAGGCCGGAGGCTACTGCTTGTGCAACAGCTACCTTCGCCCAGTCAGGAATGGCATCTTTGTCTCCAAACGCAGAAAGTTCCTCAGGATCGGCTGCAGGCAATTCCAGGGCACGGGACAGGATTAGTGCGCACTCCGCCCTCGCAATCGGCTTATCCGGATAAAAACTCCCGTCCAGATAACCGCTGATCAGCCCCCGGTAAACCATCCGGCTAACGACGCCTTCCGCCCAGTGCCCGTCAAGATCTGAAAAAGGGGTTAGCTTATTAACCGGCGGATTTTGTCCATCCAGACAACTTTCGTCAACAATCAGTGTGATTGCCTGCTTTACTTCTGACTTCCAGATAATTTCTGGCGGATCTGTTTTGGCCGGACATTCCCGGCCAGCGGATTCCACTTTGAAAGTAACTTTCTTGCCAGTTAGATCCTCGCCTGCACTGTAAACAATTAATCTGGCTACGTAGGGATCTTCGGCGGGCAATCCAAATTTTCCTTCCTGAAAAGGCAATTTCCCGCAAACCTCACCGTCCACATAAGCCTTCACCGTGCCTGAAGCCACCGGCTGTCCAGTTTCTGTCTTCACCACACCGTAATACAAAGCGGGATATTGCATTTGTGGGGGATTCTGATTGTCTTCCGCCAGGGCCGCCGTCCCGATTAAAAAGACCACTGCAACAAAAACCAAGGGTACTAAAAACCACTGCTGCTTTAACTTGAGAGACATTTCTCTTTTTCTCCCTGCCTTTTATAATTGGTACCTTACTTGCGGGAGACAAGCTCCCGCAAGTAAGGTACTGAAAACAATCTCTTAAAAACAGTTGTGCTGTTTTTAAGGCTGGACATCCGCCATATCAAGTATGGTATTTGAGGTCAGGGTTTGAGGCGAGGTTACGTACAGCCAGTATGCGTCACCGTTGAACCCGTAGAGTGTACTGGGGTCAATTGCCCAGCCGCCCAGGGTACCGCTGTTGACACTGGCAGCCGAGAAGTTACCCAGGTTGCCCATTGAATTCGGTTCGCCCCATAATTCAATTTCAACACCCGTGGGTCCACCTATATCGTACGCATGATCCAGACCTTCGCCGCCCCAGTTAACCAGGGTCTTGCAGTCGGCACAGGCCGAACCGAGCATCCGGGAAAGGTTATCGCCTTCGGTCAGCAGGTCATATGGATTGCCACAGGGGCATTCAAAATATGGCTCGCAAGCTGTCCATACCGGGCCATACTCGGTCCATATCTGCTCGCCGCGGTCAAAATGGATGTTCTCATCAAAGGATGGTCCCACCAGGTTCCAGCCCAGATTCAGCGGGCGCGAACCGGGCAGTACCGGAGCTGTAGAACGGGCAAAGACATAGTCTGCCTGGATGCAAGTCTCATAACCGCATCCTTGACCAACACAGTCAGGACCGTCGACATATTTCTGCGTCATGTTAAGCAGGTAGCCGTACTGCGGCATTAACTCGTAATCCGGATCGGTAATCTGCACCCATGGTCCATTGGGATCGTTCTTGTCATAGAGCAGCATGTCAGAGAAGTAAGTGCCGCCCAGCAGGGACTCCATGGTTCCATCGCCGGCCAGTTCTTTCGGTGTAGAAATGAGCTGCCAGATATCCGGCGCCAGTTCCCGGACCAGTTCTGTCGGGGTGGTGTACCAGAGCATTACTATGTCGTGAAGATGCTTTTCCTCGTCGACAACCTTCACAAGTAACGGGCCGCAGTAATCATCCGGCACGTACACAAAGAAGTCGGATTTGATTGAGTCATAGCTCACACCGCCGGGATGAACGAAGGTGTCGAAACTTCCGTTGCTGCCGACTGCATTAAAGACCAGCCTGTCACCGTCCACAAACGCCTCGGTATCCCAGGTGGCGCCATCAGCAACAGACAGGCCGCTTTGATCAGAAACCAACAGCTCAACGCGCAGTGTAGCGGAAGTGCGGCTGTCATCTTCCAGGATCGTATTGGGTAAGGCCGGATCGTAATGCACGGATATCTTTACCGGCCAACCTGCCTTGGCATATTCGTATTCATTGGGATCATTGGGGTTCGGGCTAATTTGTTCACATTCGACTAACACTTTAGGTTCGAGCATGCAGAAGAGGCAATTCACTTCCAGATCGCAGATCTCGGTAAGTTCGTTTACACCGTTGATAATAGCGCCGGCCTGAATGGTTACAACACCGCCTTGGATAGCCTTGAAGAATGCGGTTGCTGTTGATTCGCCGGGATTAATTACTATGTATTCGACTTCCGCCCCTGGCTGCCCGTTGTCATTGGCGAGGATTAAGCCGAACGGCACTTCGACGCCATTTTCAACGAAGAAAGACTTTAAATCAACCTTCAGAGGAGCTAAAACATCCCCGCAGGGTGCTGCATTGTCCGTTTCGTTGCCGAACTTGTCACGCAGGACAACAGTCAGCAGCAGGGGATCATCGCAGTCTATCTGAACAAGGTTTGGCTCTATGGTGATGTACTTGGGATCGCCGGACACAGTTGTTATGCTTTCCGGATCGGAATAAACCCAGGCATGTTCAAACTTCTCAAACTCCCCGGTTATGTTTCCTTCACAATCCGTTATATTTTGGTGGAAAAAGCCGCGTAGAAAATGGTTGTCGTCTTCTTCCAGCTTATAAGCCATGTCCTCCAAAGACTCCGCAGGCACCAGGTAATCAGCGGTGTCATAGTAGAATTGGATTCCTGAATCCATATTGTTGTCTTCTACTTCAGGGGTCCGGGCTATAATGCTGTTTGTTGCATCTGCGACACCCGGGACTGTGATCGTAGCTTCGAAATAACCATCACTGGTAACGTGTGTAATCACAGGCGCAATGCAAACACATGAATTGGGATTCTGATGCAGATATGGTGCGCCAAGGCACTCGTCGTTGGGTACTGCTTCTCCCAGATTGGGATCGCTCACACATACCGGAACATAGAAGGTATCGTATGGCGGGCAAAGGGTGCACGGAACGCCGTAAGGCACACTGGGAGCAGGTTGGACATATTCGATAATAACCGGCCATGTGGTGGGCATAGCAATACCCTCTGTATCAAATACATGACCCTTGACGGTTACTCTGCCGCCCGCTACCGGACACTGAGTAATTTCATCAATAGTTATTGTACCGACGGTTCTCACCACATCAACGTTCAGGCAGGAAGGCATGAAACAACTCTTGCTGTGCGAAACGTAAACACAATAATCTTCTTGCGGGTGTACCGTGGTTCGAACGACCAGTCCTTCAATCCTGAAGGCGGTTACCCTGCCGATTGCCGGGATTAATTGTCTCTCAATAGTCAGTACTAACCGGTCGTATTCTGGACCTGGGAATTTGTTCTCAAGAACCTCCGGTATTGCTTTTACCATATATTCATTGCCGCCCACTGTAACATAAACCTTCACAGATTTGCCTATGAGAGCTTCCAGGTTGTTATCCTCGGGAAAAGGAAAATCAATATATAACTGGTTGAGTTCGCTAGGATCTTTACCGAGGAGATCACCCTCACAGAAGAGGTTTACATCAACATCAACACCTGTGGCTGTGATGGTGAAATCGTAGACATGATCAGCCTTGACTACGCTGGTCAGTTCACCGGTTACAGGGTTTTCACCGGCTGTCATGTTGATGCTCTGGGCCAGGGCTATGCCGGCAAAAACAAAACAAGATAAGGCAATTACTGCCAGGATAACGGCTATTCTGCCCCATTTGGTTACCCTTTTTGTCACTAAGATATCCCTCCTTAAGAATAAATAATACATTACGCGTGTTAGCTTTTCTTCAATAATCTACTGCAAACTACTGCAAAACTACTGGCGCTCATACCTCAAACTTTATTTCCTGCGTCCGAGCAACCACCTCCTTCAAAAGTTATTTAAAACCTTGCCTAACCATAATTAAGCAAAGGCAGACATCAAAATAACTGAATTCCAGAAAACTTATGCTCTTTTTCAAAGGCAAAGAACATTTTTAGCTGGAAAATATTGCCCCAAATAATTCTTCTTCTGGTTGCTTGCTGGACATGATTCCTTAATTTACATATCTTACATAACTTCGAGAAAAAATATGGAAATCCTCCCGGAAAAACGATTATTTTTCAGGTAATTTTAACCAGTCCTATCCGGAGGAAATTACTTTTTGCCTAACCCGCCGGAACAAATATTCGGCCATCTTTAAGCAAAACTGAAGACCCTCCTTCAGCCTCAGCCCCGTTAATCAGTAACTTAATTAATTGTCCCGCCTGTGCCAAACCACAACCGGGCAAAAATACGCGAACCAGCGGAACAACTGTCCTCTTCAAGATTATTCCACATTCTTTTTCAATCTTGTTCGAACCGGAGGAAGTCTTTTATGCAAAAACACCATGAGAAACTTTCCTCCTTTACCATTGATCTACTAATCCCACACTTATTTAGACACTGAGAGTCAGAAAAAAGTTCCAGTTTTTCAAAAATAAATCTTACTATTATTTTTGACCAGTTAAAAAACATACCTTATTAAAAGTTTATGATCTTAGTCTATTCAGCCGGTTTTTTTATTTAGTGTCACCGCTCACAATTTTATTTTTTATTTTTTTTATAAAGGAGTGTAATAGCCCGACCAGACGCACATTAGATAGCAGTTCCTTAACCTTTGCTGAACCGCCGGCTTTGTCTGCGCGCTATTAAATCTATACACAAAATAACAAGGGTTAGGAAGAAAAGGCCGGAAGAAGTCAGGCAAAAGATACAGAAGTTCTTTAATATCTGCGCCTGATAAACAATTAGGGCGGAGCAAATGAATACACTCCAGAGAGCTAAAAGAAGGGCGAAAGCCTGGCACAACTTGCTCTGCCGGGCAAATAAGCTAAAAACGACCAGCAGGGCGGCAGTAGAGGCGCCGGCAATGGCAAAAGAAACTCTTCTCGCAATAAACAAAACCGGCTCACTGCAGCTTCTTGTATAACAGAACAACTGTGACAAAGGTGTGAGAAAACCATTAAAATACAGATAAAGCAAAAAAACGGCATTTAAGAAAGAAAGCAACGCAGCCCACCTGGTCAAGTGAAGCAGTAATTTTTTTTCTGGAATCTCAAGTACCCCCTAAAAATTTTTAAAGCAGTGTGTTTACTTTTCCAAAGAGGCGCAGACCGAACAATAACCATTATCGACCAGGACTGTCGACCTTGGTTCATCCCAAACTACTTTGGCGTCTAAAGACTCCGCAAGCACTTTCAGTGGAGCATAAAGCCGCCCGCCGACTATTTTTGCGCGAACATCCAAATTTATTTTCGCTCCGTTTTTTAATGCAGTTGCGCTGCCGGGAGTTAACCGGATATTGTCTTGCTTTCTTGTTATGGTCGCGGTTCTGGTACTGGCGTTCCATTTTACCGCAGCCCCCAATTGTTCTGCGATTACCCTGCAGGAAACCAAAGTATGCCCATTCTCGATGAGAATATCGGCGTTATCGAGAGTTTGCCCGTTGACGTTCACATAAATCTGGCGGGCGTTTCCAGGCGCCGGAAAGAAAATACACTGAAAAGAAATCAGGACTGTTACTAATACCAGGAATATCTTTAAATGATATAAAAGCTTTTGCTTGTTGAAAACAATGCACATTATCATATAACCCCCTTTATTCTTTTGATGAGTTATTTACAAAATCCGGCTTTAACTCCCCCCAATAAATACCAGTATCCTCTCCCCCCTCATGGCCATAGCAAAAATGAAGCTTCGTTTCACCACCCTCTCCATAGGTTTTTATTCCAATTCCAGCAAGTCATCCTCAAACATCATGCAGTCGCATATCCGGCTAATATTCAGCAGAAGGCCTGATTTGCAGAAACCGCCTTCTGGTCCCTGCCTGCAAAACCCGGATCTTTAATGATCAGGTAGCGGTCTTTCAATTCAAGCAAACCTTCCTTGCGCATCTTCAACAAAGAACGGGTAACCGTTTCACGGGACGTGCCCGCCAGAGAAGCCAGTTCCTGATGGGTAAATTTCAATTCTACCTTTATGCCTTCCGGGCAGGAAACACCATACATCTTTCCCAGTTTTGCAACCAGGTTGACAATTCTCTCGTACGCATAATTAAAGACGAGGTTTTCTATCCTCTCATTGGCCCACCTTATTCTCATGCTTAATGATTTAATAACGTTCATTGCGAACGCTGGGGTGTTTAGAGTAAAATCCTGAAATTTCCTGCCCTCTATCTCCAATACAACACTCGGCCTGTTGGTCTGCGCTGTGGCCGAACGGCTATAACCGTCTAAAAGCGCCATCTCGCCGAAAAAATTGCCTTTTGTCATCACGTCAAAGGTAATCTCACGGCCGTCTTCAGTAATGCGAAAAATTTTAACTGAACCGGATTTAACAATATAAAACTTGTCGCCTTCGTCAGACTGGAAAAATATTATACTGCGGCGCGGGTAATACCTCTCTGAAAAGCAGGACGATATCGCCTTCAGGTCTTCTTCGCCGACGCCGGCAAACAGGTTAATTGTTTGCAAAAAAGCAAGTCTGTCCATTACTTTACCATGCCCTACCCATTAACATACAGGAAAACATAAGCTCTTTTACGCAAATTGAACTCTCCTGCTAGAATAGTGGTTTACAGGAAAAAGTTCGCTGTATTGTTATCATTTCTCCAAAATAAATGGAATTCCTTCATTAAACTTCCTGGTACTTCCTGGTACTTCCTGGTACTTCCTGGTACTTCCTGGCATTACTTTTTTACTCTAAATTCCAGAGGGGCTACTCCCTGTTCAAAGTGAAGATCTTCACCCTTTCGGCCAGTCCCCTGACCTGTGTATCCCCAAGATCTTTTATTTTCCAGCCTGCCGGAATTTCACCGGGCTGGACAGCCCGCATAGTATTTTCGCTGATAATTATCCGGGTCTTGTATTCTTTGTTTAAACTCTCCAGGCGGGAGGCCAGGTTTACCTCTTCGCCGATTACCGTATAGTCCATCCTCTCCGGGCTGCCGATGTTTCCCACAACTACGCTTCCGGAATTGATTCCTATACCGATGCCTATATTAACCTCTCCTTTTTCCTGCCATTGCTTATTCAGTTCTTCCAGGCGGTCAAGCATTTCGACGGCGGCCGCCACTGCCTGTGCGGCATGATTTTCACTGGGCGCCGGCGCGCCGAAAACAGCCATCAAACCGTCGCCCAGATACTTATCCAGTGTTCCCTGCCGCCGGAAGACGATTTCCGTCATAGCCGTAAAGTATTCATTGAGGCGGGCTACAATAGCTTCAGGTGGTTTACCCTCGCTAAACGCAGTAAATCCGCGTATATCGGAGAACAAGACAGTTACTTCCTGTTTTACGCCGCCTAACTCGATCCTGTCGCCCTTGCGCAAAAGATCCTCAACAACCGCAGGAGAAACATAGCGGCCAAACAAGGCTTTCGTCTGCCTGCGTTCCAGTTCGGTGCGCAAAAAGTTCTCCACTGTAACACCCGTATAGGTAGCCGCAACCATAACCAGTGGAGAAACAGCGTTAACCCAGTAATGCAGTTTAAGCCAGACAAGAAACACGACAGCCAGCAGGGCGCCGGCCACCAAAACAACAGACACCAGTCCGGTCCAGGGGCTTCGCCTTGAGGCGGCTACGGTCGCCAGCCAGACAACTATTAAAAGAATAACGTTTACCGGCCAACCGGCCCTGTGGAAATACTGACCTGTCAAGTAAGTCATAACGGCGTTGGCGTGTATTTCCACCCCGGGTGAAGGAAGGGCCGCTGTAAGGACGAGGTTGTTTTTGGTAAACGGGTTCTCGAAATAATCATTTTTCTCGGCTGGAGTATCCATACCGACGAGGACTATTTTATCCTTGAAAGTTTCCGGCTTTATCTTTCCATCCAATACGTCTATGCAGCTGTATGACTCAAAAGTCTTCGCCGGACCCCAAAAGTTAATTAAAGCCTGGTAATCGCTGCCCAGAGGAACCGAATAATTGCCGGCTTTTAAAATATTACCCGATAAAAAAAGGTCGTTCGGATTTAATCCAACGGAGCTTAATACTACTGCCAGACTAAAAGAAGGAAACGGCCGGCTGAAATAATTCGTGTCTATTACGGTTGTCCGGCGGACGATATTACCATTATCCGCAGGCACGTTCGTAAACCCAACGCCGTTTACCCCTTCGAGAAATTTATCATAAGGCATTCTCAAAATCTGGAAGGTTTCCCCACCGGGATCCTTTTCAAACGTGAATATCGAACCCAGCACAACACGTCCGTGCCGGCTGATGGCTTCTGCAAAATCGGTGTCAGCCTTCTTATTGGATGGTGCGTCTAAAATCAAATCAAATCCCACCACCCTGGCTTCGGAAAGCTTTTCCAACAGGTTTGCAAAGATTTCCCGGGACCATGGCGGCGGGCCAAGTTCCGCGATCGACTTTTCATCCATTCCAATAATTGCAATACGGTTTCCGGGGGATTCCTTACCGCGCAGTTTGAACCAGCTGTCATACAAACCTAGCTCAGCCGGTTCCCATATATTAATAAGGAAAGTAACCATTACAAACAGGCCAAGGATTCCGGAAACAATATACTTTCTTGCCAGATTTCCCAAATTTCGCAAAGGAACCACCACATAAGTCAAAAAGTTAAACCCGCATTATGAATCTTCTGCAAAAATTGGTCCTTTCCTGTCTATCCAGGGAAAATTTGAAGAATAATGAAGGATTTTTATTTTTTATGTAGAAATAAAGATCCGGGGATTA
>DFZP01000010.1:0-7880 GCA_002382125.1 Firmicutes bacterium UBA4053
CGTACCTTATTATGTCTTTTTCCTGACTCGCAACTTCAAGCCATCTATTGCTGTAATGATTACTTTCTCTCCTACCTCCGCCTGCCCCTCCTCGAGAACGGCATTCCAAAAACTGCCAGCGTAGAAAACTGTTCCTTCCGGGGTAAGACTTGTACGGGTAATAGCCACTTGCCCTATAATCCCTTCCTGTCCCGTAATCACCTGGCGTTTTTGGCCCCTTACAACCGCCAGTACCAAAAGACCCACCAGCGCTGCAAAGATAGCGGTGGTCAGAGCAATCAGCCAGGGACTGATCTGAATCCCGGGTCCACTGCCCGTAAAAAGCAAAAGGGAACCCATCACAAAAGATACCACCCCCCCAGTACCTAACAATCCATGACTGACCACAAATGCTTCTGCAGTAAAAAGACCTAAAGCCAAAACAAGCAGCAACACGCCTCCCCAATAGGCATCAAGATTCCCTAGGCCATAAAGTCCCAGTAAAAGACTGAGTCCCCCAATTACCCCGGGGAAAATTGCGCCCGGATGATAAATTTCCGCGATTAAACCAATCATGCCCAAAGTAAAGAGCAAATAAGCAATTTCCGGGGTGCTGACGGTCAGCAAAATTTTTTCCCGTAGATTCATCGCCATCTGCCGCTGAACAACATTTCGCGTGTTAATTATAACCTTGCGGCCGTCTTGCAGAGTAAATTCCTTTCTGTCCAGTTGATCCAGAAGTTCATCCAGATTACGGGCGCGGGCGTCAATCAGCTTTTTTTCCATCGCTTCCTGGTCGGAATAAGATTTGCTTTCCCGTACGGCAAGCTCCGCAGCCTGGATATTCCTGCCACGCAACTGGGCCAGGGAACGGACCCAGGCTGCTGCGTCCTCCGTAATCTTTTCCCCGGGAACACTTACTTCTCCCTCCTGCCCGGGACCGATGGAAACAGGATGGGCGGCTCCAATTCTGGTCCCCGGGGCCATTGCGGCATAATGAGCGGCAATAGTAATAAAGGTACCGGCGGAACCAGCCCAGCCTCCCTGCGGAGACACATAGACTATTACCGGTACCCTGGCATTTAAAATATGACCGACAATTTCCTGCGTAGATTGATATAACCCACCTGGGGTATTCAACTTTATTATACAGGCAACTGCGCCATGCTGTTCGGCAAAGCTGATTCCCCGTTCAACGTAACTGGCGACAACCGGTACAACCGGCCCTTCCAACGTAATCACCACCACTTCGTCCGCCCTGGAATCAGACCAGCCGGAACCGGCTTGAAAAAACAAACACAAAAACAAAATGGATAAAATGGATAAAAAAACAAAAAATCTGAACCTGTAGTTAATAATCAATTTATATCTTCTCAGAAATACTACCGCTTTCTTTAAGAATTTCAAAGAATTCTGCATATAAACCATTTGGATAGGTTTAATACGATCATATTCCCTCAAAAATACTATGTCAAGTCATACGGCGGATGAAGCGGATGAATAAACATTACAAAAAATAGTTAAATAAATAAAACAACCTTAAATTTTATAGAAGGGTTAGTGGTTTAAGGTTTATTCAAATTCTTCCACTTTTCTAATTCCGCTAAAAGATTCCTGTAAAAGATTCCTGCGGAAAAAATTTTCCCTGCCGGTACAAATGCCAATATAAAAGATTTGACAATCAAAGTCTTAATGATAAAATAACGGTAAGATACAAAAACAAAAATATCCAACACTGTTGCTGTTCCTCAAAAAAACGGGTAAAGGAGGGTGGTAATAATGATCGCCGTCAACGTAAAGGGAGTCGCCTATGACGAATCCGGCAATCCAATTATCTTACTGACTGATCAGGAAGAAGAAAAGGTATTGCCTGTCTGGGTCGGGTTATTAGAAGCCCACGCCATTGCAGTAGCTTTAGAAGACATCGCCATGCCCCGGCCATTGACCCATGACCTGCTAAGAAATATATGCAGGCAGTTAGGGGCCGAGATCTCTTATGTGATAATCACGGATCTACGTGAAAGCACATTCTACGCTGAAATTCATTTACTAATTAGCGACAAAGAAATGGTTATTGATTCCCGTCCCAGCGATGCTGTGGCCCTGGCTTTACGTACAGCCGCCCCTGTCTTTCTGACTGAGAAATTAAGTGAGCAGATGCTCCAGATTAAAGATCTGGTTGATGAAGAAACGGCGGAGGAATTACAAAAAGCCACCAATACTTTCTTTAAGGAATATAAGAAAACCCTGCATTAAACTATCAACCCTTCCACCTGAAAAATTACCGCTCATGTTGCCTGAAAAACATGAGCGGTATACCTTCTTTGAGCCATTGCTTCAATAAATCACCCTTCAATAAATCATACTCATCAGACAACGGTATCCCCCATGCTCTCCAGCAACTAGCCTATGCAATAATGCAGTCACAAAAGCAATATTGCAGTCGATTTGTTGTTACTATTCATTATTTTATTCCAGCAACGGCGAAAAAAAACAAGCTGGCACGAATTTTGCACCTACTTGCTAGAATAAAAGAAAAGCTGTATAGTATTTGTGTTTCCAATAAAGATTAATTCAAGGAGAAGCGCAGTTAACCAGGGAGGAAGGTGCTATGAGCATCCCAATAAATGCGCCAATGGTAGGTAAAATAATATCCATTGGTGTAAAGGCAGGTGATAAAGTAAAGAAGAACGATGTGGTGGGTATCATGGAAGCCATGAAAATGCACGTCAAGATTTTTGCTCCCAAAGATGGCATAGTCAAAGAAATCCATGTTTCCCCTGGAAACCAGATCAACCTTAATACTGCGATTATAACCCTGGAATAATCAAAAGGAACTAAACGCTAAGAGTTTATCTGAAATTCTAATCACTCACGGAAGGAGACAATTCAATGGCTGAAAAAAAGGTTACGGCGCCGTTACCGGGACACGTTAAAAAAATCCTTGTGAACACAGAACAAAAGATTTCTGAGAAAGAGCCGGTACTGATTATCGAAGCAATGAAAATGGAAAATAAAATTTACAGCAAGGCTCCCGGAACGGTTAAAGAAATTTACGTCAGTGAAGGACAAACCGTAAGAGCAGGAGCAGATCTTATTGCTGTTGAGGTAGACTAGCTTGTAAAAATAAACTTTTTTTGAAAAAAGCAAAACGAGGGTACTCTTATTTTTTGGGGTACCCTGCAATACTTCCAAAAGAAATGTGAGGTGGTTTTTTTGTCGGCAGATACAATAATGTCACTTCTTCAGGGAGTTTTCTCCGGTGTTTCAGGCTTAACCTGGCAATACGCAGTTATGATTGCTATTGGGATTGTTTTAATTTACCTTGGCGTAAGGTATGAATTCGAGCCTTTATTACTGGTACCCATCGGCTTTGGCTGTATCCTGGTAAACCTGCCGTTGACCGGTTTAATGGCCGATGGAGGCTTACTAAAATACTTTTACGACGCAGGAATAATTACCGAAATATTTCCCTGTCTAATCTTTTTGGGTATCGGCGCCATGACTGATTTTAGCCCTCTTTTGCAAAACCCGAGGGTAATCCTTTTAGGCGGCGCCGGACAGTTTGGCATCTTCCTTACTTTACTCCTGGCGCTGGTTCTGGGTTTTGACCGGTTGGAAGCCGTATGTGTAGGCATCATCGGCGCCTGTGACGGCCCTACATCTATTTATGTAACCAGCAAGTTTGCTCCTCAACTACTTGGTCCGGTATCGGTTGCGGCGTACTCCTACATGTCCCTTGTGCCCTTAATTCAACCACCCCTGATGAAGCTTTGCACTACCAAAAAAGAACGTATCATGCCCATGCCTTACACAGATCAAAAACCCGTCTCCCAAACAGTAAGGATAGTATTCCCTGTAGTGGTAACTATTATAACTGTTCTTATTGCTCCCATGGGAGCGCCTTTAATGGGTACTTTAATGTTAGGTAACTTCCTGCGCGAATGTGGTGTAGTGGAAAGGCTGGCACAAACGGCTCAAAACGAAATTGCAAATATCGTTACTTTACTTTTGGGTTTAACCATTGGGGCAACAATGAATGGAGAAATATTCCTGACTACAAAAACCTTATTGATTTTTATCCTGGGAGCAATTGCCATCAGTGGCGACACTGTGGCAGGAATCTACCTGGCCAAACTAATGAACGTGTTCTGCAAAGAAAAAATCAACCCGCTCATTGGCTCGGCAGGAATATCTGCATTTCCTATGGCGGCGCGCGTATCCCATAAAGTAGGCCACGAAGAGAACCCTGAAAACTACCTGATCATGCACGCCATGGGTGTCAACACAGGAGGCCAGATTGGTTCCGTCCTGGCTGCAAGTATCATGCTGGCGCTCCTGCATGCGATGGGATTAATTTAGGGAAAAAAGAGAAAGGATGATTTTTTATGGAATTGACAACGTGGCAGTACGGTTTTTCATTGCTTGTTTTCGGCATGGGTTTAACTTTAATTACACTTTATGTTTTAACCTGGACAATGCGTATTCTGACATCTCTTTTTAAAGACAAAGAGCATGTATAAAAGGAGTTGAGAATATGACAGTTGTCATACTGATCGCAAGTTTACTGATAATCCTTTTTGGAGCTATAGTCTTTGCCAACGGCGTGGAGTGGCTGGGGACCAGGCTTAAGCTTGGACACAGCGCCGTGGGAAGTGTTCTAGCAGCAGTAGGAACAGCCATGCCCGAATCGTTGATCCCGCTAGTTGCCATTTTTTTCAGTAAAAATGGTCATCTCAGCGACGATATCGGTATTGGAGCCATTTTGGGAGCCCCTTTTATGCTCAGCACACTGGTTTTCTTTTTGTGTGGCGTCTCGGCCATTATTTTCGCAAAACGGAGAAGAATACTGTCAGCCTCTTCGGCAGGCACAGCCTTCACGCCGGCAGTTAATACCCCCGGTCCAACCTTAACTGTAAATGTTTCAGTAATGCGCAGGGATTTAGGTTTTTTTCTAGCTGTCTATTCCGTTGCTTTTCTTGCTGCTTTTATTCACATTATGACAGTAAGGTACGTGATTGCCATTGTCCTGGCCCTTTCCTATGTCGTTTATGTCACTTACACATTACGGCAGGGAAGGGCGGAATTTAACAAAGGTGAAGATGAAGGTGAAGACCAGACACCTCCTCTTTACCTGGCCCGCAATAACCCCAACCCGCCTACCGCACTGGTTTTATTGCAGGTAGCCATCGGGCTGGTGCTAATTGTGGTTGGGGCCAGAATCTTTGTTGACGCCACCCAGTCCATCGCCATAGCAATGGGCGTACCGGCGCTTATTTTAGCTTTGTTGATTGCTCCCATAACCACCGAACTACCCGAGACGTTTAATAGTTTCTTCTGGATCAGCCGGGGCAAAGATACCCTGGCTTTGGGTAACATCTGTGGAGCGATGATTATTCAAAGTTCTATCCTGCCGGCAATGGGTATTGCCTTTACTGCCTGGAACCTGACTCCGGCTGCTCTGGTCAGTTGCCTTCTGGCAATAATATCATCAGCCATAATCTTGTTTCAAGCATCAACCAAAGGATCACTAAAGCCTGTTACTTTAATTACTGGTGGTATTTTTTACTTAGCCTTCCTGTTTATGGTATTTACCGGTGTTATAAAGTAAAGAACCCACATTTAATTGGGGACATTCCTCCGCAGGAGGTGTGTCCCCGTTCCTTTAACGGAACGGTGTGTCCCCTTTCCTTTATATCGCAAGACCATTTGCCTTAAGCCTGTTCATCTTCCTGACCAGAGTTGACTGGTCTATCTTTAACGCTTTGGCTGCTTTATACGTGCTTCCAAACTTCTGCAGCGCATTTTTAATTAACTGCCTTTCCAGTTCCCAAAGGGCATTTCGCATGGGCAACACGCCCCGCACCGAAATGCCCGGTGAACAATCCTTCTGGTTAAACAGGTAGGCAGGTAAATCAGCCAGGGTAACTAAATCGCCGGACGAAGTAACGACCAGCCTTTCTACCAGGTTTTCAAGTTCCCGCACATTACCCGGCCAGTTATATTCGAGAAAAACTTCAAAAACCCCTGGTGCAAAGTCTTTACTTATATTATAGATGCTGCAAAATTTATCCCGGAAAATGTAAACCATGGGAATTATCTCCTGCTTTCGCTCCCGCAACGGCCATACATACAGGGGCACCACATTTAAGCGAAAATAGAGGTCTTCCCGGAACTTTCCCTGCTGCACCATCTCTTCGAGATTGTGGTTAGTAGCAGCTATAATCCGCACGTTTACAAGGCGTGATTTCCTCCCGCCAACCGGCATAATCTCCTTCTCTTGAATTACCCGCAGCAATTTTACCTGGAATGAGGGGGACAATTCACTGATTTCATCCAGAAACAGGGTGCCATCATGAGCCATCTCGACTAACCCCGTTTTCCCTTCTCTGTTAGCACCGGTAAATGCACCCCGTTCGTAGCCGAAAAGCTCGGATTCCAAAAGATTTTCCGGAATCGCGCCACAATTAACAGTAACAAAAGGCCTGTGTTGACGTTTACTGTGCCTGTGAATTGTTCTGGCAATAACTTCCTTACCTGCGCCCGATTCTCCTGAAATCAAAACCGTAGAATCTACCCGGGCAAGTCTTAAGGCCATGGCCAACAACTCTTGCATCTTTGGCGAAGTGAAAATTACACCATCCTGCTTCAAGAGTTTTAGCTTTAACTGAGTTAACTCGTCGTAGTATTGTTCACTCAGCTTAAGGCTCTGTTCAAGCTGATAACGCAGTTCATTTAACTCCGTAAGATCACGGACATTGACGACCACGCGGGTTATTTCTCCTTCCTGGTCTAACACGGGGCTTCCGGTAATCAACAACTGGTTATGATCTGCCATTTTCTCCACCATATTTACCGGCCGGCCCTTTTCTATAACGGCATCGACTATGGATGTAGTGTAAATACCGTCAGCAACCAGATCCCGGATGTTTTTGCCCTGAATACTTTCACCGGGAAAGCCGGTAATTCGTTCGTGAGCTTGATTTGCTCTGATAATATTACCAGCCTGGTTGGTGATTAGAATACCATCGTAAGAAGATTCTATAATACATTCCAGTTCTTTGTTTAACTGCTTAACCGATTGTAGTTCCTCGGAGATAAACTCAATTTCGGAAATATCCTGAAAAACGCCCACTGCGCCGACAATCTTACCGTTTTCAATGATCGGGCTGCGATTGGTAAGATAAATGTGTTTTCCATTAGAATACTCAACCGAAAACTTGTACTGCGGCTGGTACTGCCCCCCCCTTAAGACTTCCAGCAATCCCTGGGGGATTATCACCTCCGATAGATGCCTGCCCAAAGCATAGCTTTTTTCACGTCTTGTAATTTCTTCTGCCGCTTTATTGAAAAGAGTCATCCTTCCTTCCGTGTTGATAGCAATAATCCCGTTGTGCGCACAGTCTAAAAGGGTTTCTATCTCGGCTAACATGCGGGTGGCCAAACCAAATAAGGCAGAACCAGCCATATCTTTGGACAAGATGCCGGTAAACCGCCCATCTTCGTTAACAACCGGAAAAATGCTTTGAGGCAGCGACCATGCTTCAACCAGTGGAGTGTCTTCCGTCAAAACAAATAAGTCCTTGTTCATAATCTGACTGACCGGCAAAGACATGGTGAGAAGTTCCGGTTTTATTGCAAACAGGTCATCTTTAGTAACCAGGGCAATAATCCGTCCCGTATCTTCCATTACTGGAAGACCTGCTACTTCCAATTGCCCGATCATACGCCAGGCGTCAAGAGCCGTCTGGCCAGGAACAAGGCCGGCTTCCACTTTCTTCATTACATCTTTAACAAACATACAAACCACCTGTTCTTTTCCTGAGTCGATTAACTGTACCTTACCATGATGAATTCTACTACAAACCCGTACAATCCTCAAGCGATTCTTGATCTGTCCG
>DFZP01000043.1:0-3831 GCA_002382125.1 Firmicutes bacterium UBA4053
GTCCTTTTTTGATGAACTGGAGCCGTGTGTTCAAGATTCCCACGCCATGGTGGTGGTCACCGCCTGGCCCCAAATTGTGCAGCTCGATCTGGCCGCAGTTAAAGAAAGCATGAACTTTCCTATCATTGTAGACGGCCGGAACGTTTTCTCCTGCGAAACGCTTAAGGAGCTTGGCTTTAAGTATTATCCGGTGGGCAAGCCGCCGGCAAACGACTGATCTGTTTACGTTATTTATTAAACTTTGGCGGAAACCTTGATTAAACTACACAGCTCTGGAGAACCATTAATAATATTTGATGCTTCACCTATGTTAAGTAAACACCCTTATTGACAAATAGGTACACATTGTTGTAAACTAAAAACAAAAAAGAAGTGTGTTAAAAATGCCGGCAAGCGTAAGGATCAACCCAAACTCATGGAAAACATTAAAAGAAATAGCCGGCTGCATGGGCGAAACGATGCAGGTCGTTCTTGACCAGGCTATCGAAGCGTATCGCAGGCAGTGGCTACTGGAAAGGGCCAATGAAGCCTATGTCGCATTAAGAAACGACCGGAGTGAATGGGAAGAAGAGGTCGCTGAGCGCAAAGAGTGGGACGCGGTCTTAGGCGACGGCATGGACGGTGACGAATGATAGCGAAGCCGAGGCGCGGGGAGGTTTGGCTTATCGATCTCAACCCTGCCCGCGGACATGAACAGGCAGGCAAACGCCCTGCCCTGGTGATTTCGGTCGACCTGTTTAATTCCGGTCCGGCAGGGCTTGTGGTGGTCCTCCCGGTTACCACAAAGGACAAAAATATCCCCCTGCACGTGAAGATAAGCCCGCCGGAGGGCGGGGTGAAAGAAACAAGCTTCGTTAAGTGCGAAGACATCCGGTCCGTTTCAACGGAAAGACTGTTGGCGCGGTTGGGCGAAGTTTCACAGGACACCATAGCGGCCGTGGAAGACTGGGTAAGAATATTGCTGGGGTTGTAAGTCTCGACGCTAGAGCAAATATTTCGTTAAAAAATCACGTACCGGAAGGTATTACACTTTGGGTCAAACAGAAACAGGCGCCAGACACTCATCCGGTCATGAATAGTAGAGGCGATTGAAAAGGAAAAACAGGCTTAGACAAAAAGCCTTATGGAAGAGTTGTTTGCTGCCGGCACTAAAGGAGAAGCCCAAGCCATCATTGAACGAAGCCTTGCCAGGACTCTTCAGTGAGCAAGTAAAAAACCCGGCTTTATACGAACAAACCATATTTTAGGCAGGCGACACAAAGAATTGCTACCTGCTTAAAAAGAGAGGATATAGGCTTTGTCTGTCTTCGCGGTTCCTTTCTCCAGAGGGGTTCTTTATTGGGGGGTGTTAAAAAATGAACGGTCTGGAGCAAGACCTAATGGTCAATTTGCAACACTTTTTTAAATCCAGGAATGTTGAGCTTGCTTATCTTTTCGGTTCCAGAGCCCGTGGCAAGGTTAGTTTTTTGAGCGACTTTGATTTTGCCATCCTGGCGCCTGAGAGTGGATTCGAGGACTACCATCGTTTTCTTCACGATCTGTCTACCGTTATGAATGGTTCAAGGGTGGATGTAGTGATGCTAAAAGATGCGCCTGTGGAACTACGCTACAGAGCCATAAAAGAAGGCATCCTCTTATACCTAAAAAACCGTTATATTAAAGTAGAGTTCGAAGGCGATACCCTAAGCCGTTATTTTGATTTTTTACCTGTCCTATGGGCACAAAGAAAAGAAATTTTAAAGGAGGGTAAGAGTGAAAAAAGAATTCAGCGGTATCGAGAGGCGCTTGGAAAAACTCTTGGAATGCTTAACGAAATTAGAACCTCTAAAAACCAGATCGTTTGATGATTTTGAGCAGGATTCATATTTGAGGGATATTGTCGAGAGAAACCTGGAGGTAGCTGCACAGTGCTGTATTGACATTGCCAACCGGGTAATAGCCATTGAGGAACTAGAAAAACCTCAGGATTATTATGGTGCTTTTATAACTTTGGGCCGGGCTGGAATACTGCCGCTAGAGTTTGCCAGAAGTTTTGCGGGTATTGCGGGTTTTCGTAATATACTCATCCATGAGTATATTCAAATACAAAAACGGGAGATTCTTCATAGAAGAACTTGCCCTTTGACATAGCCCCAAATTGTGCAGCTCGATCTGGCCGCAGTTAAAGAAAGCATGAACTTTCCTATCATTGTAGACGGCCGGAACGTTTTCTCCTGCGAAACGCTTAAGGAGCTTGGCTTTAAGTATTATCCGGTGGGCAAGCCGCCGGCAAACGACTGATCTGTTTACGTTATTTATTAAACTTTGGCGGAAACCTTGATTGAAGCAAAGTTGTATTGACAAAAGCATGACATATATTTATACTGGAAGCAGGTACTGTCTTTGAAGATTAAAGGCTTTGAATGGGATGGTACAAACATTAACCATATACGAAGGCATGGAGTAAAACCGGAAGAAGTTGAAGAAGTATTCTGTGGCAAATATTTCGTCAAAAAATCGCATACCGAAAAGTATTACACTTTGGGCCAAACAGAAACAGGCAGGTATCTGACAGTTGTTTTTGAACTTAAACAGGGGAATATTATCCGTGCCATCACTGCTCGCAACATGGACACAAAAGAGAGGCGTATTTACCGCCGCGAGAGGGGGGGGTTAAAAACGTGTTTGAAAAAGTTTCTGAACTCAGATCGAAACAAGAAGAAGAAGCAGAATATTGGGATACACACAGCCTTGCCGACTATTGGGATAAGCTTGAACCAGTCACAGTCGAACTTGAACCCGGGCTAAAGATTGAAATAAAGGAGCGCGCTTTAAAAAGAATAACTCTGCGCCTGCGCCCCAACCAGATCGAAGCAGTAAAAGAAATTGCCAGAAAAAAAGATATCCCGTACCAGACACTCATCCGGTCGTGGATAGTAGAGGCGATTGAAAAGGAAAAACAGGCTTAGACAAAAATATTGCCCGGCTACTGAAAATTTATTTTAAGTATTATCCGGTGGGCAAGCCGCCGGCAAACGAATGATCTTAAGAAACCGCCGGAGGGTGAATCATGAAGGCAATTATTACGGGCGCGGCCGGTTTTATCGGCAGCCACCTGGCCAAAGAACTGCTGGCCAGGGGATGGGAGATTACCGGCATAGACGCCATGACTGATTACTATGCCCGCGCAGAAAAAGAAGAACGCCTGAAAAACCTTTTGTTTTACAAGAAATTCACCTTTATCGAAGCCGATATCCTGGAAATTAAGTGGATGGATCTTTTAAAAGACGCGGAAGCGGTTTTCCACCTGGCGGCCCAACCGGGGGTAAGAGCAAGCTGGGGGAAGACCTTTGCAGAATATACAACCAATAACGTTCTTGCCACACAGGTCCTTCTTGAACACTGCGCGGNNGCTGCCCACCCCGGAAACCGCCTTGCCCAGGCCCACCTCTCCCTACGGTGTGACCAAGCTGGCCGGAGAGCATCTTTGTTACCTGTACTGGCGAAACTTCGGGGCGCCCTGCGTGTCCCTCAGATATTTCACCGTTTACGGCCCGGGACAGCGGCCTGATATGGCGTTCCGGAAGCTTTTCGAAAGACTGCTGCACGGCGGCGCCTTCCATGTATACGGCGATGGCCGCCAAACGCGGGACTTTACTTATATAGACGATATTGTTAACGGAACAATTCTTGCCTGGGAGCGGGGCGCCCCCGGGGAAGTCTATAATTTGGGCGGCGGCTCAAGGATCTCGCTGAACGAGGTCCTTGCTATCGCGGCGGAACTGACCGGCAAAAAACCCCTGGTAGAATACCGGGAAAGTCAGAAGGGCGATGTCCGGAACACTGCCGCCG
>DFZP01000065.1:0-2621 GCA_002382125.1 Firmicutes bacterium UBA4053
CGGATGCACGAAAGAAGATGGCCCCGGGTGGTATTTGGAACATTATGCGGCGTTTTCGCTGCTGCAGTGCCCGGTATACAGGCCGTGGCGACAGGCGACGCAACCCCAGCTCTTACGGCATTGCCCGGCCTGGTCTGTGCAATCTATTCCGCTTTTAAAGAATCACCAATCCAAAAGGAGATCCTGCGTTCCCCGCTTGCTTATGCAGCGTTAGCCCGGGAGCGGTTAGGGTAAAATGCGCGGACGGCCTGGATAAATATTTCTGCTGTCCAGGTTGAGCGTAACAAATAGGAGGTTTGAAAAATGGCACGTGTCTGTATCGATCCCGGCCACGGAGGGTATGACCCCGGGGCAGTAGGACCAACCGGATTAAAGGAGAAAGACGTGGTACTGGATATTGCGCTTCAAACTGGTAAACTGCTGGCAAGCGCAGGGGTGGAGGTGTCGTTCACGCGAACAAACGACCAGGTACTTTGGCCGGCAGATGAAAGAATGGACCTAGTCAACAGGTGCAGAATAGCGAACCAGACGGGGGCGGACTTTTTTGTCAGTATTCACTGCAACAGTGCAAACAACCCGGATGCGCACGGAACGGAAACCTATTATTGTTCCCGTTCAGACAGGGGAGCGATCGTTGCGCGACTCATCCAGGAGGAACTGGTTAAAACGCTTGGGTTGCGCGACCGGCAAACCAAAGAGGGAAATTATTACGTTTTACGCGAGACGGTTATGCCCGCAGTATTGACCGAAATTGCCTTTATCAACAACCAGCAGGAAGAACAGCTTTTAGCGCGCCCCGATTTCCGGGTTAAAGTGGCGCAAGCAATATCCGGCGTACTGGTAAAATACTTCGGCGCAGGTTCTCGGGGCGGCGAGCCGGAACATAGTGAACCACAGTTGGTAATCAACGGGCGGGTTGTAACAAATGTTCCTTCATGCCTCATTGACGGCAAAACTTATGTTGAGCTAAGGTCATTAGTCAGTAATTTAGGTGGTGAAGTGAGATGGGATGAGATGACGAAAACAATAATAGTAGAATTATAGGGTGTAAAGAATTTTCCGGGAGGTGATCGAAAAATGCAGGAGATGAAGATGGGTTTTTTTACGCTTTTTTATTCATCAATCCGTGCAACCTGCAGAATTCCTAGCCCTTGAGAATCAAGACATTTAGGAGAGGCTAAATCACTTTTACCCAAAGCCTTTTACTGACTCTGATCACATAATATACCATAAACAGAAGTGATTTCCTTGCTCCGTGTTGAATTTAATCGAAAACCACCGTTAAAACACCTTTTCAGTTTTAAGATTTTCTCGCCCATCCTTTTTGTCTTTCTTATGCACAGCATTTCAGATAACACAGCATAAAAGGTCCGTGCCTTACGTCATTCACCTAAATTTTGCCGAAGGCAAAATTTCTTTTATGCTGAGAACGTTATTTGACGTTCGGCAGTCAGTTGCTATAGGTTCTCCATAAACTTATCAGGCGTAACTTTAGCCTGTTTCAGAAGTGGTCCATTTTTCTTGTTTACTACCGTCCTTTAATTCTCTTCCCAATAGGTTCAATACATTTTTCATTTCCATTATTTTATCACCTCTCTTTTACTCACACTGGCGATTTTCAATAACGGGCTACCCGGATTCCCGAAGTGTCCCGAAGGGACATTTGGGCATCTGCCGGGAAACCGGCAGATAGGCGGCGTCGCGAAGCGAGCCGCCGTGCCCTCGGGAAGGCAGGCAGCCCGATAGGCAGTCGCGCTAAGCGATGACTGCCTATCGCGTTGGGTTATGTGAAGTGGCGAGGGGATGACCCAAACAGACCCCCAAATCAAACACATGCATAATGACTGTAATCTATTGATTTTAAAATAGCCTTTCAGCTTTAAGTCTGAAATTATTTTGATCAACTCATTTACATATCGTTGCTGATTACCCTGGGCCGGAAAAGGCAATGAATAATACTCAACATCCCTTAAACATGCCATTGAAATGGCGTTCTTTACATGATCTTCAATTGCCTTCATTACTACAATTATTACTTCGGGACTGTAGCTCCTTATTTTGCTTGACAAAAAGGTTACTGCTTTTTCTCTTGAGCCTTGGCGCTTCTGTAAATTCAAATGATTTACAGGTTCATCGCATAGATCCACTAAATAACAGCCCTGCTGTTTGAAATAACCCAAGAACCCTAGATCAGTGTGTGATTCGGCACGCAGGATATTCCCAAATGCTTCTTTAGTATACCGAAATAGATGTGAGATTGCCTTGTAAAAAACGTTCACCCCGCTGGTGGTGATTCCCCAACAAAAAATATCCTGACATTTGCGGGTCGATAGGCAGTTCTAATTTCCTCTAAACTATTCATGAAAGCTCTCCCTAAAAATCGCTTCAAAGACATGATCCCATTCATTTATAGAAAGCAAGCCTCCATAAGGAGGCTTGCTTGTACGTCTTTNNCTTGCTCCTAATTGATTATCATAAATGATTGTATTGTCAGCCTTGTTCCAAATTTTAATTCTGAATTTGTCCAGTCCGCCGCCGCTAATTTGGCCGTCAATGGCTGTAAGGATGAATCCATATTCGCCCATGCCGTTAATAGTGCCGGTGCCCTTGTACTGAGCCCT
>DFZP01000061.1:0-529 GCA_002382125.1 Firmicutes bacterium UBA4053
CATAAAGGTGCGCGATCCCCAAACACTCAATAATCACGGAGACAACCCCGCAGTCAAACAGGTCCAGCTAATCTCCAACGCTGGCGGCTCTCCTGAAATTACCAGAGTCTTTACCGCCGCGAACTGGCAAAAGCAGGGCGACTGGCTGGTAATGGAGCATACCTTCCCGAAGGTGGCCCGTGATTTTTACGTGCGGGCGCGGGGTTCAAGCACCGAGGAAACCAATCCTGCGGAAGACCCCCAAAATGAAGATGCCTGGCAAGACCTCTGGTTTTATTCCAACCCCATTTTTATTAACGCCGGCTTCATGACCGGCGGTGGCTGGATCGATTCTCCGGAAGGCGCCTACCCTGATGATCAGGCTTTGACGGGAAAAGTCACCTTCGGTTTTGTTTCTAAATATCAGAAAGGAGCTACCGTCCCGACCGGACAGACTGAGTTCCATTTCCAGGTAGCCGGCCTGAATTTCCACAGCAGCAGTTATGACTGGCTGGTCATTGCCGGAGCCAGGGCTCAGTACAAGGGCACC
>DFZP01000061.1:536-3620 GCA_002382125.1 Firmicutes bacterium UBA4053
TTTATGATAATCAATTAGGAGCAAGCGATACTGCTGATCCCGTAACCGTTCTCGGCGGCGGCAGCATTGTTATCCACAAGAAATAGTTTATCGTCCGGCAAAAAGACGTACAAGCAAGCCTCCTTAAGGAGGCTTGCTTTCTATAGCGGTGTCCTGCTGGGAACCTTAAAAGTCCTCTTTGAAATTGGAATGGAGATAAAGCGCTTCTGTAATTTACGAAGCGGTGATTATGTACGGCTACACCTCCTCCATCGAAAAGATTATCGGTGAGCTGTCAATGGTAAGACAGACGAAAATTGTTACGATAACGGGCTTAAAGGGTAAGGCTCCCAAAGAAATACAACTTGAAGAGATGGAGCCGGATTTAGAAAAAATGTACAACGATATGGTGAATATGGTTATTTAGTTTATACAATTCTTATGTCCCCAAAAGGCACAGTTACATTAGCTTAAGAAGCTGTTTTTGTTGATAGGCTTAGTAAAGTCACGCTAGTCCTTGGCGATACAAACATATGGCTAGACTCAACTACCTGACTGGCGTATTTGTTTTTAATTAATTAATATCCATTCAAGTTCTGCGTTGCTGGCCAAAACCCCTCTGGTAGGCTAAAAGGAAAAACACCGGAGGGATGAAAATGAACAAAGAAATAATAAAAGCAGCCGAAAAGTACGGTACGAAATAATAGCCCCGCTTCTCAACAGTAGAAAAATTGCCTGCTCCGGAAAAGACGGCCCATTCAAGGCTGCTTAGGGTTTATGAGCAAAATTGAAAAACATGAAACGTGAGCAAGTTGGGGACAAATAACCTGAGCGGCGACAAGTTAGGAATAGAAGAACTGAAACTGCCCAGTAATAAGCAGTACCGGGATGACTTAATAAGGTTGCTTAATAGGGAATCCGACCTGTTCTTGAGGCGAATAGCAGATGTGTTAAGAATAAACCGGGAAGTAGTACGCAGAGCGGCCTTGGTAATGTCAAAAGAACCGTCTCTATGATATTCTGACATTCTTATCAAATCAACAACTTGAATCTTTTGCTAGATTTTAGTATTATACTTTTTAAAAGAACAGTGAAAAGGGGAATGATGATGGGTTCAATACAAAGAAAACCAGCGTTGTTAGGTATCCTTATTGTAGTTTTGGGTATCATCTGGCTTTTCAATAACCTGGAAATTTTTCAGGTGAATGTTGGGAAACTGATTTCTACCTATTGGCCTGTTCTATTGATGGTTTGGGGAATTGACCTGTTGAGCCGCGGTCTATGGTCTGGAAGAGATAGCGACCTGGAGAAAAAGAGCTTCGCCGGCAGATTTTTTAACGGTTTGATCCTGCTGGGTATAGGCGCCGTAATTTTAGGTCGGAACTTAGGTTTATACGAGCTGAATCTAGCAGTCTTTTGGAAGGTATTTTGGCCGGTAGTCCTGATTTTCATCGGTTGGAGCGTTTTAAGGGGAATGACCAAATCAGGTGGTTTTCATTGGGCCGTAATGAGCGGGATCGAACTAAAGAGTAAAGGCTGGAAGCTGGTGGACAGCAGTTATCTTGCTTTTATGGGGGGGATAGAAATGGATCTGACCGTGGCAGATATTCCCGGGCAGGAGACTGTACTGAATCTGACTGCCGTAATGGGCGGAATTGATGTCCGGGTTCCTGCCGATCTCGAGGTGGAGTGTACGGGAACAGCCATTTTAGGCGGGGTAAAGTTTTTTCATGAAGAAAGTGGTGGTGTATTTGCAAGCAGAAGATTTGAATCCAGAGGAGAGCCGGGAACAAAGAAAAAACTCATCATTAAAGGAATAGCAGTTATGGGCGGCATAGAAGTGAAACACTGATAAAAAATTTCCTCAAAAAAGAGGGTAATGACGGTATTTGAATTACGTAAAGTAACTTTTGGTTATTCTAAACAAGTACTAATTATCAAAGATGTTGATTTAAAAATTGCTAGAGGAGATTTTATCCTCCTTAAAGGCTCTTCCGGGAGCGGCAAAACCACCTTTTTACGTCTGTTAAACGGGCTCATTGTTCCCTTAAAAGGGGAAATATTGTTTGAGGGAAAACCTTTGGGCGCCCATGACCTTACTCTTATGCGGCGCCGGGTTGTTTATCTCCAGCAAACACCGGTAATGCTGAATGCAACGGTAAGGGAAAATCTACAACTACCCTTTCGTTTTAAATCGGCCGGTAAGGTAAAAACGCCTGATGATGAGGAGTTAAGGAAATATTTTAAAGTATTTTTGTTAGAAGGGGTATCCCCGGAAGACAATGCGCAAAACCTTTCTGTGGGTCAAAAACAGCGGTTGGCACTGATTCGGGCCCTCTTATTAAAGCCGGAACTGCTTCTTTTAGATGAGCCTACCGCTTCTTTGGACCAGGAATCCCGGCTAATTGTGGAAAAACAGACTCAGGTGTTGAATTCAAAAGAAAGGGTAGGTATCATTATGGTAAGTCATACTGAGCAAATTATCCAGCACATAGAACCCCGCGTCCTTTATCTGGAAAGAGGAGTTTTGAAGGAATGTCTGTAAAAGGTTGTACAAATACTTAACTTTTGAGGTTTTATTATGAGTATTATTGATATTAGTTACTGGGGACTGATTTCTTCCCTTTTCTTTGTGCTTCTGGCGGGCATTAGTTCGGTAATTTTACAACTGGGCCTGCACCGGGATATTTTGTGGGGTACGGTGCGTACCATATCCCAACTTTTCTTAATGGGGTTTATTTTAAGGTATGTTTTTCAATTGGACTCTCCCTGGCCCGTACTTTTAATTTTTGCCGGGATGACCTTTTTTGCGGCCAGGATAATTGCCGGCCGAGTTAAAAATAAAGAAATTCCTTTTATGGTTCCTACAGTGATTTCCATGATGCTTAGTTATATGTTGGTTACCATTATAGTCACGGCAATAATTATCCAGGTTAAACCGTGGTATGAACCAAGTTATTTTATTCCTCTGGGAGGTATGATCATTGGCAATTCCATGAACGCCATTGCCATTTCCTTAGAGCGGCTCTTCGGGGATTTGGAAAAACAGCGGGAAATAATTGAGCTTTACCTTTCTTTGGGAGCTAATTACAGGGAAGCCTCGGC
>DFZP01000028.1:0-7517 GCA_002382125.1 Firmicutes bacterium UBA4053
CTCGTGTTCCTTATATATCAATGGATTAAGCCTGTTTTCGAAAGGCTCACGCAGATTCTCGGTCATAATATTATATTAGCCATCATGGGATTACAAGAGGAATGCAAGTTTTCTTTCTACATTAAAAGGAATTTTTAATTTATTTTTTTAGCCATCTGTAACGACTCACCAGAATTCAGGTTAATAATATATACGGCCATGATTTTTCCTCATCTCATAAGCTTTTAATGTCATGGCCATCTTAAAGCCCACGAGTAATAAATATGCCCGAATTACTTAAAACAGGTGAGGAATGTTAAATATTTCTAGTATAGGAAATAGGACTTGGTGGGAATCTATAAGGGAATTGCTAAAAACTGTTTTATAAGGGGGCTAATCTTCATGTCAAAAACTGTGATCAGTACTTTTAACTCCCGTGATTCCGCGGAACGGGCAGTCAGTGACTTGAGAAGCAAAGGATTTGACAAGGAAGTCTCAATTGTGGCCAAGGATGATAAAGGCAGTGTTGAACACAAGAAAGATTACAACGCCCCGACCATGGGAGGAGATCCGTTATCAGACGGCGCCACTACGGGCAGCGTGTTAGGGGGAATTGCCGGCCTGGTCGCTGGCGCCGGCGCCCTGGCTATTCCCGGCATAGGACCAATTGTGGCTGCCGGGCCGATTGCAGCGCTGCTTTCTGGCGCAGCCACCGGCGGAATTGCCGGTGGACTGATCGACTGGGGCATCCCTGCTGAACGCAGCCGCTATTACGAAGACCGGATAAAACAGGGAAACGTCCTGGTGTCGGTGCGTACTGATGATAACAGGGTCAACGACGCCGCCAGTGTTTTGCGCCGCTATGGATCCCAGGATGTAGAGGTTCACTGAACACCCAGGAAAAAATACCAGGCAAGCAGGAACCGCCCCTACTTGCTCCCTCCCTCTTGACGGGGGAGGGTAAGGGTGGGGGTGTGGTTTTTTAAGGTCTTGCGGTTACTTTAAGAAACTCTCATATATTTGTTTATAAACGAGGGCGTCTTCCGCCTGGCGGCCTGCTGATTCGCAAATAATGGTTGCCTTCAATTCTTTTTCTGCCAGCAATTCTGCCAGCGGGGTAAATTCAGGGCCAAAACGAATATCCAGAGTTGTCCAGTGCTTTTTCTCGCCGCCGCTTGTAAATTCCACCGGACTAAAATGAATATGCAGATTTAAAAGACTCTCCTTGCCCAGTTGGCTTTCTACCTCGTCCAGTACGGCGGCAAAAGTTTCCTTGTTGCCAATTCTGCCCTGGGAAGCAGCGTGTAAGTGTCCAAAATCTATTGCCGGAACAACCTGGGGTCCGAGAGTACAAAATTCCAGCACCTCTTCTAAGTTTCCTAGTTGTGCGGGTTTGCCGGCTGTCTCCGGCGCTATTTTAACTTCACTCCAGCCTTTCTGGACTGCTTCTGCAAGAATTTCAACCAGCAACCACCGCGCTCTGGCCATGGCTTCTTTTCGATTTCCTCTACCGCCGCCGCCTGGATGGAACACCACTACGCCTGCACCCATCCAGAAAGCAGCCTGTATGGAATCTAGCAAATGCTTCTTGGTTTTCTCACGAAGTATCGGGTCAGAAGTGCCCAGGGAAATATAATAGGGAGCATGAATACTCAAGACCACACCATTTTCCCTGGCCGATTCTCCCAGACGACGGGCAGTTTCCTCGCCGATATGCACTCCGCGTACGCACTGATATTCGTAAGCGTCAAGACCTAATTGCTTTAGCCACCGCGGCATGTCCAGCGAACTTTTATATCCCTGGGCATGGAAAGAGGGCGGATTTCCTGCCGGGCCAAAATGCACAGCCATATTTTTACCTCCCCATCATAAAACAAGCATAAAAAAATTCTACCACTTTAAAACTTTATTTAAAAGTATTTTTCATAACTTAAAGAACGCCAGAATAAGGAAAAACATCACACATTTTTTACTTATCATTTAGAGGATTATTCCATTATGCCCAGTAATATACAATTATATATTGTGCCTTCAGCATCTCAGGCGCCGTAAACAGCAGCTTTGCATTTTACAGTATCTTAAAATGTTATGCTCTGTGTCTGTGATTAAATTCTTTCTTTTTACGAGGAGGAACCCGGATGAAGATGAAGAGGTTTTTGCTTTTCCTGATCCTTTGCTTGCTGCTTTATGTTTTGCACGACCAGGATTTTTATTCGTTATTAAGTCTTCAGAAGGGGAGAACTAATCAGTTGATTTACCTGCGTCAGGGAGACTGCCGCACGCTCGACCCTGCCCGGGCGCAAGACTCTTTATCTGCCGGAATCATTCTTAATATCTATGAAGGCCTGGTTAAATTCAAACCAGGTACTACCGTGGTTGAACCTTCCCTAGCCGGCGATTGGGAAGTATCAAAAGATGGATTAAAGTGGACTTTTAAGATCCGGCCCGGCGTAGCCTTTCATGACGGTACTTCCTGTAATGCGGCGGCAGTTAAGTTCAGCGTAGACCGCCAGTTGAAGGAAAACACAAACAATACCATTACCTATGCTGATCTGACATACGGAATGGTTGAATCAGTAGAGATTATCGACGATCTCACCGTCCGTTTCAACTTAAAATTCCCCTATGCTCCTTTTTTAAATAACCTGGCCATGCCATTCTCTGCCCCGGTAGTCAGTCCGTCTGCAGTTAAAAAATATGGCGCCGGCTTCTGGCGGCATCCCGTGGGTACGGGCCCCTTTATCCTAAAACGGTGGGATCAAGGCCGTGAGGTTGTCTTAAAAGCCAATACCAGCTATTGGGGTAAAAACCCGGCCATTACGAAAATTATTTTCCGTGTGGAGAATGAGCCCGGCCGTCGGGTGCGTATGCTTCTTACAGGCAAGGCCGATGTTGTGGAAGGTGCGTCTACTGTTGATTTCTCCGAATTGACAGGGAAGGGGATGCAGGTTCATCGCGCAACAGGAATGGACATCAGTTATCTTGGCTTTTATACTGATAAAAGGCCTTTTAATGACCCGGAGGTACGCATCGCGGCCTGCCGGAGCATAGACCGGGAGGAACTGATTAAGACCCTGTTTGCAAATTGCGCAACACCGGCCAGTGGTCCTCTGCCTCCGGAAATAATGGCATCTAGAGCCGGTTTAAAACAATATCCATATAATTCAAAACAAGCTCGCCGGCAATTGGCGGCTGCGGGTTATCCCGATGGCTTAAAAATCACCCTGCTCAGCTATACCAACTCCCGGCCGTACAATCCTGCAGGCGGCGAAAAACTGGCCCTGGCCCTGGCAGCGCAATTAAAGAAAGCAGGTTTTCAGACACAGGTAATAACTTACCCCTGGGAAGAATTTAAGCAGGCTCTTTCCCGCCAGGAAGGAGACGCGTTTTTATATGGCTGGACGAGTGAAAATGGCGACCCGGACAACTTTTTGTATACTTTATTTTCCTCAGCGCAAATTGCCGGCAGCTTAAACTCCACCCGCTACCATAATCAAAAAGTAGATACCCTGCTTATTACGGCGCAGCGCACTTTAGATCCTGTTCTGCGCACACGCTTTTACCACGACGCTCAGGAACAGTTGCTCCGCGACGTCCCTGCAGTTTTTATAAATCATAGCCTAAGTATAATAATTACCCGTCCGGAAGTCCGGGATTTCGTACTTCAACCAGGAGGGCTGTCATATCTATGGACGGTCAGAAAAACTGGATTGCGAAATATTCAAAGGATTAAAGTAAAAAAACTTGCCGGGACAAGTGCATAATCCGGCTGGCAATGGACATGATAATTTTAGGAAACATAGTGAAAATACCATGCTCAAAGGAGGATAAAGGTATGTTTAATCAACTGCAACAACAATTGCAAAATCTGCGGGATGAAGCAAATTCCATTTCGCAACTGGCCACTCAGTTGCAGCAGTCTGAACAAGCCAACTCAACCCAGTTGCAACAGTTGCAGCAAAAAGAAGCAACTGCTTCCCAGAACCTGCAACGAATCCAATACCTGGTAAATCATCTCAACCAGAGCCTTGCTCAGACCAGTAGTCTGGCTCAACAGATGGCTGGCATGTACTTCCCACAGGCCCAGGGAACGTTCCAGTATAGTACGCCGGGATCTCAGTTCACCCAGACGCAGGCTGGTTGGGCCAGCCCGTATACCATGGGGCAGGCAGGCGCCGGGGCACAATACGCGCCAGGCATGGGTTGGGGAACCTCTTACAGTACACCTCAAACAGGATGGAGTAGCCAGATCAGTACATCTCCAACAGCCCTCGGGAGCCAATACGGATATAGCACAGGCCGGCCAGAATTCAGTGCTCAGTACAGCGCTCCACAAAGTTATCAAACAAGTCCAATGTTCCAGTACACTCCGAGCCAGATCAGCCCTGCAACTCAATACAGCGCCACCCAAGCCGGCTGGGGTAGCCAGTATCCAGGAGGAACCCAAAGTGGCTGGGGCGGCCAGTTTGGAGCGATGCAGACAGGCTGGGGGACGCCATACACAGGAAGACAAACAGGTCTGGCTGCCGGCTATGGCGCCGGCGGAGCAGGCGCATTCTACGGTCAACAGGCATCTAGCGGGCAATGAAAGGGCCAGCAAGCCAGCCCTTTCATTGGACAACGAACAAGTACCCTGCCGGGGGCCTTCAGCCACTTTCCTGAAGGCCCTTTTCTGTTGCAAAATCATCATTAGTTAGACAATATATACCCCTTAACAAATTATTCCATAAGGTTTATAATTCCTGATAGGTAAAACCGTTAAAATAAAAAAGAGGTGGGGATCTTGTCCAAAATATTGCGGGAAGGATCATCTTATAATCAGCGGGAAGCGGTTGATCTGCTGGTGGAATTCTCGGCATTTAAGGATCGCGTGGAAAAAAAGTTTAAGGAGTTATCCAGGGAACTGGAAGGCAAGCCAAACGAACACGAGCTGTGGGTCAACCTGTACCTGGTCTCCAGCGACTATGCCGAAGAACTGGCGATCAAAAAGCAAAAGCAGGAAGTCCTAACCCAAAAAGCATCGTAGAATTCGGCAAAAAACTCAACAAAAACTTTGTCGACACAAACTCTTGCTACTTAAACTGCTCCCGTGGTATAATCTAAATCGTCACGGGGGCATAGCTCAGCTGGGAGAGCGCTAGAATCGCACTCTAGAGGCCGGGGGTTCGAGTCCCCCTGTCTCCACCAGGAATAGCAAGGGTTTGTGGGTTTGGTGGTCACATTTAAGAGTTCATTTAATCTGGCCGCCGCCGTCTTCTTCTTCAGTTCAAGGTCAACGTATTTTACTGTTTTAAGCGTGGCTGTTGCGCTGCTGGGCCATAGTTAAAAGCGCTGTGATGCCATAAGCCAGCATCAGCAAAATGATGCTCAACGCGGTGGCCAGTTCATACTTTCCCTGGCCTACGGCCAGCACGGTGGCGGTGGTGAGGACCCTGGTTTCACCCAGGATGTTGCCGCCTACCATTATGGAGGCGCCTACTTCCGAGATTACTCCTCCGAAACCGGCCATCACTGCTGCCAGCAGACCCAGCCGGGCCTCACGCAGCAAAAGGAGAAGCAGTTGCCTGTTGGAGGCGCCCAGAGACAGGATCTGCAAATGGAGCTTCGGGTTAAGTGACTGGATGGCTGCTACCGTGAACCCCATTACAATTGGTGAAGCAATAATGGCCTGGGCGATGATCATGGCCGACGGGGTGTATAAAAGATCTAAAAACCCCAGGGGGCCGTACCTGGTAAAAGTAAGCCAGACCGCCAGTCCGACTACCACCGGCGGCAGGCCCATACCGAAGTTGACCAGGCTTACGAGCAGTTGCCGGCCGGGGAAATTTTTCAGCGCCAGGAAAGTGCCGGAAGGAACACCGATGAGAACGCTGATCAGTGTGGCCAGACCTGATATTTTCAACGTGCGTGCTGTAATATCCAGTACCTGCGGATCTCCGGCGGTCAGTAAACGGAAGGCTTCAACAAGGCCCTGCCCGAAAATTTCCATGGTCTACGATCACTCCGGCTTTTAAATTATGTTTATTCAGACAATGGCGGTTATAGTGTACGAGTATGCAATTGTATAAAAGTGACCAACTGGCTATCAATACATCTATTACGGGTATATTAACACCCTGGCGGCGTAGTCTAAAATTAAGCCATACTACTTTCCCCTGCGCCTTCCTGTCGCGGTTCAAAAGTGTTAATGCTTCCAGTTCTAATTACCCGCTTTTCCGTAATCAGGCAGTGCACCGGGCAATCATGGGGACCGGGGTGCACCTGCGGCCGGATTTGCAATTCAAAGGCAGGGGCCACGTGAAAAGTACCCACCTTGGTTTGGAGCAGGAAACGGTCATAAAATCCACCTCCGTAACCCAGGCGGTTGCCTCTTTCGTCGAAAGCAACCCCCGGTACCAGGACCAGCTCTATTTCCTCTGGCTCCAGCGGGCGCAGGCAGCCTGGGGCCGGTTCTAAAATCCCCCACGCGCCGGGTGCCAGATCCTTTGGGTAATTGATTAAAAGCGATGGCGCCAGCCGGTTACTGTTTAAATCAGTAACCGGAACAGCCACTTTTTTGCCCTGTTCCATAGATTGCCGAATGAATTCCCCGGTCCGGACTTCATTGCGACAGTCCAGGTAGGCCATTAAAATGGCTGCCCGGCGGTATTCTTCCAGGGTCATCAACTGTTTCAGGATGAGGGCACTTTTTTGCCTTACTTCCGCCGGGCTAAGGGCCAGGCGTGCCTTAAGCGCTTCTTTTCTTATTTCGCTTTTGCTCACTGAAATTCCTCCAAAATATCACTTCGTGGTTAAATCTTATAGTTTGTCTTTATCCCAACACCTGCCGGATTTCCTGCACTATCTCCGGCAGGGGGGGCAAGTTTTTAAACCACACTCTGCCTGTTACTTCATTGGCGCCGGTACAATAAAGCATTGCAATCAGATCCCTCAAACGCTGAGGCAGCCGCGGCGGAAGGTTTTTCACCATTTCTCTCCAATTAACTTTACTCTTCTTTTTAGCTTTTTCAACCTCACCATACCAGTCTGTACCTTGATAGAAAATCCTGGCGACTTCCTTGCTTACAGGTATCCCGCCAAAGGTAAAGCGGCATTCGTCCAGGGTGCCCAGGACGTCAACTACCATCAATTGTCGATTTTCGTCAAATCCTAGTTCCACTTTTCCGTCTTCGTTAATCAACCCCGCCTTGCCGGCTTCTTGGGTTATAAGTTCGCTAATCAGCAGCGCTACTTTTTTGATATTTTCAAGCTCATCCTCGTTTAACCCTGCGATTTCTTTTGCTTCATCCCAGCTTATATACCTGTCGCTTGCTTCCAGCTTGGTGGAAACGTCAAGCAAAGGTTTTTCCAGAATCTGTCCCGGAGAAGGCAATTCTTTTAACCCCAGGTCTTCTAACTTTAAACTACCTTCCCTTAACCTTTTAAAAACGCTGGAACCGGCCGGTAAAGAGCGCCGGTAGATTATTTCCAGGGGAATGAGAAGGTTTGCCTTTTCTTTCTGATAGGCGGAATAATCATAATCATTTCCCTTAACCGGC
>DFZP01000101.1:0-3920 GCA_002382125.1 Firmicutes bacterium UBA4053
TGACCCCTTCAAGAACCGTCCCCAATGGCGTATTGCCGGGACTTAAACCCGCCCAAGAACAAATGTGTTCCGCGGTCTTAAAGCGGCTCATATCAGTCCCAATTTCCGCCAGAATAGCTGCAGTGGCAGTTTTGTCAATTCCCGGGATGTCATCTAATTGTTCCAGTTGCCTTAAGGTATTGTCCCAGTTTTTCATCCAGCCTTTGCTCTGTCTGGTGAAGATGCCTGTAATGCTGATCTAGCCACCCCAGCATCAGCTTGAGGAATTCCCTTTGGTGAAGATCCATTTTGCCATTTACAGCCTGCTTAATTTCATTCGTCTTTTTTTTAGCACGACCTTTAACAAAAGCCTCAACTTCCCGGGCGGATATCTTTCCGTAGCAGCTAAGGTGATCTATAATCGTCCTCCCCGATACACCGAAGATATCTGTTAAGAAGATGGATAGCTTGAAGCCGCAGCTTTGCAAGTGCTTTTCGATACGGTTTTTCTGCGACGTAATTTCCTCGACAATGCTCTTGCGATACCGGGTCAGATTACGGAGTTCCCGGATAGGTTTGGATGGAATAAAACTTCCTGCCAACAATCCGGCGCGAAGAAGCGTGGCAATCCATTCGGCATCCTTCATGTCGGTCTTTTTGCCGGGAACATTTTTCATGTGCCGGGCATTGGCAACAATCAAAACCATACTGCCGTCAAAGGCTTCTTCCAGCACATTATAAACAGGCTGCCAGTAAATTCCGGTACTTTCCATGGCAACATGGCGGCAGTTTGCTGTGCTCAAAGGCAATCAGGTTAGGTTAACAACCGAGGTTATACCGTCAAAATATAATCAACATTTGTCCCTGATACTTCTAATGTAGCAGAAAACCAGACTTTTGCAAGCACCTGAACTCATTTTCATTACTGGTTGTGCCATGTCGTGGTGAGAATTAACCAAAATATAACCATACTTTAACATTTGTTAATGGAGGAATAACAATTTACTAACATAAGAAGTGTAAAATAATTTTTGAACACAAAAAGTAAGGAGGTGCTAATGCTTAATTGCGTAAGTTAACAATAGTATTTTTCAGCTGTGAACCTTTTACTTCTCTTTTGCGCCAGGCGAAGGGCTTTGCAGTCGGCCCATAAGCAGTTATAAAGTCATTGATAGCCTTGGCCAAATCTTCGGTGCTTTTGAAACTTGCCCCTCGCAATGCTTTGCGGGACATAATGCCAAACCATATTTCCACTTGGTTTAGCCAACTGGCTGATGTAGGAGTGAAATGAAAAAAGACGTTGGGATGTGCAGCCAGCCAAGCGTTGTTTCGTTTGTGGATGCAGTAATTGTCCAAGATCACATACACTTCTCTATCTGCCGGGAGTTCTGCCATAACCTTGTCCATAAACTCCAGGAACTCAACTCGTCGTTTAAGCTTTGTTATCCCGGTGTGGATTGCATCGGTAACAACTTCCAGAGCAGCGAAGAGATTCAAAGTTCCATGCCGCCTGTAGGTACTCTTGAATCCTCGAGCGATCTTCCCACTGTCCGTTTCCACATACCCGGTGGATCGTTCCAACGCCTGCATGCTTGGCTTCTCGTCCACAGATATCACAAGAGCCTTTCTGGCGGACAGCAGCAGCGCCTGTGCATCGCCCGGGTGCTGGCCGTGATGCCGGAAGTGATACTTTTAGATGAGCCCTGTTCCAGCCTGGATACCATTTCCACCGCCAAAATTGAAGAACTCCTGCTCCATCTCAAAGACAGCTACACTGTGGTGGTGGTCACCCATAACCTGGGGCAGGCCAGGCGGATTTCGGACTACCTGGGATTCTTTCTTGACGGCAGTTTTGTGGAATACGGAGCAGCCGCCGAAGTTATTACCAACCCGCGGGGAAAAACCACAGAAGATTACTTGGCCGGGAATTTTGGTTAAGGGGGATGAAGAAAAGCCAAGTCCCGAATTCAATACCTATCGCAACGGTTTATGTCCTACCGTTTTGGGGGGTGAAATTAAAAAGTAGAGCAAGAAAAGGCTTTACCGGAGGCTCGTGAGAGTTTCCGGGAATCTACAATAGTTTAAAAGGAGGTTGTCTTATGCGGTGGAGCAAAAAATCGTTTGTTGTTTTCATCCTGGTTCTTTTACTGATTGCCGGTGGTTGCAGTCCTCAACGAGAGCAGGGACTTAAAAATGAAGTGCCTGCAGGTAAACTCAAATTGTCTCCGGATGTGCTGGCGGATATTTACCTGGGCAAGATTAAAAAGTGGATGGCAAAGCCGTACTGGTTTCCCAGTTGGTTAAACAACTTGTCCCTCATTACCAGTCCTGCGGGGTCTTCTCCTTCAGTTACCGCTACCCCTTCTACCTTCGGGTAAGCAGTAAAAAAATCCAGCACTTCCCTGGTTAAAGCCTTAACGGAAAAAGTAGGGACGGCTTGTACAATATTTCTGACCGGAATCATTCGACCGGTATTAATTTTTGTAGCGCCTGTGCTGATGCTGGCTATACATGATGATGCACGGGACTCAACCGCCGGAGGTGGATAATCCGGTCTGGCCAGGAAAAACCCCTGTCCTAATGGGATCTCCATGCTTTTTAAGCTGGTTAGTTCGGCTTCGGTTTCAATACCTTCAGCAATCAGTTGGCTGTTGGTTTTTTGGGCAAAGACATGGAAGGTCTCCAACAGCTTTTTTTTGGTGATGGCTTTGTCGATATCTTCAATCAGAGAACGATCAATCTTGATAAAATCAGGCTGTATCTCTGCTATTGCCTGCAGGCTGGAATAACCGGCGCCGGCATCATCAATGGCAATTAGAAAACCATTTTGCCGGTAATGCTCTAACGATTTACGGAAAGCAGAAAAATCGTCGATGGAAGTTCTTTCCGTAATTTCAAACACGATCTGATTTGTATTAGCCCCCAAATCCTTTAAATAATCGCTGATTTCGTCGGGCCGGAAAGAGGGATCGTTGACCACCTGTGGGTTGATATTTAGGAATAGCTTGGTTTCCCTCAAGGTTTCTTTTATGCCGGCTAAGGCCTTTTCACGGGCAATTTTTTCTAAAGAATAAAGCTGGTTGGTTTTCTGGGCGTAGCCAAAAAGATTCAGTGGGCTGGCAAAGAAAGTGTCTTCGGGACCACGGCTTAGGGCCTCGTACCCTAATATTTCTCCCGTGTTTAAATTTACTACCGGTTGATAAACAATTCTTATGTTTTTTCTGGCAAGTATTTCCTTAAACTGGAGACGCCGCTCGATCGCTTTGACATCCAGCTGGCTTTTGGCAATCATCATGGCCTCTTTAAAGGCGGTATAAAGGCTTTTTTCAGCGTTTTTCCCGGGTTTAAGGAGGTTATATCCAACGTGAAAAGTTATAGGATAGGGAATTAGATGTGAACACTTCTGGTTAAGTCCAGAAGTCAGACTGTCTTTGACTAAGGAAGCCAGGTTCGCCAGGTCGGGTGCGGCAGGTGGGGGATAGGTACGGGAATAAAAATAAATGAGTAAATCATCGCCCCACCGGCGGACCTCCAGCAATTGGTATGGTTTTAACCAATGGGGAACCTCTTTGCGCGCCATGCTCTCCAGGGACTGTAAAACGTGCAGGCAGTTGGATGGGCCGATAATCTGTTCAGTAAGTTCGAACTCGACAATGTCAAGGTAAATCATGCCTACCCACTGTTCTTCATAGAGTAAAGCCGGCACGATTGATTCATGGGCCAGCCCTCTCAAATCATAAGCAAGAAGCCCTTTTCGACTGGCGAGCTTTAAAAGCCACCGGTTAATCATCCTCTTTATGGCTTAACCCCTCCCTATTGATTTCCTTTTCCTTGTAAGCTATATAATACCAGATCATGGTTAAGTTTCTGTTATTTTTGTGTTAAGTGGTAATTACTCAGGTTCATAGGGGCAAAGGCCTGCCTGTGCGTTGCCTGCCTGT
>DFZP01000038.1:0-3416 GCA_002382125.1 Firmicutes bacterium UBA4053
TACTGGTTTTCACACAGTCTGACGTCCTGATGGGCGTATTGATGTTAGTACCACAAACACGCCATTAGTTTAGCCACTACCTTGTTCTTCTTCGGTCAGCCACTGGAAAAATTCTTTGGTATCTGCAACGTGGATAGGAAAACCTTGCTTAACCTGCTCGTTAACGATATGTTTTTTATCGAGACTTACCAATACATCAACATTTGCCTTATATGCAGCAGCAAGCACATGACAATCTTTGGGTGCTACTAAAGCATTCCATTGAGATTCTTCAGCAGGTGTTGTTGGAGGAATTACCTCTAACTCCAAAGTTCCAAGTTTCTGGTAGTATCTGAGCAAAGCCTCCTCGTTAAGTTTGTTTTTTATATTGTGCTCAGCTTCCAATAACACCTGTTGAGTAACAACAACTTGCAAGCATACTGTCTGGGCCAGTTTAAGGATCACTTCGGAACCACCGCTGGGAGAACCGGCTGCAGCCACCCAACAACTGGCATCAAGGAAAACTCTAGTCATTTAAAACTTCTGCCTTAATAAACGGTATACTTTTTCAGCCGTTTGAGCATCTAACCTGTCGGCCGCCAAAAACTCTTTAATTTCCTTGTTGGTGTATTCCCGCAATTCCGGAGTAGCGCTTGATGCGCTCAGCCAATCAAGTAACGACTTACGGGAAAAGCGCCAGACAGTACCTACTTTCTTAGCAGGTATTTTCCCTTTTCGGGCATAGTCTTTTACTGTGTACTTGGAAAGTTGAAGGAGCTCTGCAGCATCTTCAGGGGTCAATACCTCTTTCATAATTCCCACCTCCTGTTTACTGTAATTATAAACGCATAGCTACAATTAGTCAACCTTTAAGAACGACTACCTACAAAAAGTTTTTAGCGTTGGTATCACAACAGTTTTCCTTTCCTGGCTGGTGTAGATGAAAAGAGCCTCACCCCTGCTCATATTCCTGCACTCTTTTCATATTTTTCCCCATGCTGTCAATTCATTTTATTTTCCAGTCATGTATCATGATATTAATACAATTGGCTATCTGTCTTAACTGACTGTACCTGGTAAAAAAAGAACCCTGTCTACGAAGCTACAGGTGGGTAATTATTACCGCTTTAATCATTCCTTTAACAGCAGTCTTCTTAATTACGAGCACCCGCAGGCAGGCGCAGGGTGGTAACTGGAAAATAATCACTTAAATATTAAACCGCAACCGCTCCCGCCAGGCTTAATCTAAAATTTACGGTTTCACTAGCAGTGGTTTCAACAGGAAATTCGCAGTTTATAACCTTTTCCTTGTAGGGCTAACTGAATAATCTCATGCAGCAGCGTTGCTTGTGAATCACTTTTTGGTCCCGGATTTGAACTGCTCGATTATGTTGAATTTACACTTAGTTTTTTAATAACGTTATCCCGGTATTGCTCCACTTCACTCGTAAGCTTATAGTTATTATTCTTAATCAAATCCAGGAATCCACCCAACGTTTTTAAAAAATCGCTGTTGCCGGCACCTGCAACCGCAGCGAAATAAACCTCCTTGGCTTCGGGGACCAGGGTTTTTTTATCATAGCTGAAAAGCGGAGTATTGTTCGCACCATACAGGGCAAAAGTAACGTACTTTTTGTACAATTGCTTTATTTCATCAACCTTCACGGAATCCTTGTGGGTATTAATAAACTTCTCCTGGCTCAATACCCTTTTTAGAACCTCATCCCAACCGATAACAAGCGCCGCGTCCTTTGCCGGAACTTTATTGGATTCTTCTGCCATTATGTTAATATAGTCTTTCATATCGGGAGTCACATAGGAACTGAAATTCTTATACAATTCGTAATCAATAATAGGAAAGAAAAGTCCTTCGGCTGTTTCCACCTTGTAGCCGCTGTTTTTTGTTTTATCTAATAATTCTTTAAGCCCGGTGTCTTTAATGTCTGATTGAGCAATGATAGCTTTATATTCACGATTTATTTTGTTTTGCATGTCATCTTTAGTAAACATATCTTCAAGCTGCGGGAGATTATTTTTCTGTATTTTTTCAAACTCATCCACCATCTTTGAAGCATCTTCTTTTGAAACCTTGGAGATATTGTTATTTATAAAGTTGGCAACCTCTTCTACTACACTGGAATTCTTTTGAGCAAGGGTATGGAAATCATTCATTACCGCATTCGCATCAGCCTTCGGTTCTTTGGACGTGTCAGATTCAGTCCGCCTTTCCGTAGTACACCAGGCGGCAATAACAATTAGACACAAGCAGAGAATTATGGGAACAAGCTTTTTTAACAATTCACTACCTCTCCTTTCGTAAATTAGGGACATTCCTCCGGGGACATACCTCCGAAGGAGGTGTGTCCCCTTTCCTTAATTGTCCCCTTTCCTTATCAACAGGATGCTGGGCACATGAAAGTGCACCTCTTCCTCCCGGATTAGCGCCCGCTTGATGAAATATTCCAGGCCGACGCCGATCAGTAGCACGGGCCAGAGTTTCCACAACCAGTCCAGGTTCTTGACGGCTCCGAGGTTGTAAAACAGCAGCACGCCACCCCCAGCGATCAGCCCCACGGCCAGAGTAATCGGCCCCGCCTTAGTCATTCCCTTTGCTGCCATTAGGTCTCCCCCTTCCCAGATTTCGATACAGGATAAATACCCCGATGGCTATAATGATCAGCGAAGCGATCAGTTCGTGCGCCACCCAGTGATTAAATATATAGGGCAAAAAATTTTTCAGTAGCGCCAGCGCCCCCAGGCCGATCAGCGTATAACCGAGCAACTGCTGCCAATTGGCGCGTTTTCCGGTATCCAACAGGGGTTTGTCTTCAACCCGTAGACCTTCGCGCATTTGCCTGGTCAGCTGCAGCGTGTCAAAAATACTGTAAAACCATACCACCGGCAGCACCAGGGGAAGGATCTGGTCTATATGGGTCATGCCGGCCACGAAAATGGCGCCGAAAAAAACAATCATAATCTGCAAACCCCGGTTCATTAGCCCCAGATACATGTACCCCGCTCCAGGAAATAACGACAGGGCCAGCGCCCAAAACATGCTTAATTGTTTGTTAACGCCTGCGTTCACTTTGCCGGCTATTTCCTCCAGGCAGGGCCGGCAGTAATCCTGGTCCCGCAGGGTAACGCAGCACTCCCGGCAAACGGGCGCTTTACACATGGTGCAAAGCATCTCGGCCTCCACTTCCGGGTGATTCACACATTTCATTATTGCTTCCACTCCTCAAAGAAAATCTTGCGGGTATATTCCCCCGTAGTCTCGGTAAATCGTTCCACTGCCGTATCGGTAACCCGGGAATACGCGGCAACATAACCAGTTACGTTTGGCTATCGCACCGGTCAGATTTGTCGTTGACTTTTCACAGGCCGTGCCGGTTGATGGTTTAGGTGCCTTATTTGCCGGTAGAGGTGCTGTCAGGCAA
>DFZP01000103.1:0-7826 GCA_002382125.1 Firmicutes bacterium UBA4053
TGGCAGGGGAGACAGGACTCGAACCCGCAGCCTACGGTTTTGGAGACCGTTGCTCTACCATTGAGCTACTCCCCTTTGATTTTACTGGTTGATCCTTTACCTTTTTACTCCTATTCCAGTACAACGGTTTAATCAAATTTCACTTTTATATTATACTACTTTTTGAATTAAAAGCAATATAAAAAGCTCGAATTTCATCCTTAAAATCTCATCCCTGACAGAGGCAAAGGCAGGAATTTAGTTTCTCCTTGAAGAATACACAGATATATATATTTCTTGTGGGGGGTATGTTTTTTGACAAGGCGGTGTATGTTATGTGGGCGGGTTATAGATATTGAGGAATCTCGTGTCGATCCATACGAGGAGGAGGACACGCCAAAAAGGTCCACCCTGCAGGTTTGCAGGCTTTGCGAAGCGAAATTGAGACATGAGGCAGATGATTCACAAAAGACACCCAAACCGATGTAGGAAGGTGGCAAAAAAGGAGGTATTTTTTGGTGAAACAAATGTTACGCCGGCTTATTGCAGGAATTATTGCCGCTGTCATTCTGTTTTTTATCCTGGCAAGTTGGGGCGCCCATCTTTATAGCGACTGGTTATGGTTTAAAAGTTTAAACTACCATGCGGTTTTCGCTACTATTTTGTTTTCTGAATTGTTTCTTCGCCTGGCAGTAGGTGTAGCAACCTTTTTATTGCTGTTCATTAATCTGATGCTGATCCGCGGGACATTAGTCAACGCAGCGCAGACATCCCGGCGATCAGAAGAAAATATAATTACCCTCTATCATTCTTCCTTGAGCAAGTACGTTAATTACAAGTTATTAACAGTTGTTTTTACCTTGCTTAGCTTAGTAATGGCCCTCTTAGTGAGCACGGCAGTAACGGGAGATTGGATAATTTTGCAAAAGTTTCTCAATCCCACTGCATTTGGCATAACAGATCCGGTATTTCAGAAAGATATAGGATTTTATGTCTTCCAGTTGCCGTTTTATCAATTTCTTTATAAATTATCAATGTGGTTGATAATACTGGTTGCCTTTTGGGTAGCCATATCCTATTTTGCAGCCGGCGCAATTGCTGGAAGAGGGGATATACGCACACTTTTTCGGGCCCCCGGCGCCCGTTATCACCTTTCCGCCCTTGTAGCTATTTTTTTCCTTCTTCGGGCCTGGGGCTATAGTCTGCAACAGTACACGCTGCTGCATTCCAAACAGGGAGCTGTATACGGGCTGGGTTATACGGATGTCCATGCTAACTTGTTGGCGTACAAGGTAATGTTTTTCCTGGCTCTGATTGCCGGTATTATCGTTTTGATTAATATCTTCATGAATCGTTTCCGTCTGGTTCTTTATACTATCGGGTCTTTAATAGCCGCTTCTATAATTTTAAGTGGAATTTATCCGGCCGTGGTACAAAAGCTGATAGTATTGCCCAATGAAATGGAAAGGGAAAAGCCGTACATTGAAAACAGCATTAAGTATACGCGCCTGGCTTACAACCTGGACAAGATTGAGAAAAAAGCTTTTCCAGCGGGACATACAATAACGGAGGGAGATGTTCAAGAGAACCAGGACACCATAAAAAACATAAGATTATGGGATTATCGTCCTTTACAGCAAACGTATAGCCAGTTGCAAGAAATGCGCACGTATTACGAGTTTAAGGATATTGATGTAGACCGCTACACTGTTGACGGGCGTTATCGCCAGGTGATGCTGGCTGCCCGTGAACTGAATCAGGAACTACTGCCGGAACAGGCAAAGACGTGGGTCAATCAGCATCTGAAATATACCCATGGCTACGGTATTACCATGAGCCCCGTAAACGAAGTAACAGGTGAAGGTCTTCCCCGGTTTTTTATTAAAGACATTCCACCGGCAACACCAGTTGATCTCAAGGTGAAACGGCCGGAAATTTACTTTGGAGAACTCACAGATAACTATGTGATTGTAAATACACGTAGTCAGGAGTTTGATTATCCTATGGGGGCTGAAAACGCCTGGTCTACCTATCAGGGCAAAAGTGGCGTTCAGGCAGGCTCTATTTTCCGCCGTCTGCTTTTTGCTTTAACTTTTGGAGATTACAAGCTCCTTTTGTCGAGGGACGTAAGCAGTAGTAACAGCCAGATTCTTTACTATCGTAACATTCACCAGCGGGTACCTAAAATTGCTCCTTTTCTTTCATATGATAATGATCCATATCTAGTGTTGGACAAAAGCAAGCTATACTGGATCTGGGACGCCTATACCGTAAGCGATATGTTCCCCTACGCGGAACCGTTTAAAGGCAGGCTTAACTATATTCGCAACGCAGTGAAAGTGGTAATAGACGCTTATACGGGGGTTGTTACGTTCTATGCGGCAGACCCGGAGGACCCCATACTGAAAACCTACCAGAGGATATTCCCGGGGCTGTTTGTACCTTTTTCAGAGATGCCGGCGGGATTGAAGGAACACGTTCGTTATCCGGAAGATCTGTTTATGATCCAGGCAAATAAATACACGGTGTACCATATGGACAATTACCGGGTTTTTTATAATAAAGAAGACAAGTGGGATCTGCCCACAGAGAAATTTGGAGAAGAAGAGCAACCCATGGAGTCGTACTATACGATTGTTAGACTGCAGGGAGAAGAAAAACCAGAATTTATCCAGATCATGCCCTTTACGCCACAAAAAAAGAATAACATGATTGCCTGGCTGGCCGGACGGTCTGACGGTAATAATTACGGCAAGTTGTTGGTATATGAATTTCCAAAACAGGAACTTGTTTTTGGCCCCATGCAAATAGAAGCACGTATTGACCAGGATACTCTTATTTCACAGCAACTATCTCTGTGGGATCAGAAGGGTTCTCAGGTAATTCGCGGCAATTTGCTGGTTATACCCGTTAAAGATGCGCTGTTATATGTAGAACCTTTGTACCTTCAGGCACAACAGAGCAAGATGCCGGAACTGCGCCGTGTGATTGTAGCCCACGGAGATCGCGTGGTGATGGAACCGACGCTGGAGATAGCGCTGCAGAAGATCTTTGGACAGCAAGAAGTTGCGCCATCCTCACCGGAAACTTCCGGCAAACAGGAAGAAACAGGAGAGGTAAAAACCCTGTCCGGGCTTATCCAAAAGGCAAACAGGCTATATGACGAGGCACAAAGAAAAATAGCAAATGGTGATTGGGCGGATTACGGCAACGCCATGAAAGAATTAAAAACTACTCTGGATGAACTTGCTAACAGGGCAGAGTAGGGATATAAAATAGATTCATGGCCATTCAACGGCACGGTTGCCATGATGGTAATTGCCCATACTTTTACCGTTAGCGGGATCTCACCGGGTAAAGGAGGTTAGCAAAAAATGCCCAGAATCAGGCGGATTGGGGTGCTTACTGGCGGAGGGGACGCCCCGGGTCTTAATGCAGTTATCAGGGCAGTGGTCAAAATTGCCATCAAGCAGTACAATCTAGGAGTAACCGGCTTTTTGAATGGATTCGGCGGCCTGATTAAAAACCAGGTTCGTGAATTAACGGAACGGGAGGTAGTGGGAATTCTTCCCCGCGGGGGCACCATCCTGGGAACCACCAACAGGGATAATCCATTTCACTACCCCGTGATTAAGGAAGGGGAAAAGGTTTTCGTAGACATTTCGGATCGCATTTTTGAAAATATAAGCATTCAAGAAATAGATGCGCTGGTGATCATCGGGGGAGACGGCAGCCTGGCCATCGCCAGGGATTTATACGAAAAAGGGTTGCCGGTAGTGGGTATACCTAAAACCATTGATAATGACATTCCAGTTACCGATCAAACTTTTGGTTTTGATACTGCCCTGACTACTGCCACGGAGGCGTTGGACAAGCTGCATACTACTGCCGAATCACATCACCGCGTGATGGTGCTCGAGGTTATGGGTCGCTACGCAGGCTGGATTGCATTAACCACCGGGATAGCCGGTGGCGCCGACGTCATACTTATTCCGGAAATCCCGTTCCAGATGGGAAAAGTAGTTGAAAAAATAAATGAGCGGAGCCAACAGGATAAAAAATTCAGCATTATTGTTGTAGCCGAGGGGGCTAAACCGGTAGGAGGGGAAATGGTGGTCCGGAAAGCCATAGAAGATAGTTATGACCCCATTCGCCTGGGTGGCATTGGTAATCTGGTGGCCGGGCAAATAGAGGAATTGACCGGTAAGGAAACCAGGGTAACTGTTTTAGGACACCTGCAGCGGGGCGGTTCTCCTACCGCCTATGACCGGATCCTGGCTACGCGTTATGGTACGGGGGCAGTCAAGCTTGTAATGGAAGGCCGTTTTGGCGAAATGGTTTGCTTATCGGGTACTTCTATTTCTTCTGTTCCTTTACGGGAAATAGCAGGCAAAATGCGCCAGGTCCCAATGGATAGTGATTTAATCTTTTCTGCCCGGCAATTGGGAATCAGTTTTGGTGATTGAGATGTAATACGCTGCGTACATAATAAAATGGTAACTATTCAGGTAGGCACAGAGGAACAAAGGCCTGCCTGTGCGTCGCACGCAGACAGGCACAGATGTCCAAAGGGAAATGAAAACCTGCCTGCCGCGCCTGCCTGCCTTTGCCCCTATGAACCTGAGTAGTTACATAAAATGATACTATTGCCAGGAAAAGAAGACAGGAAAAATCGTGTTAAGAAAGGAAAGAAAAATGGTACATAATTGTACTGAATAAGCGAATCTCCTTTTTTAATATGCCATAATCTTACCATATTTTTACAAGGATAAAGCTGCCTCGCCGTCGTATATGTTATTTATTTAAAAAAACTGCGAGGTAGATTAAAACATGCGTCAACTGTTTATAAAAAGAGCCGGGGGTATTTTTTGTAGATTTTGTAAAAAGAGTTTTTTTGTTTGGTTTACTGCATTTTTACTATGTTTCTTTGTTACGGGGTTATGCATGAGTAAGGTTCTTCCAGGGAAGGATGACGAACCGGCATTAAAGGAAGAATTGTCAGAAATTATAAAAGGTGGGGTAGGGGATAACAGTTGGTGGAATTCTAAAAGCAAGGAGGAGGTAAGGAAAAATTTATCGCGCTATTATACGGGTCCTTTATTGGATGAACTAAGTTTTAGCGCCTGGGAGTTTATTCGTAAGCCTACTGATTGGTACTGGCAGGTTTCTTTAGTCAGAATGGAAGTGCTGTGGCAAACCGGCAAGCGAGCAGGAGTAGGTACCGTTTTAAAGGATACTGATCTAGTCACCGGTGAAAGTGAGGAAGGGGAGGCTGAATACGTTTTGGAAAAAACAAGACAGGGATGGCGTATCTTTTCTGCAGAGTATCACTGGCCGGTTAGCAGCGAAAGGATGGAAAGCAGGTGAGAGTGGGTATCTTTACAGATAGCTATCTTCCTTATACCAGCGGCGTGGTACATTCGATTGAGACATTTAAAGAGGAATTAGTCACCATGGACCACGAGCTATATGTTTTTGCACCCGGCTACCCTGGTTGCCGGCAGGAGCAGCAGGTCTTCCGTTTTCCATCCATTCCGGCCCCGACCAACCGGGATTTTGCCCTGGCCTTACCTTTTTCTCCACAATTAAGGGTTGTTCTGGGTAAGTGGCGCCCGGAGGTTATCCATGTTCATTCGCCTTTCATGCTGGGTAGGGTAGGAGTTGCCTGTGCCCGGCGCTTAAACATACCGCTGGTATTTACCTTTCATACTCTTTATGAGGAGTATGTCCACTATGTTCCTTTTGCTCAAAATATTACCAAAAAAATCACCAGGCTTATTTCACGTAATTTTTGTAATCGCTGCGATTTGGTAATAGTTCCTACGGCAGTTATTGGCGACTATCTTAGAAAAATAGGAGTTTATGTGTCAATCAAAACCATTCCCACCGGGATAAAAATAGAGGAATTTTCATACCCGGACAGGGGATGGCTGAAGCGGCAGTATGATATTCCAGAGGAGGATAAAGTACTTCTTTTTGTAGGCCGGTTAGGCCAGGAAAAAAACATAACGTTTCTGGTGGAATCTTTTCGAAGGATTGCCGTTGAATTTCCCAGGGCAAGGCTGGTGCTGGTGGGAGGCGGCCCCGAGGAAGAACCGTTAAAGCGCCGTGTAAGAAAACAGGATTTATGGGGCAGAGTCTTCTTTGCGGGCAAAAGGCCAAAAGATGAGGTGGCTAAGTATTACGCAGGAGCCGACTTATTTGTATTTGCTTCGGTGACCGAGACTCAGGGCCTGGTGATTGCAGAAGCTAAAGCAGCAGGCTTGCCCGTAGTCGCCGTTAAGGCATACGGCGTCAGCGAGATGGTTGCAGATGGTGAAGACGGGTTTTTAACCGAGTTAAGCCATGATTCTTTTATAAAAAAGATTCTTTTGCTGTTGTCTGATGATGAGTTGAGGAAAAGCTTTAGTGAAAAAGCCAGGAAGAATGCTGAAAAAATCTCTGCCCGGAACTGTGCATTAAGTCTTGTGGACAGCTACCAGAAGCTGATCGATAGGTAGCATAGCAATAAGCTACTCAGTCACCTTTCTCAACAGGTCCGTCGGGTATTTTAAGAGGGGGGGGGTTTAAATAAGTTAGTTTACATAATATCTATTATGGGAACCAATAAATAAAAACGTCCTCCTTCTTATTGTTGATCTTTTGACTCCAAACACTCTCCGCAGTTGTCACATAGCTTGGATGAATTTATGCTGCAAATATAACATTCGCAACAGTTATCACAAACTTTATTTTTCTCAAGCATACACATTTTAGAAATTAACTTATGTTTCTTTTCGTCAGGTCTAATCATTCATCTTTTTTCCTCACACGTGGTTAAGAGCGCCATCTCTTTTGTTCATTCTATCCTTTGATTAGTCAAAAATCATTATTTACTCCTTCAAATGACTAAACTGACAGGTGAAAGGGAAAATAGATGAGCCAAACGTCAGCAGGAACAATTCATCTAGAGAAAAATCTTAGGGTTGCCAGGTTTTTTCTGGCAACCCTAAGATTTATGATTTATAAAGAAGGATGTAGTGGGCTTATTTTTTAAGTAGCAGTCAGTCGACGGTAAATATAGCGGCCCAACCAGCGCGCACTGATGTTGAAGGTTAGTACTACCAGTACCAGCACGGCTGCTGCACCATCAGCCACCCGCCTGATATCCGGGATTAACCCTTCCGAATTTATTTTCCAGATGTGTACTGCCAGGGTTTCTGCAGGACGAAATGGATTCAAAGGAGAAGTAGGGTCGGTAATATTCCAGTTGCTAAAATTCAAGTTGGGACTGCTCATACCTGCGGTGTAAAGAAGGGCTGCCGCTTCGCCAAATACTCTACCAGCAGCAATAATGCCGCCGGTAATCAGACCAGGAAGGGCGGAAGGCAGGACTACCCTCCAGACGGTTTGCCAGCGTGTGGCTCCCAGGGAGAAACTGGCCTCCCGCGATTCTGACGGTACACTTCTGATAGCTTCTTCGGAAATACGAACCATTAAAGGCAGGTTGATGACCGATAAGGCCAGTGCTCCGGACATTAAGGAATACCCCCAGCCTGTCATATTTACGAAAACCAATAAACCAAACAATCCAACCACGATGGATGGCAAGGAGGTGAGGGTTTCAATACTCAGGCGGATTGCTTCGATGGTTCGTCCTTGTCTGGCGTATTCGGCCAGATAGATCCCCGCCAGCAAACCAACGGGAGCGGTGATTAACATGGTCAGGATAAGCAGGTAAAAGGAATTGAAAAATTGCGGTCCTATCCCTCCCCCTACCCTGATAGTTTGCGGTGGAGAGGTAAGAAAATGCCAGTTAATGGTATTCAGTCCGTGCAGGAAAATATAAATCAATAAAAAAAACAAAA
>DFZP01000103.1:7885-8413 GCA_002382125.1 Firmicutes bacterium UBA4053
GAACCTGTTATGGTGTAGCCCATGTCCATGGTAATGGCGCTGGTTAAAGTAATAATCGGGTCCAGAATGGATGTAGGTATGCGGCGCGTATTTCCAATTACCATTTGTACTGCCAGAGCTTCCCCAAAAGCCCGGGACAGACCCAGTACAATGCCGGTAATCAATCCCGAGCGGGCGGCCGGTATCAGTACCAGGCGGATGGTTTGCCAGCGGGTGGATCCAAGGGCAAAAGCCGCCTCTTTCCACTGACCGGGGAGGGCACGTAAGCTATCCGTACTAACGCTGATTATGGTGGGCAGGATCATTACCGATAAAACCAGAAAGCCTGCCAGTATACTAAACCCGTTTCCTCCAATCTGATTCCGGATCAGGGGAACCAGCACGCTTAAACCTATGTACCCGTATACTACAGAAGGAATTCCAGCCAGCAATTCAATTGCCGGCTGAATTATTCTTTGTCCCCAGCCGGGGGCCATTTCTATCATGAATACCGCTACGATACTGCTTAAAGGTGTGCTTACAAAGACG